>JAJPZC010000027.1 GCA_021204585.1 Clostridia bacterium
ATCATGTTCTCTGCGATGTCATACGGCTCCATATCATACAACGCCCACGAGTCCCTTGCCCGCGCGGCTGAAGAGCTGGGCATATATTACAACACCGGCGAGGGCGGCCTTCACAAGGACTTCTACAAGTACGGCAAGAACACCATAGTCCAGGTTGCATCCGGCCGTTTCGGCGTGCATGCAGACTACCTGGAGGCTGCGGCCGCCATTGAGATAAAGATGGGCCAGGGCGCAAAGCCCGGCATAGGAGGGCATCTGCCCGGAGCCAAGATCTCAGAGGAAGTCTCCGAGACCCGCATGATTCCGCGCGGCATGGACGCCATCTCCCCCGCGCCTCACCATGACATCTATTCCATAGAGGACCTTAGGCAGCTCATATACACGCTCAAAGAGGCCACGGCATACAAGAAGCCCATAATCGTAAAGATTGCGGCCGTTCACAACGTTGCCGCCATAGCTTCCGGCATAGCCCGTTCCGGCGCAGACATCATAGCCATAGACGGCTTCCGCGGCGGCACGGGAGCTGCTCCCACCCGTATCCGCGATAACGTGGGCATTCCCATTGAGCTTGCGCTTGCGCAGGTGGATGAGCGCCTCCGCCAGGAGGGCATCCGCAACAACGTCTCAATAGTTGTGGGCGGCTCCATCCATTCCAGCTCAGACGTCGTAAAGGCCATAGCCTTAGGCGCAGATGCCTGCTACATAGGCACCGCTGCCGTAATGGCTCTCGGGTGCCACCTCTGCCGCACCTGCCACACCGGCAAGTGCAACTGGGGCATAGCAACCCAGATACCGGAGCTTGTAAAGCGTCTCAACCCGGACATCGGCTACAAGCGCCTCGTAAACCTCGTAGAGGCCTGGGGCGGCGAGATAAAGGAGATGATGGGCGGCATGGGCATAAACTCCATCGAAGCCCTGAAGGGCAACCGCCTCATGCTCCGCGGCGTCGGCCTCAACGACACAGAGCTCCGCATCCTCGGCATCCGCCATGCCGGCGAGAGCATGTAACTGCGCCCCCAAGGGCCGCAGTCCAGGCAGCAAAAACAGGCAGCTTTCTGGCGCTCATATGAGCGTTAGGAGCGGCTTATAGCGACTCTAACGCAGGATATGACTTCCTGTGTGGATATAAATAATGACGCCCGCAGGGGCGCAGAAGCGCCCATACAGGGGCGTGTGCGGCAGGGGAGACGCAGACCCGTGCCGCGGGACAAAATCTATGAGAGAGGAATGAGAAGATATGCTTACAAGCATCTGCGGAATCAACTGGGGCGATGAAGGAAAGGGAAGGATGGTGGATCTGCTGTCCGGAAAGTTCGACATCGTCTGCAGGTATCAGGGCGGCAACAACGCCGGCCATACGGTCAAGAACGAGAGGGGCGAGTTCATACTGAACCTTCTGCCCTCCGGCATTTTGAGGCCCGAGGTCGTAAACGTCATGGGCTGCGGAATGGTCATAGACTTGAAGCACCTGTGCGGCGAGATACAGCGGCTTCGGGACAAGGGCATAGAGATTAGCCCTGCAAACCTCAAGATATCGGACAAGGCCGTCATAACAATGCCGTACAATGTCTTACAGGACATAATGGAAGAGGACAGGCTCACGAAGGCCACCGGAAAGCCGTACGGCTCCACAAGGCGCGGCATAGCTCCCATATACGCAGACAAGTACATGAAGAAGGCATTCCGCATGGGAGAGCTTTTGAGGCCGGAGCTTATGTACAAGAGGCTGCCGGATATTGTGGCGTGGAAGAACATGACCATAAAGGCATACGGCTTTGAGCCCGTAACGGTAGAGGCCATGACAGATTACTTCGAGACATACGGCAAGCCCCTTGCAAAGTACGTAACGGACACCGGCGTCTTCTTAAACAATGCCAACAAGGCAGGCAAGAACATCATGTTCGAGGCTCAGCTTGGCGCCCTCAGGGACATAGATTACGGCATCGTGCCGTATACGTCTTCCTCCTCAACAATAGCAGCATATGCGCCCATAGGCGCAGGCGTGCCCAACTTGAAACTGGACCAGTCCATTGGCATTATGAAGGCATATTCAAGCTGCGTGGGAGAGGGCCCCTTCACCTGTGAGTACTTCGGAGAGAAGGCAGAAAAGCTCCGTGCGGCTGGACATGAGTACGGCGCCGCAACCGGAAGGCCCAGAAGAGTTGGGCCCTTCGACGTCGTTGCCTCCAGATACGGCATACGCTGCCAGGGCGCGGATGACATTGCCCTCACCAAGCTGGACGTGCTGGATGATTATGACGAGATAGAGATCGTAACCCGCTATGAGCTGAACGGTGAGCTCATAGACGAGTTCCCCTTCACGGACGTTCTGGATGAGTGCAAGCCCTATATAGAGAAAGTGCCCGGCTGGCACTGCGATATCTCTGCATGCCGCAAGAAGGAAGACCTTCCCAAGGAGGCTCTGGCATACATAGCCCTCCTGGAAAAGCTCTGCGACTGCAAGATAAAGTACGTCTCCGTAGGCCCGGAGAGGGATGCGTACATAGAGATGTACTAACAGCCGCTCCGGCCGGAAAGGCATGCGGGGCCGGAAAACATAAGAACCATACATCTGCAGCCGGAGGGCTGCGGAGAGAGCGGATCATAGATACAAACCTACAGACCGGCACCAGGAGGGTGCCGGGAGTGACGGGAGCCAGATATGAAACGTATTTATGTAAATGAACAGCATTGTCTCGGGTGCCATCTCTGCGAGTGGGAGTGCGCTTTTGCAAACTCCGGCCTGGATGAGATGTTCAAGCTCAAGGGAAAGTTCGGAACGGTGGTAAAGCCCAGAATCCACGTGGAAGGAGAAGAGGGGGACGAGATACATTTCGCCGTGAACTGCAGGCACTGTACAAGCTCCATATGCGTCAAAAGCTGCATATCCGGGGCTCTTTCCAGGAATGATGACGGAATGGTCGTCATAGACAGGGAGAAGTGCGTGGGCTGCTTCACGTGCGTTCTGGTGTGCCCGTTCGGCGCCATAATGCCCGCCGCAGACGGCAAGGCCGCCCAAAAGTGCATGCTCTGCACGGACAACGGCAGAGGAGGCGTTCCCAACTGCGTGGCCTACTGCCCCAACGGCGCAATCGTGTACGAGGAGCGAGACTGATCATGAGATACGTTATCATAGGAAACGGCACAGCCGCCATAGCCTGCATAGAAGGCATCCGCTCCGTGGACACGGAGGGGGACATTACCTTAATCTCTACAGAATCCCGCCACTGCTACGGCCGCCCGCTCATTTCATATTACCTCTTGGGCCGTGTGGATGAAGCTCACCTGGACTACAGACCCAGGGACTTCTATATAAAGAACAACGTGGACGCCATGCTTGGCGTAACGGCCACTGCAATAGATCCGGAAGGGAAGAGCGTAACCCTTGAAGACGGCACAAAGGTGCCGTATGACAAGCTTTTGATTGCCACAGGCTCAAGGCCCTTTGTGCCCCATGCAGACGGGTATGAGACCGTAGAGAACAAGTTCACCTTCATGACGTATGATGACATGAAGGCTCTGGAGGCAAAGCTCACACCGGAGGCAAGGGTGCTTGTTGTAGGCGCCGGCCTCATCGGTCTCAAGTGCGTGGAAGGCATCCTGGACAGGGTCAAAGAGGTCACCGTAGTAGACCTTGCAGACAGGATAATGCCCTCTGTGCTGGATGCGGAAGGCGCAGCAATGGTAAAGAAGGTGCTGGATAAAAAGGGCGTCACGTTCTACCTTTCAGACTGCGTCAGCGCATACAAGGACAACACCGCAATCCTTAGAAGCGGCAGGGAGATACCCTTTGACATCGTTGTAACGGCCGTAGGCGTCAGGCCCAATACAGACCTTGCGAAGGGTGCAGGGTGCGACGTAAACCGCGGCGTCATCATAGATGAGCACTGCGAGACATCCGTAAAGGACATCTATTGCGCCGGGGACTGCTCCGAGGGCTATGACAAGTCCATCAATGCCAAAAGGATTTTGGCATTGCTGCCCAATGCATCCTTCCAGGGAAGGTGCGCAGGCATCAATATGGCGGGCGGGGACGAGAAGTTCACCAACGCCATCCCTATGAACGCCATGGGCTTCTTCGGATGCCATGAGCTCTCAGCAGGAGCTTATGACGGCGAGTGCATCTCGCGTATTACAGAGGACACGTACAAGAAGCTGTACGTGAAGAACGGAAAGCTCATTGGCTTCATTCTCATAAACGACTTCGAGAGGGCAGGCATCTACACGTCCTTAATCCGTGACGAGGTTCCCTTAGACACCGTGGACTTTGACCTCCTCATAGACAAGCCCCAGCTTTTAGCCTTCTCCGCAGACGCAAGAAAGGCAAAACTTGCAAGAAAGGTATAACAGCCGCCCTCCGCAGGGCGTTAAAAGAAGATACGGTATTACAGTCCGCTTCCACGAAACGGCACACTTATAAGCAGTTATAGAGGCATGATATGATAATCAATGCAGATGAAAACATGAGTTTCCAGGTGCTCAACAGGAGAGTACGGGAGACCTCGGACAAAAAGATAACTGTTAACGGAATAATAGGCCAGAGGTATGTAGGAGCCGGTCTTTCCGGCAAGAAGATAATCCTCAACGGGACCCCGGGCAACGCCCTGGGCGCATACCTCAACGGCTGTGACATAGAGGTGCACGGCAACGCGCAGGATGCCACCGGAGACACAATGAACGGCGGCAAGATTGTCATATACGGCAACGCCGGAGACGCCACAGGATACGCTATGCGAGGCGGCAAGATCTTTGTGGAGGGCAACACCGGATACCGTGCAGGCATCCACATGAAGGCCTATAAGGAGCTCCACCCCGTCATCGTGATAGGCGGCCGTGCCGGCTCCTTCCTCGGCGAGTACCAGGCCGGAGGCGTCATCGTAGTCTTAGGACAGAATGATGACGGCCAGCCCATCTTCCACAACTTCTGCGGCACCGGAATGCACGGCGGCGTAATGTACCTCCGCTGCAAGAAGCTTCCCCACAAGCTTCCTCCTCAGGTCCATGCAGAAGCCGTCTGCGGCGCAGACATCCCTGAGCTCTGCGACATCATCAAGGAGTACTGTGAGTCCTTCCCTCAGTTCAACGCAAAGAAGCTTCTCAACTCCAACTTCTTCGTCCTCACCCCGGACAAAGACAATCCGTACAAGGCCCTCTACACCAACAACTAAACCGCCCGTGCGGCCACACCAAAGCCAGCACAGCCGGAGCTCCAGCCAGTTCCGGCTATCATTGGAAAATTTTATGAACAAATGTTTCAACTCCGCCCGCGCGCGCGTTGGCGCATGCAAAAACTTAGGGAGATTTGCCACAGAATGGAAAATTGCCCTAAGATTTCCCATTATAAGTCAGCCTTCATTTTCTCACTCAAAAAGCCGTTCCAGAGTTGCCCGGAGCGGCTTCAGATTATCATAAGTGCCGGGATATGCTTTAGTCACAGGATATTGGCAGGGATGATATGGTTCTCCCTGCCCAGCGGATAGTAGGTGGGTGAGAGGCATACTATGCCTCCGCAGCTCATGTCAAATATATTGTCCCGTACTGCCTTGAAGCGTCTTGCGGCACTGGTGTATGCTGCGGCCGCAAGCTGGATGTCCAGAGGATGCACATCTCTCTGCCAGGTCATTATGAGCGGCAGCTCCTTGCCGCCCCTGTCCTTGTAGTACTCCAGATTATACTGCACGGAGCTGCAGTCCAGATCTTTCATAAGCTCCGTTATAACGTAGTTGCGCAGCAATGCTGGGCCCTGGTTGCCTGCCAGCAGGGTGTCTGCTGTGGGCCATTTGGCAAGGTATGAGGCAAGCCCTGTGTCCATGAAGTACAGCACCGGAGTCCGTGAATGGCTTTTCATGTCTGTGCTTTGGTGCGGGTGCAGAAGGTACAGCACACGCATTCCGGAAAGGATTGAAACCCATTTCTTTGCCTTAGGCACGGATATGCCGGCGGCTAAAGCAAGGGGTGAATAGTGTATAACCTGCCCAATCATGGTCGCACAGGCGGTCAGAAAGCGTCTGAAGGCCACCTCATCAATGTCCGGGGCCAGGTATCTTGCATCCCGCAGGAGCACATAGTTTATGTGGTTCTCGTAGAACTCCCTGCGCTCTTCCGGAGAGGCTCCCTGGACACCGGGCAGAGTTCCCTGCCAGATGAAGCGGAAGAGGTCTGCGGCATCACACTCTCCGGCCTGCTGGCTTCTGGAGAGAAGGTGATCCGGCGTCAGGTCAAACGGATCCGTGAAGCGTATTCCGCTGGCTTCATTGTATGAAAGAGGGTACAGATTCACACGGGCCTGCCTGCCGCAGAGGGACTCGCAGTCCGTGTGATGGAAGGTGTAGTCCTCGGAGGAGGCCATCCAGAACAGGCTGCGGGCGTCTGTCTCGTCGCAGATAAGCTTTATGTAGCTGTACAGGCCAGGGGCCTTCTGGGCCTCATCTATAATCACAGGAGGCCTGTATCTCTGGAAGAACAGATCCGGGTCTGTCTGCGCAAGGATAAGGTTGTCCGTATCGTCAAGGGACACGTAAGTCCTTTCGGGCTCAGCAAGGTGCTTCAGCATTGTAGTCTTGCCTGCGCCCCTGGGGCCGTATACCGTTACAGCCTTGAATGTCTTGCTGCATCTTAAGAATTCATCTTCTGCAAAACGCTGTATGTACATCTCAGTCACCTGCCCGCATCACAAATCTCATGCCAAATTGTATCCTGAGCGGGGAGGCACAGTCAAGCCAATGTCCCCCTCGCTCATACCGTTTGGCGTTTGCTTTGGCCGTATGTGCATGCCAAAACGTAAGAGGGCGGCATGTAACCGCATGTATCAGGTTGCAGGGATTCACGTCTGGAGCGGATGCATATAGCCTTAAACTGCAATACGTGTGTGCGATTTGTAATATCAAATGGTTTGCTTTTGGGCCGTGGATAGATTATAATTGAAGGGAAGACAGGAAGCCGCTTGAAGCGGCGGAGGAGCCGGATATGAGATTTTACAAGATGCACGGCATCGGCAATGACTACATATACTTTGACTGCATGAAGGAAGAGCTCAAAGACCCTTCAGCCCTTGCCGTGGAGCTTTCAGACAGGCATTTCTCAATAGGCGGAGACGGCATCATAATGCTCTGCCCCTCAAAGGTGGCGGACTGCAGAATGAGGATGTTCAACGCAGACGGCTCAGAGGGCAAGATGTGCGGAAACGGCATAAGGTGTCTTTCCAAGCTTGCGCATGACTTAGGATATGTCAAGGGCACGGAGCTCACTGTGGAGACACTGTCCGGCATAAAGACAATAGAGCTGTACCTGGACTCATACGGCAAGGTAGGCTCCGCCAAGGTGGACATGGGTGCGCCCATTCTGCGCGGCGAGGACATACCCTCAACCTTCACAGGGGACACCGTAGTAGGCGCCCCGCTTGTCGTGGATGGCAAGGAGTACAAGGTGACCCTTGTATCCATGGGCAATCCTCACTGCGTGGTATTCATGGACGGCGATCCGAACAGGATGGACCTCACGGGCATAGGCCCCAGGTTTGAGCACCATGAAGCCTTCCCGGACAGGATCAACACAGAGTTCGTAAAGCTCATCAACCGCAACCATCTCCGCATGAGAGTGTGGGAGAGGGGCACAGGCGAGACCCTTGCCTGCGGCACCGGCGCCTGCGCTGCAGCAGTCGCTGCATGCCTCAACGGCATCTGCGAGAAGGGCAAGGAGATAACAGTCTC
>JAJPZC010000005.1 GCA_021204585.1 Clostridia bacterium
CTCCGACAGGCCTAACGGCCAGATCACAGCATGTGTGTACTTTATGTTTTGAGGTCTCGCACAAACAAATGTTTGTACTGAGATTCAAATCATTCTTTGTACTTAAAGTAGTACATCGGAATGGAATGGCTGGCAACAGAAAACGCACCCGGGCCGGGCGGCCAGATGCGCTTGTGGGTTTGCTGTAAGTCGTTATATGTGGGCTCTAACGTGCGTGCGTGGCCTCTCAGAGGCACTGTGCGGGCCTGTTTCGGTTGCGGAGCAATGGTCTGCCTTAAGGCTCAGGTGGTCCTGAGGATTACAGGTCGAAGGCTATGACGGTCACGTCATCGGTCTGGTTGCTGGAGTAGGAGACGAGGGACTCTTCCAGCTTCTTTATGAAGACGTCGGCGGTGGGGGAGAGGGAGAGGGTCTTCATGACGCCGTCCTCGCCGAACATCTCGCCGCGGCCGTTGCGGCACTCGGTTACGCCGTCCGTGAGAAGGACTAAGATGTCGCCCTTTTTGTAGGGGATGGTGTCGTCGAAGTACTGCGGGTTGTCGAACCATCCGGAGACCGGAGGGGCGGAGAGGGTAACCCTGGTTATGCTGGAGCCGGACTTTAAGAGGATGGGCGTGTTGTGGCCTGCCATGGAGTAGGTTATGGTGTCCTTGTCTATATGGACGGCGGCCATGGTTATGTAGTTGCGCTCATCCAGCTTGAGCTCACGGAACTTGTCCGAAAGCTTTGAGATGGCCATGGCGGGAGAGGGCTCCTTCTTGTCATAGGCGGCCTTTACGAATGCAGAAAGCATGCCGGCGGAGATGCCCTTGCCGGAGACGTCCGCTATCATGCCGCAGGCGGCGCCGTTGAGTTCGTATACGTCCGGCAGATCCCCGCCAATCTCACGGCAGGGGATGTATGTGAAGGAGTATCTTTTGCCGCCCGCCCATTTGCCGGCGGGAAGAAGGCGCTGCTGTATGTTCCTTGCATTGCGCAGCTCATGAGCAATCTCCAGCTCATATGCGTCATCCACGGAGCACATGACAAGCCCGCCCCCCAAGGGGCTTACCGTTACGGAGTATGAGACCTCCGTCTCGCCGTCATCCGTCAGGACCTTCTGGAAGATGCGCCTGCGGACCTCGGAGGAGGAGTAGAAAGCATCGTCAAAGGCTTCCGCAAGGGGGCACCCCCTGCAGCTTTCATCCTGCCCGCAGCGTTTCACAGGGCCGGCGCATCTCGTGGCCTCTCCCAGTGTTCCCTTCTTGCCGCTGTAATTGAACAGGGCGTTGAAGGCGGGGTTGGAAAGGTACACTTTGAAACTGGGCCCCACCACGCATATGGCCTGCTTAACCTTGTTTATGATGCTTCTGTAGTACTTCTCTATCATCCGTTGTCCTTCGTATGCCGGTCTCATGTGCCTTTGTCGGCGCATATGCTGCGCCGTACAAGGCTAAGCCTGATGCATGGAGCCCCATGCAGGCGCTTACTTGCCCTCAGTGCCTTGCGCGGGAGGGAGGACGAACTTCAGTCCGCCCTCTACAATGCGGGCATCTATTACCCTGTTGGCGTATATCTCGCCCTCTGCCTGGATTGTCCAGTTCTCCGTCTGGGGAATGAGACGTGCGCTCTTCACGCGGAGGTGGGTCGTGTGCTTGACCTTGTTTATCTTGCCCCTCATGAGCTTTATGAAGGCTCCTATGAGCTTGGGGCGGGAGATGTAGTCCACGACTAAAAGATCCAGCCAGCCGTCCGTGAGATTAGCCTCCGGGAAGAGCTTTATGCCGCCGCCTATCTGACGTCCGTTGCCAACGGCGATTATGAGGCCGTAATGCTCCTCGTTCTCATGCCCCTCGCAGTCCAGGGTGAAATGGATGCTCTGGAAGTGGATGAGGCTCTTTATGAGCGCGAACAGGTACTTGCTCCTGCCGTGGCGCTTTCCTGCATAAGCCCTTTCCAACACGTCCACGTCTATTCCCATGCCAACCACGTTGATGCTCTTGAGCCCGTCTGCAAGCTGTATGTAGTCCATGGGCACAGGGGGAGTGGAGAGTATCATTTCGGCCGCCTCTTTGGCCTTCGTGGGAATCTTCGCTATGGATGCGAAGTCATTGCCCGTGCCCAAGGGTATGAGGGCCATGGAGGTATGCTCAAAGTCCTCTATGCCGTTTATTACGTCATGGAGCGTTCCGTCCCCGCCAAGGACCACTATGCAGTGCTCCCCGGGCTGCAGGGATATCTCCCTCGCAATAACTGTGTCATCCCCTTTGTTTTCCGCCACCCGGACTTCATACTCCTGTCCGGAATCCTTGAACACCTGCACCGCATCTTCTATCTTCCTGCGGGTCTTCTTGTTCATGCGGATACGGTTTACGATCAGATGGAACATAGTGCGTGTACACCTCTGCCGTCAAACTTGCACATAGAGTATAACCCATCCTTTGTCAAAATGCAATAATCTTGCCTTCATATGCAGGGCTCAATATGCGCCGGACATGCGCTTCCCCCGCCCCCCTTCGCAGGCCAAAACATGCCGCCGGCAGGCCAAAACATGCCGCCGGCAGGCCGCGCAGGATATCCAACACACGTGCCGCATATCTCTGCGGGCGCCGCATGCAAATTTCACCTTGTGCCATATGGGGTTGTGTAGACAAAAGCAACGCCGGGTAGTATAATCTTTCTTGCACAAACCCATGCGCAAAACAGGATGCGCATATGCCCCTTACAGGGCTCATATGACGCATATAACGCAGTGTATGCAATTCTGCACGGGGTGCAGCGCATGCGCACACGGCGGAAAGGAGGGCATGTATGAGGGAAATACTCAACCCCAACTTAATACAGCTGGCAGAAATGCTGCCCTGCCCTCTGTACGTGGTGGGAGGAAAGGTCCGGGACTATCTCGCAGGCTTCGGCCCGTCGGAAGACACGGACATCTGTGCGCCAATGGACGCCGCCGTCTTCGCAGGTTATGCGGAAAGGGCCGGATACGTCATAGCCAGGTCCTTCAAAAACACGGGCACACTCAAGCTCTGCCGGGAGGGAGAGGATTATGAGTTCTCTTCGTTCCGCACGGACACGTACGTCCGCGGCACGCACCGCCCGGAGGAGTCCTTCTTCACGCAGGACATAATGCTGGACGCCCGCAGGCGGGACTTCAAGTGCAATGCCGTGTATTATGACATCAAGGCAGACGCCTTCGCAGACCCCCTGGGGGGCCTTGAAGATATAAAGAACCGGGTTATGGACACCGTGGCCCCTGCGGAGAAGGTGTTCTCGGAAGACGGTCTGCGCTTAATGCGCCTTGCAAGGATGGCGGCAGAGAACGGCTTCACACCCTCCGCAGAGTGCCTGGAAGGCGCACACCGCAACGCTGCGCTCATACAGGACATAGCGGCGGAGCGCATATGGGCGGAGCTGGAGAAGATCCTTGCGGCAGACGCAAAGCACGGCATACAATATGCGCAGTATGTAGGGCTAAAGATACTGGACGAGACCCGTGTCTTAGACGAGATCTTGCCGGAGCTTGCTCTGGGCAGGGGCATAGAACAGCGCCATGACTTCCATGACCATGATGTCCTGGAGCATTCCCTCAGGTGCGTGAAGTACTCCGCCCCGGAGATACGCTTTGCGGCCCTTCTTCATGACTGCGCCAAGCCGTACTGCTATGTAACCAACGGAAATTTCCACGGCCATGACAAAGAGGGCATGCGCATAGCGCATGAGATATGCCTGCGCCTCAAGGCGCCCTCCAAACTCACCTCAGAGACCGTGCGCCTTGTAGGGGCGCATATGTTCAACGTCCGCGGAGACGCCCGCCCCTCAAAGATAAAGCGCTACATAATGGAGAACCAGGACATCCTGGACAAGGTAATCCTTCTCATGCAGGCAGACTTCTCCGCCTGCAAGGACGTTCTTGCTCCCGCACCTGCGTCCGTGGCCCTTACAGCTTTCCGTGCACAGATGATAGCAGACGGCCTGCCGCTCTCGCTCAAGGACCTCGCCGTGAAGGGAGGGGACCTGGCCTCTGCCGGCTTCCCGCCGGAGCACATAGGCGAGACCCTCAACCACCTTTTGGAGGACAGCACCATCCAGGGCTTCCCCAATGACAAAGACGTGCTTTTGGAGCGTGCAGTGCGCATATACCTGCCCAAGGCTCTTGGGCAGTAACAGACAGACAGCATATTCCCACACCGGGGAACAGAGCCCCTGCGGCACGTTCCCTGCGTGGATTATATACAGACAGAGGCCTTCATATGAGGGTCAGAAAGACATATGCAGAGAAGCTTGCACGGCGCATATGCGCAGGATAAGGGGATGAAGTGAAGCTTTCAGACATACTTTCAAAAGAATATCCGGAGTTCCTGGCGTTCTGTCAAGACCGAAACGTGAGGAAGACAGAGCAGCTTACGGAGGACGTGTACTCAGCGTACAGGCTGTCCACAGGGCGCCTGACAGAGTTTACGGACGGCATAAAGGCAAAGATCGCGGAAGCGGAGGCGGAGCCGGACCGCATGATGTGGGAAACGCTTGGGGTGGAGCCCCTGGAGGAATACAGGAGCGTTCCCGTAACGGCTCTGGGATACAGTGCGAGGACTCTTCATTTCTGCCAGCGTGAAGGCATAAAGACCCTGTATGACGTCCTCTGCCGCAGGAACAGGGAGTTCAGGAACAAGAGGAATGCGGGCGCCAAGACGCTGCATGAGCTGTATGATTTCACCAGAGACTATATGGCAAACGGTGCGGTGCATGCGGCGCAAGGGGCGCCTGAGGAGACGGGAGCCGTGCAGCCAAGGGATAAGGACAGTGCACTGGACCGCATGATGTGGGAGACGCTTGAGGTGCCCCTTGAGGACAAGTACAGGCTTATCCCCGTGAGGGCTATCGGATACAGTGCGAGGACTTTGCATTTCTGCCAGCGTGAAGGCATAAAGAGCCTGTATGACCTTCTCAGCCGCAGGAACAGGGAGTTCCGGAACAGAGTCAATGTGGGCACCAAGACCCTTCATGAGCTTTATGACTGTACCAAGGCATATATAGCAAGCGGCGCCGCAGACGCATATGAGGGGCCGTATGTAAAAGCTCCCGATGCCCCGCAGCAGGAGTCTCCCCTGGACCCGGAGCCCGTCTGGCTCCCTCTGGATATGGAAGATGAAGAAGGGCAGAAACTGGAGAAAAAGCTGGAAAATCTGATTTCTTCCAGCCCGCAGCAGGCAAGCATGCTCTGCCTGGCCCTCAGGGCATATTACCGCCCCGTGTTTGCATATTACAGGTCTCTGCGGGACACAATGCAGGCCTGCAAAGACCTGCCGGAGGACATAAAGAGAAGCCCCGCAGGGCCGTATCTCCGGATATACGTACTGCGTTTTCCGGAGGAGGCAAAGACGCTTGCCGTGTGGCCGGAAGAGCTCACGCTGCCGGAGATGCTTCATAGGGCGGCACATGAAGATCCGGAGGACATGGCGGCGGAGGCGGCGGCCTCGTTCTGCGCATGGCTGCAGAGCCTGGACATTAAGGCTGCATGCGGAGAGATTTTCTCTGAGAAAACGCTGGACGGGCCGGGCGTATGGGACAAGGCCAGGGACAAGTACTGGGGAATGACCGTCCGCAGGGCCGGCGGAGAGACGCTGGACGGCATAGGACAGGATTACGGAATAACCAGGGAGAGGGTGCGGCAGATAGAAACCGTCTCACTGCGTCTCTTCCGGGAAGCATATCTCAAAAACCCGTATGACCTCGCGGGCCTCATGTTCCTCAAGGCAGGCGGCACCATTCTCACGCATGAGCAGGCGAAAGGCTTCCTTGGGGAGCCGGCAGGCAGTCTTTTCTGGCTGCTTGCAAAGCGGCACAAGCTGGACTGCGGGGCATATGAGTACAATGACACTGTCAAGGCCGTTTGCCTCAACTCAGTCACAGGCACCCCGGGGGATTCAAAGAAGATCCTTGAGGCAATGAAGTCCCTGCCGGATGCTTTTTATGAAGATGAGATGCCGGACCTGTTTGCAAAGGCATCCGCAGACTCCTGTGTCCCCGTGGAGGTTCTGGAAGAGTGGCTGCCGTACTGCCGCAAAAAGTACGGCCCTTTGTATTCCACGGCAAAGCCGGATATGGCACAGATGTGCGAATACCTTCTTAGGTACTGCTTCCAGGACGGATACAAAGTGGGGGACCCGGATATGGCGGACAAGGCGCTCCGCCGGATTGCGGAGGCCTTCGGCAAGAGATCGGACACGACACCCCGCTACCTTAACAACCGCATTTTCATATACGGCCAGCAGGTGGACAGGGGCCTGTACATGTATCCTGGATATGTCCATATGGATTACAGCGTCTTGGATGACGTCTGCGCATACATAGACGCAAGCGAGAGCAGCATCATATCGTTCTCGGAGCTGTATGTTGTATTCAAAGACAGCCTTGAGGCGGCCGGAATAGCCAACAGGTATGCTCTGCAGGGCGCCATGAAGCGCTGCGGCTGCAGGTACACAACCACCAGGGATTACATCCTGAAGGACGAGGCCGGCTCCATGGCGGCAGAGCTCTCCGCATATGCAAAAGCCAGGGGGCGGTTCACAATCAAAGACTTCGCAGAGGCATATCCGTATTACAAAGCGAACCTTGTATACCAGCTTGCACCCCGCACGGATGACGTCATCCAGCTGGGCGGAGGCACCTTCATGGACGCTTCCCTTCTGGTTTATTCCCACAAGGAAGAAATGGACATCATGTCCTTCATATACCTGCACATGACACCCTCCGGCATGGACACGGACGCCGTCTTTGCCGAGTTCCGCATGACGTTCGCCCCCTTCTGCGTCCACAACGGCATAGAGAGCGCCTCCGGGCTCTTCTACATCTTAGAGCACATGTATCCGGATTACTTCACCTTTGCCCGCCCCATGGTCATTGCAGACTAAACCGCCGGCCGCACCATGGTCATTGCAGACTAAACCGCCCTCTTCAAAGGCCGCCGTACTCATGCAGCCGTCTCAGGGCAGCGGGGGAGCTGCAGACAGACAATTCCCACACCAGGGAACAGAGGCCGCATATAGCGGCCCCTGCGGGCCCATGCAAGCCCTCCGTGGGCATTACAGAGGCCCCGTTACGCAAGTTAAGCCCCCTGTGAAGGCGGCTCCGGGCCAAAAAACTGCCCCGTGAGTGCCTCGATTGCTTCAACATTTTGGTGCAACTTGTTGCAATTGTGCATAAACCATATTATAATTCAGTTACGCTCATAAGATTACAGCCCGCCGGAAGGGAGACATGAGTCCTTGTGAAGGCGGTTTACATACATTCTTTTTAGTTACAGACATTGGATCGTTTTTCTGTAGACAGTGAGGTAGATATGTCCAGAAAGAAAGTCGTGGTGAAGAAGAAAGGCTTCTCAGTGGTGTCCTTGATCATAGGCCTTCTGATAGGCATTATCATAGCGGTGGCGGCCGTAGGAGGCGTCATCGCCTATCTGGTCTTCGGCGACATAGACTCCATCTTTTCCATTTTAGGCGTGGACAACGGAGAGGAAGGAAATTATACGTACGTCAACACGGACGAGGTTTCATCCGTGTATGATCTTATATCCTGGTTTACCGGCCTGGACAGCTTCGGGGAGCTTACCGTCGGAGACATATGCGAGAGGCTCCCGGTCGTTGAGACCTACGTGGACACGGTTTTTGATGTGGTGTCAGAGTACGGCATCTCACTGAGCAAGTCCGATGTATACACCTGGCCCTTCAACCAGTTCCAGGACAAGCTCAGCGATGTAATGATGGACATAGAGATCGGCGCCTTTCTGGACACGGTGGGCGTAAGCGGCACATTCACAGAGAACGTCATAGTAAAGGCCATGCTGTACGGCATCGAAGCCAAGTACGTGTATACGGACGCCGGCGGCAAGTACCCAGTATGGTATGATGAATACTATCTCTGGGATTCTGAGACAGACGAGGACGTCACAACGGATTACAACATAACCGACGCCGCAGACCTCAGCCTCGGCTCAGACAGCCACCTGTGGCTCAAGAACAAGACCAATGACAGAATCCTTATGGCAGATGACTATGCATACCTGCCTTACATGACCCTCAACTCAGACCATTACTACCGTCTGTACTTCTACGGCTCTCCTGACATAGAAAAGGAGAACGAGGATGATGAAACATACCAGGTCAAGAGAAAGGATGAGGACGGCAACCTCATCGAGTACACATACTATGTGACGGAGAGGGATGACACCGGCAGCTTCGTAGAGATACCGGACGGCCTCAATGAGCCTCTTGAGTACAAAACAGACTCTGCAGTTCTTCACGGCAACTGGTACTTTGACAGTGCGGGCCATGAAGTAGATGCAAACCTTTTGACCATCCGCAAGCTTACGGACAACCCGTACGAGAACCTGTACGAGATATACATCACAGACCTGTACGAGGGCAACACTGAAGAGCTCAGCTTCCTTGCAGACGTCCTCGGAGACGTCTCCCTTGCAGAGCTCATCAACGGCGAAGTTGACTTCGCCGAGATAGTGGACAACCTCGAACTATCATCCCTGATGAGCACGTCCATAAACACAGAGACCGTCAACAGTGCGGATACCATCCTTCTGTATCTCCTGTACGGCATTTCCAGCGTTGAGCCTATAGAGGGAATGTCCAACACATACACAGGCCTGTACCGCACAATCGTATACGATGAAGAGACCTCCGGCTATGTAAACGGCGAGGAAGTAACCTGCTACATCAAGACAGATGACAGCGGCAAGATTGAAGGCGTATACATCTACGATTCTGATGCCGGTGAGTATGTGGAGGCGTCCGGAACAACAATCAACCAGGTCAACACCCGCATGAACGGCATCATGGACGACCTGACCATAGCCGAGATCGTTGATACAGATGAAATCAACAACCCTCTCGTTGATATGATTGCAGGCTCCACAATAAACGGCTTCGCAAACGATATCAACCACATGACCATGAACCAGCTCTTCTGCAACGATATCTATGGTGTGGATGATGGAGAAAGCAACCTTGTGGCCACCATGTATGATGTTGTAGCGCCCGACACTGATCCCACGGAAGAAAATCAGATGGCATTCAATTCCGAGTACACTTACTATATAAAGCCCGCAGGCAGCGCAATCCTGGTTCCGGTAGGTGAAGGGTATTCGGTTGATCCGGATACAGGAGAGGTTACTCCTGGCAACGGCCACTATGATTCATGGGAAGCTCTTTCAAATGATACGAACTTGAGTGATGAAGATGAAATAGTTACATACGGCGAGGCAAGAGCCCTGTGGAAGCTGCTCATATACAAGACTGTAACAGTCGAAGATGCCTCTTCAGGTGAAGGTGGAAATGGACAGCAAGATAATGGAAGTGGAGAAACAACCAAAACCACAGTACAGTATGAGATCGCATACCAGGTTGGCGACATGAACAACATGTACTACAACATCCAGCAGAACGTGCAGAACGCCAACATGGCAACGCTGAAGGAAGCCATGATGCTGGATATCTCAGATGATTTCCTCGACTCGTATCTGTATACTGTATCCGGTACAACGGTTTCACAATCTGATCAGAAGGTTGGAGATATGACCCTTATAGAGCTTCTTGACTACATTCAGACCAACCTCACATACACATCCACGCCGTAATATCAGCACATATCAATACACAGTTCACAATCAGAAACGATCCAATAAAGGGAACACACGGGCCGCAATGGTTCGTGTGTTCTCGTATATAGGGGACAGAGGGAAAGGAGCCCACAGAGGCACACAGCAGGTCTGCCGGAGGAGTTCTTGGGCCCTCACAAAGGCCCTAGAGAAGGCGGCGGTGAGGCGGGGAGGAAAATTGCTCAGCGATTTCTGTTTTTGAAAATGCCGGGATATGTTGGGAGTTAGTAAGGAAAAATGGGAACCTGAGAAAAAAGTTGCGATGTTTGGTTTTAAAAGCGCCCGGATGCGTTTATATATAGTAGTGTAAGGGCATCGTGCCACCGTTCGTTTGTTTGCCGGGGCTGGACTCGGTTGTTCGATTCCGCTGCAGGGCGCCGGGTTCGTTTATGAATTTGGCGCGCGGGCCAAAAAAGTTTGACAATGACTTGAAATTATTGTAAACTTTTGCATACCGCAGGCTGCGGGCCTGCAGGTGACTATACCTTGCGTGCGGCAATTGACCGTACGCCGATTAGACCGGGAGGTGTAATAATGAAGACTTATGAGATGATGTACGTTGTAGACAACGCCGTCTCAGATGAAGCCAAGGAGGCGGTTCAGGCGAAGTTCGAGAACCTCATCAAGGCTCAGGGCGGCAATGTCGTCTCGGTTGAGAAGATGGGTGCCAAGAAGCTGGCATATCCCATTGACCACAAGACCGAGGGATACTACGTAGTTATCACTTACGAAGGAGACGGGAGCTTCAACAGGGAGCTGGATCGTGTTGTCTCACTTACTTCGGAAGTTATAAGGCGCAAGATAATGACAAAAGAATAGGGGAAATAATGAACAGGATATTTCTTATCGGCAATTTGACCCGTGACCCGGAGCTCACCGAGACCGCAAGCGGGATCAAGATCTGCCGTTTCAGCATAGCGGTCAACCGCAGTTATGGAAACACGGAAGACAAGAAGACCGACTTCTTCAACATCGTGGCATGGCGCGGTCTCGGGGAGAACGTGGCCAAGTATGCGAAGAAGGGCAACAAGGTGTGTGTGGTAGGATCTGTTGAGCTCCGCACCTACGACGACAAGGACGGCGTGCGCCGCACCGCAATGGACGTCGTGGCAAGCGATGTGGAGTTCCTCACTCCGAAGGGATACTCCAGTGCCTCATCAGATGACGGATACTCCTCCGGATATTCATCCGGATCATCCTCATCCTCAAGCAGGGACTCCGGACGCCCCCAGCTGCAGCCGTTCGATGACGACAGCGACATACCCTTCTAAGACATAAAGGAGAAAGATTATGGAAGAGAATAACAGCGCTGAGGCAAGCGAGGTAGCAGCAGCTCCCGCAGCAGAAGAGACCAGCGCGGCAAACACAGAAGCGAACACGAACACAAATACCAATAACAATGAGCGCCCCAGCGGCGAGAGAAGATACAACAGGAACAACAATGACCGCGGCAACGGTGAGAGGAACAGCAACTACAACCGCGGCGGCAAGAAGGGCGGCTACAAGCGCTCTCCCCGCAAGAAGGTCTGCGTCTTCTGCCAGGAGAAGGTTGCATACATAGACTACAAGGATGTTGCACGCCTTCGCAAGTTCATAACAGAGGGAGCCAAGATGATTCCCAGAAGGATGACCGGAACATGCGCAAAGCATCAGCGTGAGCTTGCCAGAGCCATCAAGAACGCACGCCAGGCAGCTTTGCTTCCGTTCGTCGGAGAGTAATCCGGCTTCCCGCACACAATCAAGAGCAACAAATAAGAGCACCGCTTGGATGCTCTTTTTGTTTGTCTGTTCAGCTGTGGCGGGCCTTTAGGGAGGCCCGGTGTCTTTCCCTGGTGTGGCCATCTGCTGCTCATATGACCCTGCATTGGCCTGTACAGGCCCTGTACGGAGGCTGGCATAAGCCATGGGGGCTTATGCGTTGTAATTGCGGGGGCCGAAGATGGCGGTGCCTATGCGCACCATGTTGGAGCCTTCTTCTATGCAGAGCTTCCAGTCTCCGCTCATGCCCATGGAGAGGTAATCAAAGTCCGGGGTGTATGCACGGATGGTGTCGAAGAGGCCGCGCATCTGGCGTGCGAGGGGGCGGAGGATGGATTCGTCATCCGTAAAGGGGAGCATGGCCATGAGGCCGCGCACCTTGAGGCCCGGCAGGGCTGCTATAGTCTTTACGGCGTCTTCTGCCTCGGCGGCGTCAAAGCCTCCCTTGGTCTCCTGGTTGCCTGCGTTTATCTGGACAAGGATCTCAGAGACTACACCTGCCTTTACGCTCCTTGCGGAAAGGTCCTGCGCAAGCTCCATTCTGTCCACGGAGTGGTACAGGTCCACCTTGCCCACAAGATACTTTATCTTGTTGGTCTGCAGGTGGCCTATGAACTGCCTCGAAGGGCTGCCCTGTATGGCGTCATACTTGTCCCTGAACTCCTGCACGTGGTTGTCCGCAATCTGGGTTATGCCTGCCGCAATGGCCTCATTGATGGCCTCCGGGGTCTGCGTCTTGACGGCCGCAACGAGGGAGACAGGCTCCCCATACTTGTTTGTCTTAGGGACTTCTTCCAGCAGCTTATGTACGTTTTCTGTAATGCTCATGATGTTCTGCCTCTAAGTGTATATATGTCTTGGATGCGTTATATGTGCGCTGTTTTGCGTGAAACGGGCCGGATTAAGAGGGCCTTAGATCTCGTCTGCGATGAGCTTTGCCATCTCGCTGCCGGCGACCTTTGTCATGCCTTCGGACCAGATGTCTGCGGTGCGGTATCCCTTGTCCAGGACGCGCTGGATGGCGGACTCTATGGCTGCGTACTCTTCGGTAAGGCCGAAGGAGTCACGGAGCATCATGGCGGCTGCCAGGATGGTGGCTATGGGGTTGGCTATGTCCTTTCCTGCAATGTCCGGGGCGGAGCCGTGTATGGGCTCATACAGCCCGCATGTGGTGTCTCCGAGGGAGGAGGAGGCCAGCATGCCTATGGAGCCTGTGACCTGTGCAGCTTCGTCTGAGAGGATGTCACCGAAGATGTTGGAGGTGACTACGACGTCGAACTGGGCGGGGTTCTTCACTATCTGCATTGCAGTATTGTCCACAAGCATGTCCTGCACGGTTATCTCGGGGTAGTTCTTTTCAACGTACTCATGCACAACCTTTCTCCAGAGCCTTGAGTTCTCCAGTACGTTTGCCTTGTCCACGGAGATTATCTTCTTCGTGCGCTTCATGGCAAGCTCACAGGCAATGCGTGTTATGCGCTCTATCTCATGCGTGGTGTACCTTTCCGTATCCACGGCAAATTCTTCGCCGTTTGCCTCAAAACCTCTCTCCCTGTGGCCGAAGTATATGCCGCCCGTGAGCTCACGGACTATTATTATCTCCACGCCGTTCTTTGTGAGGTCCTTGCGTAAGGGAGAGGCATCTGCCAGGCTGCTCCAGAGCTTTGCGGGGCGGATGTTGGAGTACAGGCCCATGGCCTTGCGGATGCCGAGAAGACCTGCTTCCGGCCTTACATCGCCTCCAAGGTGGTCCCACTTGGGGCCGCCCACAGCGCCCAGAAGGACACTGTCCGAGGCCAGGCAGGCCTGGACGGTTTCCTCCGGCAGAGGGTTGCCGCAGGCGTCTATGGCGCAGCCGCCCATGAGGCAGTGCCGGAAGTTGAATGTGTGGCCGTACTTTGCGCCTGTTCTCTCCAGTACGGATATGGCTCCCTTGCAGATTTCCGGTCCTATGCCGTCTCCGTCCAGAACAACGATATTGTATTCCATAATGTGCCTCCCGTCCTTAGTTTGCCTGGTTCTTTGTGAGGTGCTTTATAAGCCCGCCGTCCTTTATGATTTCCTCTATAAAGGGAGGGAAGGGCTCTGCGGAGAAGGACTCCCCGGTTGTCTCGTTGGTGATTCTGCCTGCGGCGAGGTCACAGGAGACGGTGTCCCCTGCGGAGATGGCAGTGACCGCTGCCGGGCACTCCAGGATGGGGAGGCCTATGTTTATGGAGTTGCGGTAGAAGATGCGCGCAAACGAGTTGGCGATGACAAGGGACACGCCGCTGGCCTTTATGGCTATGGGCGCATGCTCCCTCGAGGAGCCGCAGCCGAAGTTGTCCCCGGCCACTATGATGTCCCCTTTGTGCACCCTCTGGGGGAATGTGGCGTCTATGTCTTCCATGCAGTGCGATGCAAGCTCTGTTTCCGACGTGGTGTTGAGGTATCTTGCGGGTATGATTACGTCCGTGTTGACGTCATCCCCGTACTTGAATACTGTTCCTTTAACTTCCATAATATTGTCCCTCCAGCTTAGATCTCATCCGGTGTGGCAATCCTGCCGGCTACGGCAGACGCTGCGGCAACGTACGGCGATGCAAGGTATATCTCGCTTGCCGTGTGGCCCATTCTGCCCACGAAGTTTCTGTTGGTTGTGCTGACAGCTCTCTCACCCTCCGCAAGGATGCCCATGTAGCCGCCAAGGCAGGGGCCGCAGGTAGGGGTGGAGACGACTGCTCCGGCCTCTATGAATATGTCCACAAGGCCCTCATGCACGGCCTGCAGATAAATCTGGTTCGTTGCGGGGATTACTATAGTCCTTACGTCCTTTGCAACGTGGCGCCCCTTGAGGATGTCTGCCGCAATGCGGAGGTCTGAGATGCGCCCGTTGGTGCAGGAGCCGATTACCACCTGCTGGATCTCAATGTTGCCCCACTGGTCCGGCGTCTTTGCGTTTTCCGGGAGGTGGGGGAAGGAGACGGTAGGCTGGAGCTCATCCAGCTTAATCTCATACGTGGCCTCATATTCTGCATCCGGGTCTGCCTCATACACGTCCATGCTGCCATGATAGCGTCCTGCAAGGTACTCACGGGTGATGTCATCCACGGGGAAGATGCCGTTCTTTGCGCCGGCCTCTATGGCCATGTTGCAGATGGTGAACCTGTCATCCATGCCAAGGTACTTAACGCCGTCTCCCGCGAACTCCATGCTCTTGTACAGGGCTCCGTCCACGCCTATAAGCCCGATTATATGCAGTATGACGTCCTTGCCGCAGATGTACTTGCCGGGCTTTCCCGTGAGCACAAACTTCAGTGCCGCAGGAACCTTGAACCATGCCTTGCCGGCTATCATGCCTGCAGCCAGGTCCGTTGAGCCTACGCCTGTGGAGAATGCCCCTACGGCTCCGTACGTGCAGGTATGGCTGTCTGCGCCTATGATGCAGTCTCCGGGCCCTACCAGGCCCTGCTCCGGCAGGAGCGCATGCTCTATGCCCATGCGGCCCACGTCATAAAAGTCTTCTATGCCCTTGTCTCTTGCAAAGTCTCTGCACAGCTTGCACTGCTGTGCGCTCTTGATGTCCTTGTTGGGCACAAAGTGGTCCATAACCAGCACAACCCTGGTGTCCTTGCAGACCTCTTTGGCCCCGGACTTCACAAACTCCTTTACAGCCACAGGGCCCGTGATGTCATTGGCGAGGCAGAGGTCCAGATGAGCTTCAATGAGCTGTCCGGCCTTCACGCTCTCCAGCCCCGCAGCCTTGGCGAGGATCTTCTGTGATACGGTCATTCCCATACTATATGGCCTCCTTTCTGTTCCGGTTTTCATATCTTGATGCTTGACATCATTGTATCATCCTGCGTATAATCTAGTCAATTATCCCAAATACAGATTATTAGATATCTGTTATGCATAAAACTAATCACAAGACGCCCCAAACAGCCCATCCGGACGGCCCGCTGCCGTTCCTCCTGTGGATCGCCGCATAACGGACACACGCATACAGGACATATCATATATGGATATAGAGAATCTGCGCACGTACATTGCGCTTTGTGACATCATGAACTTCTCCCGCACGGCGGAAGAGCTCTTCATCTCCCAGAGCACCGTCTCCAACAGAATCCGGGACCTGGAGGCAGAGGCAGGAGTCAAGCTCCTGGAGCGGGACCGCCACACCGTTTCTCTCACGGAAGAGGGGAGGACCTTTCTTGAGTATGCAAAGAGAATTGTAGACATGGAAGACGCCTGCAAAAGGGCCGTTACGGGCAAGGACTTCCGCATACGCATAGGCGCCACCAACGCCCTGTATGAGAGCGTTCTCAAGGACAAGCTCTTAGAGAAGGTTGCCCAGGGGGGCATGTTCTCCGTAACCTTAGGCCACTCCGCAGGGCTTCTGGACATGATAGGCCAGGGCCTTCTGGATGCCGCATACGTATACCAGCCGTACAGAAAGGCAGGGTACATCTGTGAGGAGTGCCTTGAAGATGAGCTGGTGCTCCTTTGCAGGGCAGACATAAACGCCTTCCCGGACGGCATATCCCACGAGGAACTGGAAACCATCCCCTGTGCCGTGTGCAACTTCGCCCTTCAGGACATTGGCGTATATCTCCGTGAGATATACCCGCAGGGCTACATCTTCCCGCTGGAGATAGACAACTCCTCCAAGATAAAGGACTACCTGGATGCAGGCCTGGGGTACAGCTTCCTGCCCCGGCAGGAGGTCATACATGAGCTCCAGTCCGGCCGCTATGCAGAGATACCCCCTAAGGACTTCGCCCGCCTCAAGATACACGGCTACCGTGTCTGCAGGGCAGACATGGCCTCCCTGCTGCCGTAATCCAGGCATATCCCGGCCTGTATGCTTCAAATACGCCTTCATGGCCGATTTCTTCGTTGTATAACACGCCAGAGTGTAGTATAATGAGCCCACAGAGGGAATCATAAGGACATAGTATGGGGCTTTTCAGCAATTGGAAAGACAAGCGGAGGGAGAGAAGACGCTCCCCGGAATACCTGCAGATACTGGCCTTCCAGAAGGATCTGGACGGTCTTTTGGCGCAGGACAGATATATTGCCCGCCGGGATTACAAGCCACTCACAGCCTCATATGCGCCCGCATATGCGTTCTTTGGCAACCTCGTCAAGTCCGGCATGCTTTCCAAGTACTGCCGCAGGGGATGTGCGGAAGAGGCAGACGTAAAGGCCTTCATGCCTGCATATGAAGACCTCATGGACCTTAAGAAGGGCTCCGCCAGGGTTGCAGAGCACAACGAAGCCTTTATATCACGCCATCTGGAGCAGGATAAAGGGTATCTGGACAGCATTCTCGCTCCCGTGGACAGGAACATAGTGCTGGATGAAGAGCAGCGTGAGGCCGTCCTTGCGGACGAGGACTACACGCTCATAATAGCCGGGGCAGGCGCCGGCAAGACTACAACGGTGGCCGCCAAGGTGCGGTACCTTACGGAGCGCCAGGGCGTAGACCCCAGGCAGATTCTTGTGGTGTCCTTTACTAACAAGGCGGTAGGGGAGCTCCGGGAGCGCATCAACAATCTTTTGGGCATTCCGTGCCCCATAACAACCTTCCACAGCTGCGGCAATGCCATCCTCCGCAAGAAGGAAGAGACCATGAAGAAGGTGGTCTCGGACGGGTATCTGTTCTGGACTGTGAACAACTATCTGAAGAGCAAGGTGCTTACGGACCCTGCCCTTGTGGACAAGAGTGTAATGTTCTTCAGCTCATACTTTGAGGCCCCGTATGAGGGAGAAGACCTCAACCAGTTCTTCAACTACGTGGCCAAGGCGGACTTTTCAACGCTCAAGAGCAACCTCAATGAGTACTCCAGGGAGGTCATAGACCGCTTCACCCACAGAAGGCGCTCCATACAGAACGAGATACTGCGTTCCCGCCAGGAGGTTGAGATAGCCAACTTTCTGTACATGCACAAGATAGACTACACCTATGAGGAAATATACCCGTACAACATCCTCAAGGCCAGAAAGCCGTACACGCCGGACTTCTGCATCCGCCAGGACGGCAAGACGGCGTACATAGAGCACTTCGGCATCTCAGAGTCCGGCCGCAGCACCAGATACACCCCGGACCAGCTGGCGCAGTACAAGAGCGAGATCCGGGACAAAGTGGCCCTTCACAAGCAGCATGGAACGAAACTCCTCTGCACCTGGTCCTCATACAATGACGGCCGCACCCTTACGGACCATCTTAAAGAAACACTTGAGAGGGCGGGCTTCCGCCTGGAGGAGAGGCCTGCGGAAGAAGTGCTCAAGAAGCTGGTATCCACGGAGGAGAACCGGTACATATACAAGCTGGTGCGGCTCATTACAACCTTCATAACCAACTTCAAGACCAATGACTTGGGCCCGGAGGACTTTGACCGCTTCAAGAAGGACGCCAACGTGCGCACGAAGCTTTTTATGGACATCTGCAAGGGCGCGTATCTGGAGTATGAAAAAAAGCTGTCCGAGGACGGGGCAGTGGACTATGAGGACATGATAAATGACTCTGCCAGGGCGGTCAATGAGCGCCTCGTGTCCCGTGAGATGCTGAACTTTAGGTACATAATAGTGGATGAGTACCAGGACATCTCAAGGCAGCGCTTTGACCTCACCAAGGCCCTCTCGGAGCTGTGCGAGGCCAAGGTCATAGCCGTGGGGGATGACTGGCAGTCCATATACGCCTTCAGCGGGTCTGATATAACCCTCTTCACGCACTTCACGGATATCATGGGATACGGCGATATACGCCGCATAACCCGCACGTACCGCAATGCGCAGGAGGTCATAGACATCGCCGGCGGCTTCATCCAGAAGAACGAGGCTCAGATCCAGAAGTCTCTTGTGTCCCCCAAGCACATATCACAGCCTGTGGTTATATATACGTACTCAGAAGACCCGGACTTGAACTCTAGGGACACGGCGCCGCATGACAGGGGCAAGCCCCGTCCCAAGGGCGGCAAGTACGCCCTGCTGGGGAAGACGGTAGAGGATCTCATAGGCCGCATCCTCAGGGAGAGGGAGAGGCAGAAGCAGAGCCCGTATGCACGCATACTGCTCATTGGCCGGTTCAACTTCGACGCCCGCAACCTGTGCTTTTCGGAAGACTTTCTGTATGACGAAGACTCCGGCAAGGTTACCTCCAAGAAGTACCCCAGGGCACGCCTGGAGTTCATGACAGCCCACAGCTCAAAGGGGCTTGGGTATGATGACGTAATCATTGTGAACGCCCGCAATGAGACGTACGGGTTCCCTTCAAAGATAGAGGATGACCCCGTGATGAAGTACGTGGTGAAGGAAGACAGGTCCATAGAGTACGCCGAGGAGAGGCGCCTCTTCTACGTGGCCATGACCCGCACCAAGAACAGAGTCTTCATTGTCTCCCCTGCGGAGCATCCCTCAGAGTTCGTATTGGAGCTCATGAAAGATTACCCCTCCGTAACCCAGAGGGGGGACATCAACACGGAGCCTTCCAGGGATATGGGCCGCATAACCTCATGCCCCGTATGCGGCTATCCGCTGCAGCTTCGCTATAACCCCAATTACGGCATGGCCCTCTGGATGTGCTCCAATGAGCCGGAGATCTGCACCTACATAACCAACTCCCCGGAGGGAGGGAAGATGTCCATCCAGAAGTGCGACCGCTGCAGGGACGGGTATCTCATTATAAAGAAGAGCTCTACGGGCAACATCTTCCTGGGCTGCACCAATTACAGCAAGGACGGCACCGGCTGCAACCGCACCGTCTCCCAGACTTCATATGACTTTTTCATTCACAGCGGCTTCGAGACAGACAAGTCCGTGGATATGCGTGCCTTCATAACATCCGGGCCCAAGCCGTCCAAACCCGCTCCAGAGTCTCATAAGACGCCTGCAACGGCCGGTACACTCGCAGATAAGCCTCAGGCACCAAAAACAGCGGCTCCAAAGCCCCGTACGGAGCGCAGGAGCGGGGTTAACGAGGTCATGTACGTCAAATGCGCCATATACGGCACGGAATATGAGCTTATAGCCACGCCGGAAGGAGCCCTCATAACGGACGCAGACCTTCTTGCGCAACTGGACATAACCCGCAGGAACATTGCCAAGGCCACCGGAAAGAGCCCGCTGCAGATTGTCTCCAACAAGGCCCTCGTGAACCTTGCCACATACAGGCCGGAGGGCAAGGAGGAGTTCGTGTCCCTCGCAGGCCTGGGCGAGGAGACGTACAAAAGTTACGGAAAGCCGTTCATAAATACAATTAAGGCATATATTTCAAAAAGCGCCATTTAGGCCTGATGCAGGGCATTTTTGCCGGAATATGTGCGGAAATCTGCCTCATAAAGAAATTTTTGAGGTGTAATCCGGCTTTAACAGCCCGGCCTTTACAAGTCTAAACTTCATGATGTAAAATACAGGCGTAATCCGGAAAGGGGGTGCGCCTTTTATGTTGACAGACAGGCTGGAAAGCAAATTCATGGCCAATGAGCCTATATTCACATATGAGATAGAGAACCTGTATCCGGACGTTCCGCGCTCAAGCCTGTTCAGGCAGATAAAGGAGGCCGTGGAGTACGGCGCCCTGAGGCAGTTCGTCAGGGGCGTGTACTATCTTCCCTCCGCATGCGGCGGCATCCGCACAGAGGACGTCATCCGCAAGAGATACATAGGCTGGGGCGGCAAGGTATACGGCACGTACAGCGGCGTGCAGGTCATAAACCACTTCTGCCAGGAGAACATCACAGGTGTCCCCGTGGAGATAGTGACCAACAATGAGACTTCCAGAGGACGCATCGTGTCCATACTCGGCAGGGAGTACATCATCAAGAAGTCCAGGTGCGAGATTACGGCAGACAATGCGAACGCATACATGCTTGTGCAGCTCTTCGACCAGCTCAACGACGGCGAGATGCTCTCCGTCCCTGCCAAGAAGGTCATCATGAAGTTCATCTCCCGCTGCAACATCTCAAGGGCACAGGTCATTGAAATCTCCAGTCACTTCACGGCCCGCCCCATAAGGAACCTTGAGATGTCCGGCATCATGCAGCAGATAGCATAAGGGCCGCCTTTCTGGCGCCCATAGAGATAACAGCCCACGGACAATGAGTGGTAGAGGGCAGGGCGCCGTTCAATTCAGATCATACGTACGGGTGATTGTTCGCTGTTGTGAACCGTCATAGCTGTACCTCCTATTTTTGTTTTATTTTCCATAGAATCACCGCCTGCAGAGGGGTCTGCATCGGGCGGTGTTTCTATATTTGCAGGAGACATAGGAAAAGACCGCAGCGCATTTTTTGCTGCGGCCTTTCCGTTGTCCGTATTGCAGATTGGTTGTGTTCGTGAATGGGGTGGAAGGATCAGTCCTTGCGGAAGATGGCGCCGTTGGAGGCAGAGGTTACGTTGGCGCGGTAGCGCTTGAGGTAGCCTTCCACGGGCCTTACCTTCGGAACGAAGGAGGCCTTGCGGCGGGCAAGCTCCTCGTCGGAGATGCGTAAGTTTATGGAGCAGTTGGGGATGTCTATGTCTATGATGTCCCCGTCCTGGACCATGCCGATGAGGCCGCCTGCGGCTGCTTCAGGGCATACGTGGCCGATGGCAGCGCCTCTCGTGGCGCCGGAGAAGCGGCCGTCTGTTATAAGAGCTACGTCTGCGCCGAGGCCTGCGCCCACGATGGCAGAGGTGGGAGTGAGCATCTCACGCATTCCGGGGCCGCCCATGGGGCCTTCGTAACGGATTACGACCACATCGCCCTTGACTATCTTGCCTGTGGAGATGGCCGCCATGGCATCCTCTTCGCTGTCAAAGCATACGGCCTTGCCGCTGTGGACGTACATGCGGGGGTCTACCGCAGACTTCTTTACGACACTGCCTTCGGGGGCAAGGTTGCCCTTGAGGATTGTGAGGCCGCCCTGTGCGGAGTAGGGGTTGTCTATGGGACGTATGATGTCATGGTCATAGACCTTGGCATTCGCAACTACGTCCTTGAGCTTCTTGCCGGTGACTGTCATGGTCTCGCCGTTTAAGAGGCCTGCGTCCAGGAGCTCCTTCATTACCGCGGAGATGCCGCCGGCTTCGTTGAGCTCCTCTATGTAATAGTCTCCGGCGGGCGCCAGACGGCAAAGATTCGGCGTGCGCTCCGAAATCTCGTTCATTATGTCTATGTTGACCGTGTTGACTCCGGCCTCGCCTGCCACGGCGATTAAGTGGAGAACGGTGTTGGTGGAGGCGCCTATGGCCATGTCCACGGTCTCAGCGTTCTTGAAGGCAGCCTCTGTGAGGATGTCTGAAGGACGGATGTTCTTTGCAAGGAGGTTCATTACGGCCTCGCCGGTGAGCTTTGCAAGAGCTAAGCGCTGGGAGTATACCATGGGGATGGTGCCGTTTCCGGGCAGGGCCATGCCAAGAGCCTCGCAGAGGCAGTTGAGGGAGTTTGCCGTAAACATGCCGGAGCAGGAGCCGCATGTGGGGCATGCGTTGCACTCAAAATTCTTGAGCTCATCTGCGTCAATCAGCCCTGCGTCATATGCGCCCACCTCTTCAAACATTGTGGAGAGGGATGTCTTCTTGCCGTGCACCTTTCCGGCCAGCATGGGGCCTCCGGACACGAATATGGAGGGGATGTTGACCCTGGCAGCAGCCATGAGCATGCCGGGTATTATCTTGTCGCAGTTGCCGATAAATATCGCTGCCTGGAAGGCATGGGCACGGAGCAGAATCTCTGCGCTGTCTGCAATTATCTCCCTTGAAGGGAGTGAGTAACGCATTCCTATGTGGCCCATTGCGATGCCGTCGCAGACGCCTATGGAAGGCACGATGACGGGCTTTCCGCCGGCCGCTATAACGCCCTGGGCCGCAGCCTTTGCAAGGTCATCCAGGTGCATATGCCCCGGTATAATCTCGCTCTGCGCGCATATGATTGCCACCATGGGCTTGTTCATCTCGCTGTCCGTCCATCCGAGGGCCCGAAGCAGGGACCTTTGGGAGCTCATCTCTGTTCCTTTGGAGAAAAGATTGTCCATATCATGTACCTCCGGCCCCCTTCCGGCGGGCCTCATTCCAACTGGCTTGTATATTATGCCTGCATACAAAGGGGCATGCAGGCATTGCTGTGTTTCTTGTATATCTTTTGTTTCTTGTATGTATTCTGTTTCTTGTGCATATTCTGTTTTTGTGCACATTCTGTTTCTTGTGTGTATTTTTGGTTCTTGTGACAGTTTCGTTTCTTGTGCATATTGCATGCTCTGCACAAGACTTCATTCCCGCGCAGGGGAAGGGAGGGGGAGGGCTATGCATTGCGGCCGTCAGGAGGCAATATTACTGCACGTGGTCTCCGTAGCAGTCTCTGTCCTTGAGGGTGTGGGTGCCGCGGGCGAGAACGGTGACGCCTGTGCGCTGGCTCTCGAGGATGCCGTACGGGGCAATGACCTTCATGAAGGCATCCAGCTTCTCAGGGTCTCCGGTTATCTCAAGGATCATGGTGTCCAGGGAGAGGTCCACGACCTTTGCCTTGTATATGTCTGCGACCTGGACTATCTCGGAACGGACGTCTGAGGGAGCCTTGACCTTTACAAGCATGAGATCCCTGTACACGCAGTCCAGCTCATTGGCGCAGCCTATCTTGTATACGTCATCCAGCTTGTCCATCTGCTTTATCATCTGGTACAGGGAGTAGCGGTCTCCGTTGAGGATTATGGTCATTCTGGAGATTGCAGGGTCCTCCGTGGCGCATACGCAGAGGGAGTCTATGTTGTAACCCCTGCGGGCGAAGAGGCCGCATATGCGGGTTAATACGCCGCTCTTGTTGGATACAAGGGCGCCAATTGTATACTGCTTCGTATCTGCCATAGCTTTTGTCCTCCCGTATCAGTTCATCTCTGTCATCTGGGTGTCATACGTCATGCCGGGCTTTATCATGGGAAGCACGTTGTCATCCGGCGAAATCTCGCAGTCCACAAGCACCGGCGCACAGTTGCCTAGCGCGTATGCAAACGCTGCCTTGAGGACGGTGTCTATATCATCTCCAAGCCCTAACTTCATGCCCTTCGCGCCCATGCCCTCTGCTATCGCACAGTAATCCGCCTTGCGGATGAGGGTGGTCTGGGAGAAGCGGTTCCCGTAGAATATTTTCTGCCACTGGCGGACCATGCCGAGTACGCCGTTGTTTATGAGGAGCACCACCATGGGCACGCCCTGCGTGGCGGCCGTCATGAGCTCATTCATGTTCATCCCTAAGCATCCGTCTCCTATGACGCATACGGACATCTTGCCGGAGCCGAACGCTGCTCCTATGGATGCTCCTATGCTGTACCCCATTGTTCCGAGGCCGCCGGAGGTGCAGAACTTTCTGGGCTCCTCCAATGCATAGAACTGTGCGGCCCACATCTGGTGCTGGCCTACGTCCGCAATGAGGTTGGCATCCTTCGGTGCAATCCTGTTTGCAGCCTGCAGGATTTTGGCCGCGCGGATGGAGTAGTTCATGAGGGTCTTGGAGGTCTTCTTGTATCCTTCAACCTTCTTCATCCAGGCCTTCCTGTCACTGGCCTCCACAAGGGGCACCATGGTCTTGAGGGTTTCATTTATGTCTGCCATGACGTGGATGTCTGAGGTTACGTTCTTGTCCAGCTCTGCGTTGTCTATGTCCACCTGGATTACGGTCTTGCCGCTTGCAAACTTGTCCCTGTCCAGGGCCACTCTGTCTGAGAACCTGGAGCCGAGGGTAATGATTAAGTCTGCATCCATAAGGGTATGGGCGGAGGCTACGGTGCCGTGCATGCCAATGAGCCCTAAGCAGAGGGGATCATCATCCGGCACAACGCCCTTGGCCATGAGGGTGTATGATACGGGTGCGTTTATCTTTCTGGCAAGCTCCAGTACAAGCTTAGAGGCGCCGGAGGAGATGCATCCGCCGCCGGCCATAATTATGGGCCTCTCGCTTGCGTTAATGGCTGCCACTGCCTTTGCAACCTGCGCCTCGCTTACCGGCTTGGGTTCAGGATAGACGGGAGTTAAGGGAGTATACTCACACATGTCCGTCTGGACGTTTTTGAGTATGTCTATGAGCACCGGGCCCTTTCTGCCTGTGTTTGCTATATGGAAGGCGCGGCGGATGGCGGGAGCCAGGTCCTTGACGTCCTTGATGATGAAGTTATGCTTCGTGATGGGGATGGTTATGCCGGTGGTGTCCACTTCCTGGAAAGAGTCCCTGCCGAGGAAGTTGATGCCTACGTTTCCCGTAACGGCAACAACGGGAATGGAGTCCATATAAGCAGTGGCAATGCCAGTAACGAGGTTGGTTGCTCCCGGGCCTGAAGTTGCAAAGCATACGCCGGTCTTTCCGGTTACCCTCGCATATCCGTCTGCAGCGTGAGCCGCCCCCTGCTCATGGGCCGTGAGCACGTGGTTTATCTTCCCGTTCCTGTACAGAGCGTCATATATGTCCAGAACAGCCCCTCCGGGATATCCGAAGATTGTGTCCACGCCCTGCTCCAAAAGGCAGTTTATAAGTATGTCGGCGCCTTTAAGTTTCATTATCTTTCCTCACAATGCGCATACTCCCAAGCAAAAGGACATGCGCATGAATCTCTCTCTCTGTTTCGCACTTCTCTGTATTATAGTTCCGCACTTCTTATCATTTTAGTTTAAAGCTCATATGTTTGTCAACCTTTTTTATATTGTCAGCGCGCGCACGCATGCGGGCCGCTGCCTTCAACCTGCCCAAAATTCCAACACCTGTTGGTGCATTCTGCACAATCAATCTTGTGCATTCTGCCCAACACATGCCCGCACAGCCAGTCTGCAGCGCCCGCAGGCGCACCAGGATACACCAGGTGCCGCAATATACCTGGAACAAAGCATATTCCCGCATGAATCCAGATGCGCCCGTATGGCCTCCAGAGGGGCGTACATGCCTGCATATGCATGATTCTTGGGCCACATGGCCGGGGATATGCATGCATAGAGGGGAGAGGATGAGCAGAATACGGCAAAGCACAGGCCGAATGTGAAAGGAGGGGGACGGGGCGCCCTATTATGTTGACTATCCCTTAAGCATTGTGCTATTATACCTGCGGTTTTTGGAAGAGAGATGCCGCAAAAGAGAGCATGCAGGGAGCAGGGATGAGGAGTATTACATACAGGAAAATAGCGACCAACGTCATGATATCCATCGTGGCGCAGATCATATACCTTTGCGTGAGCCTCGTCGTAAACTTTGTCCTGCCCAGGTACATACCGGAGGAGCAGTTCGCCCACTTCCAGCTGTACATCACATATCTTAGCTTCGTGTGCATACTGAACTTCGGCATCTTTGACGGCCTCATGCTGCGCTATTCGCAGTACGAGTACGATGAGCTGGAAAAGAAGCGCATGCGCTCCCAGTTCCAGATTGTGCTCCTGGTTACCACCCTTGCGGCCGTGGTGTTCATACTGGTTGCCTTCTTTGCCATGGAGGGGAGCTCCAGGCAGCTCATGATCCTCATAGGCATTGCGCTTATAACCAAGAACGCAGGGCTGTACAGTTCAGACACCTTTCAGCTCACCAACAGGATCAACAAGTACGCCCTGCAGAGCATAGTCCAGAGGGTATCGTACGCCGTCATTGTAGTCATCCTCATATGCTGCAAGGTGGAGAACTTCTTCTGGTACTGCCTCTCGGACATCTGCGGAGACGTCCTCGCATTCTGCGTGGCTCAGATAACCAACAGGGGGATGTATTTCGGCAAGGGGTTCGTGTCTCCAAAGGAGATGGTATTGGAGACCGGCCGGAACATCCGGTCCGGCGCAATGCTCATGCTGGCCGTCTGGTCCTGCACGCTCACCATTACCGCAGCAAAGCTGGTGGTGCAGTGGTGCTGGGGTCTCAGCTACTTCAGCAACGTGGCGCTTGCGTTCTCCGTCACAAACGTCTTCTTAAACATCACCACGGCGGTGAGCAACGTCCTGTTTCCGTCCCTCAAGCGTCTCAAACCGGAGACTCTGCCGGAGATGTACGGCAAGCTCCGCCAGTACATATCCGTCATAATCTTCACCGTCTTCATTCTGTATTATCCCGGCTGCTGGGTGCTGGAGCACTGGATTCCCAGCTATTCATCATCCCTGCCGTACCTCGGCTTCCTGCTTCCCGTGGTTGTCTTCTCCGTCAAGAGGAACATGCTGGCCAACACATACCTCAAGACATACCGCAAGGAGCGCATGATGTTTGCCATAAACATCTTCGCAGGCGCCATAGGCATCATAGCCTTCATAATAATCGGCAAGGTCTTCCGCAACATCAACGCAGTCCTCATTGCCGTGGACATAACAATGCTCTTATCCTGCATCCTGTCCGAGATAGTCGTGAACAAGGTCATCAAGGGCAAGATCTTAAAGGACTTCATAACGGACGTCGTAATGTCCGCCGGCTTCATCCTCATCACATACTACCTGTCCCGCTGGTGGGCCTGCCTTGCATACTTCGGCCTCCTCGTTGTGTACTTCATCGTCAACTACAAGTTCCTCATAGAAGTCTGCAAGCTTGTATGGCACAGGGTCCGCTCTCTTCTGCACAGAAAGTCCCCTCAGCCCGCAGCTGAGTCCGCCGCCGCAGAATCCGCTGCCGCAGAATCCGCTGCCGCAGAATCCGCTGCCGCAGAATCCGCTGCCGCAGAGCCCTCTTCAGAGGCCACCACGGAGGCCACAGCAGAGGCCACTGATGTGGCTGCAGACACATTCGTGCCTGCGCAGGATACCGCAGAGGAGCAGGATGCAAACGGAGAGCAGAAGTAACCCCGTACGGCGCCTTTGTGCATAGTGCACATAGAAAATCGACACATTGTCCATTAACTTGACTACATTTTTCCCGCTGTGCTAGAATGACGCATATATTGTGCCAGAATGGTGCATATATTCGGAAGACATCATACCAGCAGCGGCCACAAATCCGGCTGCTGCACGCAGGTGCTTTGACATGACAGAAGAAACGACAGGCTCCACAGATCCGGATACGAAATCTGCGGACGCCCCGCAAGATACAGACATACAAACAGCTGAAGAGACAGAGGCCGCACCCGCACCCGTAACGGAAGCAGATCCCGTACCGGAGAAAGATTCCGTAACGGACGCAGAATCCGGAACAGCCGCAGCGGAAGTCACGGAGCCCCAGGCCATGACAATGGAAGAGCTCCTGAAAGAGCTGGAAGAGGAAGAGGATGACGGCGTGGACGCTGCGGAAAAGTACGGGCTGGACTGCACCAGGCGAAAGCGCAACAGGTTCGCATACTGGCTGTACAGGTTCATCAAGCGCTTTCTGGACATCCTGTGCTCCGGGCTGTTCATGATAGTCTTCTGCTGGCTGTACGCAATACTGGCGATATGCGTCAAATGCAGCAGCAAGGGACACGTCGTATACAGGCAGAAGAGGGTCTGCAAGGGCGGCAGGGAGTTCTACATCCCCAAGTTCCGCTCCATGTACGAAGGCGCAGACAAGGTCATGTTCACCCTCACGGAAGAGGAGAGGCGCCAGTACAGGCAGGAGTACAAGCTCACCAATGACCCCCGCATCACCAAAGTGGGCCGCTTCCTCAGAAAGAGCAGCATGGATGAGCTCCCGAACCTCTGGTCCATCTTCATTGGGCGCATGAGCATCGTAGGCCCCAGGCCCATCCTCAAGGTGGAGCTGGACAGAAAGTACGGCTCCGCGGGCGCCAAGCTCACGTCCGTCCGTCCCGGCCTCATCGGCTGGTGGTCCTGCAACGGCCGCAGCCTCATCCGCTACGATGAAGGCGAACGCCAGAAGCTTGAGCTCTACTACGTAGATCACTGTTCCCTCTGGATGGATATCAAGATATTCTTCAAGCAGATAGGCAAAGTCATCCGCCACGTGGGCGCCTCCTGAGACCCCAAAACCTACCAAACAGCGCATATACAGGCATGTATCCATATTGGACGCATGCCTTTTCGCAATAGAGGCCACAAGGCAGGAAAGCGCCGCCCAAGAGGCCATTACAGCCAGTACAAGCCCGTTCATGCGGCAATATCCCGCAGGCAAGGCAAAGTACCGGTGTGGTTTTACGGCGCCTGAAAGGCCTCTGAAAAGAAAGTTGAGCAAAAATTTGGCTTGTTAATGTACTTTAACAAACGGCTATTGACACCCCTCTTAGGATTGAGTACAATTGTCTTGTAAGATGAGTTACAGAGGTTGCCACAGGGAAGGCAAGCCCCTGGGATGGAGAAAAGACACATGGCTAAAGATGATTTTGATGATGACTGGGATGAAGACGATGAGTCCGATGATCTTGACTTCGATGAAGACGAGGACATAGAAGACGACTCAGACCTCGGCGATGATGACGGGGACTATGACGACATCCTGGACGATGATGAGGATGAGATCCGGCAGAACGAATACGTCCGTCATAAGAAGGAAAAGGAACTTCATGACTATTACTACTACTATGACCCGGACCTGAAGCTTTTCTGATCCAGGCTCCATGAAGTCC
>JAJPZC010000124.1:0-4384 GCA_021204585.1 Clostridia bacterium
ACCAGCCTGTAATCCCAGGAAGTGCGCATAAGCCCTCCGGACGCCCGCACAGGCACCATTCGCAAGTATCCCCGGAACATTTCCGGGGTTTTATATTGCCAGTATAAGGCCTGAGACGCCGGAGACTGCAGGCCTGCAAACTGTCTGTTCATAACTTCCCGGAATCATTGAAAATTTTTATACGAACGAATGTTCATCCTAGTTTATTTGTTAATATATATGCGCATTTTTGCAAATTTACGAACGAATGTTTGCAAAAAACTTAAAAATCGTAAAGTTCAGCCTGGCTTGGCGGCCCGTCTGGCGGCCCGTCTGGCGGCATGGCATACTGACCGGACGGGAGATACGGAAAAGGCGGGCACTCATGTGGAGCACCCGTCTTTCCATGTGGATATAAGGCAGTATCTTTTTCGGACTGGTTGTCTGGATGAATTCAGAGGGGCAGATCCTTCTTTGTGAAGCGGATGGCTCCGATGACGTAGGTTGCGGCGGCGATGACAAGCAGGATGGCCATTTTCCACAGGAAGGAGAGGTCTGCGGCGCCTGAGCCGATTGTGCCGATGGATTCTATGTCGAAGAGCGTCATGAGCGAGATGTAGTTGAAGCCGTTGAGTGCTTCGACGCCCATGCCCACCTCAACGAGGTTGTCTGAGCCGAACATGCCTATGAGGGCGGCTATGAAGAACAGAACGACGAGGCCGCCGCCGAAGGCCATTGCCCTTGAGTTGCGGTTGAAGAGGCAGCTGCCGAGGTAGCAGATGCCGCACATGGACTCCATGAGCAGGTACATGCCTGCAAAGAGGACCACTGTGGCCGCAGCGTCGGTGTCTCCGAGGAAGGCGGTGTTGCAGATGAGCTTTACGCAGCACATGCAGATTGTGATGACGAGGGGAACGGCAATCATGTAAACGGCCTGGGTGATTACCACTGCGGAACGCTTTGTGGGAGTGGAGAGGACGTATGCCATGGAGCCGCGGTCAACCTGGCCGGCTATGATGGAGTTGCCCGCAACGACGATCCAGATAAGCATGGGCAGGATGCCTATCTCATGGAAGTACATCGTGTTGATCATGGTGGACATGTCCATGTTGCTCATGTTGGTGATGAGGTCTGCGTTCATACCCATGACCTCAAGCATGTTCTGCAGCAGGATCTGGCTGTTCATCGTGACTCCTTCGAACACCTGCTGCGTGGCAAGCACGTAGTAGTACTGGAAGTTGGTCATGTAGGTGGCCATCGTTGAGTCCGTTCCCTGCAGCAGGGTTATGCATGCCGCGAAGCCGTCTGCGGAGAACTCCGTTATGCCCATCTGGGAGAGTGCGGCGGACATGCTTTCTGCGCCCTGCGCAAAGAGCTGCGTGTATATGGAATAATCCCCGCCGGAGGAGTACAGGCTCATGAAGGCATCCCAGGAAAGGGAAGCGCCGTTCTGGGCGTTGTAATTGGTGATGAGCGTCATGTAGAGGTTGAAGGTCTGCGCGTCCATCATGCCGGCAGAGTTCTCGCCGGCGCCCATGATGCTCATGGCAAAGGAGAGCACGAAGCAGATGAGACAGGACAGGACAAGCACCACGATGGTGAGGGCCAGGTTGGACTTGAAGGTCTGCTTCATCAGCGGGCCGGAGAAAATGTTGGTCGTCTTCATATCGGCCGTGTCTGTTGTTTTTGTCATTTCCTGTACTCCTTCATGAACACGTCCTCAAGGGTCACGTTGGTTTCCCGGATGTTCAGTATCTTGTATCTTGCCATTGCCCTGAACAGGGCTCCGGACATCTCCGGAGGAAGGGAGAGTGTCACTTTGCAGTCATTTGTCCGGATGTCCTGCATGCCGGCTTTTTCCATGTCAGTCAAGAGCCCGTCATCCTCCGTCTCAGGAAGGCCGGGTGTGCCTTCTGCACAGCCTGAGCTTTGTATGCGGGCTGCAAACGCAGCCGCGCTCTGGGGGGAGATGAAGGTTATCTCGTAGTTGCGGTCTGTCTTGTGGCGCAGGTCATGCATGTTCACGACGCCGAGTATGCGGCCGTCCTTCAGCATGGCGACGCGGTCGCAGACCTCTTCAAGCTCCTCGAAGATATGTCCGGACAGAAAGATGGTCTTGCCCTTTTCCTTTTCGCCGCGAAGGAGTTCAAGGAAGTTGTCCCTCTGCAGAGGATCCAGGCCCGTCGTGGGTTCATCGAGAACAAGTATGTCCCTGTCCGCCATGAGGGCGGCAACTATTGCGGTCTTCTGCTTCATGCCCTTGGACATGCGCTTCAGGTTCGCCGTGGTGTCCAGATCCAGCTTGTCCGCCACGTAGTTCATGTACGTGAAGTCCGTCACTCCGTTGTATTCGGCCTGGAGCTTTAAAAAGTCCGTTCCGGTGGGAAGGGACGGGAAGGCTATCTCGCCCGGGATGTAGCTCACGTGGCGCATGAGCTCCGCAGCCTGCCTTGAGGGGTCCAGTCCGTCTATGCATATCTTTCCGGAATCGGGGAACACGAAGCCCAGCATGTTGCGTATCGTGGTGGTCTTTCCGGAACCGTTGGTGCCCACATATCCGTAAATCTCGCCCTTTTCGACCTCAAAGGAGACGTTGAATATGCCGCGGCCCCTGCCATAGTCCTTTGTGAGGTTTTCCACAGAGATTATGCTCATGCCTTCACCTCCGCAAAGTGGTGGTCTTCCCTGTAGAAGCTCATGAAATAGTCCTCAAGGGTATACGGAATCTCTACAAAGTCCGCTATATTGAACGCTGCGAGGTCCTTCACGAACCCGGGCACTGCGTCTGCAGTGATCTTCACGCGCATTCTGAGCTTCTCGCGGTTTATGGACGTGAAGCCGTACGGAAGCAAAAGGAAGCGCTCCATTTCTTCTGCGGTCCGGAACGTGACCCTGTATATGCTGTCCTTGGTGTTTCTGAGCTCCTCCGCACGGAAGACGGATGCCACGTGGCCGTCCCGTATTATGGCTATGCGGTCGCAGCATGCGTCCACCTCGTGGAAGATGTGCGAGGACATGAATATGGTCTTGCCCCTGGTCTTTTCATCCTTCACGAATGCTATGAAATTCTCCTGCATCACGGGGTCCAGCCCGCTTGTGGGCTCATCCAGTATGAGTATCTCCGGGTCATGGAGAAAGGCGGCCACAACGGCCAGCTTGCGCTTGACCCCCAGGCTCATGCGCTTGGTGTCCTGTTTCGCGTCCAGGTCAAAGCGTTCCAGAAGGCCGTTGAGGCAGCTTCTGTCCTTCACGCCGCGCATTTTGCAGAGCATCCCAAGGAACTCGCTGCCTGTGACGCCGGCGGGGAGCGCTATCTCGCCCGGGAGGTATCCTATGCGCTTTTGAAGAAGGGCGGCATTCCTGTAGCAGTCCATGCCGTCTATCTCAGCCGTTCCTGCCTGCGGACGCGTGAAGCCCATGAGATGGCGGATGAGCGTGGTCTTCCCGGCGCCGTTGGGGCCCAGAAAGCCGAAGCATTCGCCCTCATTCACGTCAACGGAGACATCGAAGATGCCCCTTCCGTGTCCGAAATCCTTTGTAAGGTTCTGTGTCTTTATCATCAAAGCTCCGTGCCATGCCGCTGAACGGCAGGCTTTTTGCTTGCAATCATCCTACATGATGTCGTATAATCATTATAGAAGACGCCGGGGCGTTCAGTCAAACACCTATCGCCCCACAATTCTTCATATATTGTCGTAAAATCCGGCATTTCAGACTCGGTGCCGGACAACGGGGGTCATATGAACAAGCAGCCGGAGGTTACGGCCAGGACCAGGGCGGCGCTTATCTGCGCATTCTGGAAACTGTACAGGGACTGCCCTGTTGAAAAGATAAGGATAGACGCCCTCACCAAAGAGGCCGGCTACAACAGGACAACGTTCTACGAGTACTTCACCGACATATATGACATACGCCAGCAGGCTGAGGATGAGCTCTTTGAGGAGTGCAGGACAAAGATGTTCTCCCTGCTCCCGGACGGAGTCCGGGGCTCAGGGAAGGAGGACATTGTCAAGGCCCTCGTGACCGTTTTTGACGCCTACGGGGACCGCATAATGATACTCACGGGAGAAAGAGGGGACACCTCCTTCCGCAACAGGATGGAGGAGCAGGCCATGCCTCTCATGCGCAGAATGCTTGGCGCTGACGCCGGCGAGTGCACCAACTACATAATCTCATTCGTATACAACGCCATAGCCGGAGTGCTCCAGTATTGGTGCAGGAACGGGAAGGAGATGCCGGAAGAACAGCTTCTGTCCCTCATATACAGCATGATGTACGACGGCACCATGAAGACCGTGATGTTCATGAGCGGCCAATGAACAGGCCATATCATGCGTCCAAACGCATACCTTTTCCCTGCCTCTTCCGCCAAAGGCAGCTTCCGCGGCAATGCAGAAACAGCCTC
>JAJPZC010000124.1:4484-7583 GCA_021204585.1 Clostridia bacterium
AAACTCCATAAAACAAGCATATGATGCACTTTGCGGCCGCAGCAAATAAATTGCGCCGCAGGCGGCGTATTCATTGCTTTTTCGGCCTGCGTATGCTATAATTTCCGTCGTGAACGTTACAGAAATTTTGACATCCGTCCCTGAAAGGGACGCATACCAGATGAACCCCGTGACGCTGGCGTTCCTCGGGGACGCAGTGCTTACCCTTTACATCCGCGAAAAGCTGGCACTCATTGCGGACTATCCGTCCGGGGATCTGCAGAAATACACGGCCATAGAGGTTTCCGCCCATGGCCAGAACATAGCCCTCGCCAAAGTCGGCCCTGCCTTTACGGCCACGGAGAAGGAGATCTTCCGCAGGGGGCGCAACTCCAAGAAGCCCGCGAAGGCAAAGAACGCAACCGTTGCGGAGTACAACAACAGCACCGGCTTTGAAGCCGTCCTGGGGTATCTGTACATCTCCGGGCAGTATGAGAGGCTGGATGAGATATTGAAGCTTGCCTGCGGGGACCTTAAGGCGGAGCTTGGGCTGGACAGCCAGGCCGGCGCAGAGGATACGGAATGAAGGTAGAAGGCAGAAACGCCGTCTCAGAGGTATTGAAGTCTGAGAAGGACGTGTACAGGATACTGGTTGAGACCAGGGCCACTGGGTCTCTCGCAAAGATAGTGTCCATGGCCCGCGCAAAGAACATTAAGGTTCAGTACGTGAACAAAGAGGCCCTGGACCGCGAGAGCGAAGACAGGCGCCACCAGGGAGTAATTGCGTTCGTGCCGGACTATGCCTACGCAGAGCTGGATGACATTCTTGCGGCCGCAAAGGCGCAGGAGCATGCCCTCGTAGTCCTTGCGGACGGCATAGAGGACGTGCACAACTTAGGCAGCATCATACGTGTTGCGGAGTGCGCCGGGGCGTGCGGCGTGGTGATTCCGAGGGACAAGACGGCGGTCGTGACGGACGCCGTGATACGCATCTCGGCAGGCGCCGCGGAGTACATGAAAGTGGCCCGGATGCCCCTTAAAATGTGCATAGAGGCCTTGAAAGAGGCAGGTTTCTGGATATACGCCCTTGAGGCGGACGGGGAGAGCATATACAGTGAGGAGTTCCCCGCAAGGACGGCGCTGATTATAGGCGGCGAGGACACGGGCGTGAGAAAGACGGTCCGCGAGTATGCGGACAAGACGCTGTCCCTGCCCTTGAGGGGGCACGTGAACTCCCTCAATGCATCCGTGGCTTTAGGGATTGCGGCATACGAGGTTACGAGGAAATGGCAGAGGATGACCTTTTGACAAGAGCCCGCGAGGGGGACAAGGATGCGGTGCATGAGGTGCTGGAAAAGTACACGCCCCTCGTGAAGAGCATAGCGTCCCATTTCTTCCTCATAGGCGGCACCGGAGAGGACCTGATGCAGGAAGGGCTTGTAGGGCTGTATTCGGCGATAGGGTCATACAAGAAGGAAAACCATGCTTCATTCACCACGTACGCATACATATGCATCCGCAATGCGATACGGGACGAGGTGAAAAAGAGCAACGGCTTAAAGCAGACGCCCCTCAACAACTCCGTGCCCATTCTTGAGATATCGGACGGGCTCCTCGGAGACCCGGAGGACGAGATAATAATGACGGAGAACAGGCAGGAGTTCCACCACAAGATCTCAAAGATACTCTCGCCGTACGAGTTCCAGGTCATCGTAATGTACATGGACGGCATGGGCACCAGAGAGATATGCGACGCCCTGCCCAAGGACAGGAGCCCCAAGAGCGTGGACAATGCCATAGCCAGGGCAAAGAGCAAGATAGCGAAGCTATACCAGGATGAATCGGAGGAGTGATGGCATACCTTGCGTTTTACAGGACCTTCCGCCCGCAGACCTTTGAAGAGGTCGTGAGGCAGGAGCACATAGTGCGTATTCTCAGGAACCAGATAGAGAACAACAAGGTGGGCCATGCATACCTTTTCTGCGGCCCCAGGGGCACAGGCAAGACAACCCTTGCGAAGATTTTCGCAAAGGCCATAAATTGTGAGCACCCGGTGAACGGCTCCCCCTGCGGCAAATGCCCCACCTGCCGCGCCCTGTCGGATGCCTCCAACCTGGACATATCCGAGATAGACGCAGCCTCCAACAACAGCGTGGACGAAATGAGAGACCTTAGAGAGAAGGTCCAGTACCCGCCCGTTGCCGGACGCTACAAGGTGTACATCATAGACGAGGTCCACATGCTTACCCCGTCTGCATTCAACGCCGTCCTCAAGACCCTTGAGGAGCCCCCTGCCCATGCAGTCTTCATCCTGGCCACCACGGAGCCTCAGAAGATTCCCGCAACGATCCTTTCCCGCTGCATGCGCTTTGACTTCAAGCTCATCCCGCAGGCAGACCTCGAGTCCCTCGTGCGCTCCGTATATGACCGCACGGGCAAGGAGTATGAGCCGGAGGCCATAACGGCCATAGCCCGCGCCGGCGCAGGAAGCGCCCGCGACAGCCTCTCCATTGCGGACATGTGCGCCTCATACTCACAGGGGAAGCTCACATATGAGGACGTGAACGCCGTCTTAGGAAGCGCAGACCTTCTCCAGATAGCCGGCATCCTGCAGTACATCTTCGCAGAGGACGCCGGCGGCTCCCTTGCAGCCGTGGAGCAGGTCCTTGCCGAGGGCAAGAGCGCAAGCGTGCTTGTGCGGGACATAATCTCGCTCCTCAACAGCGTAAGCATAGCCAAGGTATGCAAAACGGCCCGGGATATCATCAATCTTCCGGAGGAATCATACCGGCGCATAAAGGAGCTTGCAGACGCCGTTACGGGCCAGAAGCTCCTCCGCATAACCGAAGTCATCTCCAAGGCCGAGACGGACATGCGGTACGCCGTAAACCCCAGGACAACCCTTGAGACGGCCGTCTTCAAGTGCGCCCAGCCTTCCGCAGACTACGACACAGAGGGCCTCATCGCCCGCATAGAGTCCCTTGAGCGCAGGATAAAGAACCTCGAGTCCGGCTCCGTCCGCATGCCTTCCGCACCCGTGCAGCAGGCACCCCGCGTGGAGCGCACCCGCAAGCCTGCGCCCGCTCCCGTAGAAACTCCCGCGCAGGAAGAGACCCCGGC
>JAJPZC010000075.1 GCA_021204585.1 Clostridia bacterium
GCACAAGATTGCAGCATCTTAAAGGGCATTGCCGCCAAAGGCAGTGCCCTTTTAAAGTGGCTTTCCCTTGGGACGCCCACAGCATGCAGCCGCTCCTTCGGGGTCCGTTTAGCGCATTACTATTCACGGGGTCGTAAAGGTCCAGATTAGCTGCCGGCATGAACCAGTATAAACAATTGTTTACACGCAGCGCGCCCCCTTCAACTTGTCCAGCGTGCCTGGCAGGATTTTACGAACAGTTCTGCTTCGGAATACACCTGCCCCTCCCGTGGCTCAGAGGGAGTGCATCGTCCCGTCTTGCACCCGTCAGCATCTCGCTTTCCGGGACCTTCACAGAGCCCTCAGATTGCCTCCTGCGGCTGTCTGCAAGTATCCAGGACAAAGCTTCAGGGGATCGCTGCAGGGCCGTATAAGACAGCCTGGCGCAGATGTGGCGGAAAGATTTGGCATGTACCATGATGTCATATGCCAAAATGAAGGAATTTGAGGTTGTACATATGTTTTTTTGGCGTACAGCACTTTACTTTTGCCGCCGGATAAGATATACTTTTACATAAGCAAGCGGCAGGATATGCTGGTTTTAAGGCCATATGAGCCCCAGGATGCGCAGTGTTTGCGTGCGGGCAATATGAGGCAGGAAACAGTGGAAGGGCGTGTGGCCGTTTGGAGAGAGTTTTCGGGCAGGATTGTATGGCAGAGAAGAGTTACAATGCGGATGATCTGAAGATACTTGAAGGGCTTGAAGCGGTCAGAGTGAGGCCCGGAATGTATATAGGGTCCACGGGCGTGAGAGGGCTGCACCATATACTGTGGGAGATAGTGGACAACGCCATAGATGAGGCGGCGAACGGCTTTGCGGATGAGATAGAGGTGAAGCTGTGGAAGGACGGTTCGGCGTCCGTGAGGGACAACGGGCGCGGTATGCCCACGGACATAAACTCGAAGGCAAAGATGAGCGGCGTGGAGATAATATTCACGAAGCTTCATGCGGGCGGCAAGTTCGACAACGAGAATTACGCCTTCTCAGGAGGGCTGCACGGCGTGGGGGCGTCTGTCACCAACGCCCTTTCGTCATGGCTCCATGTGGAGGTGTACAGGGGAAACAAGTTCGAGATGGACTTCCGCTCCGCGTACGATAAGGAAAAGAAGAAGTGGATGTGCGGCGTGCCGCAGAGCCCGCTTATAGATACGAAGGAAAAGACAAAAGAGAGGGGCACTTTTGTGCGCTTCATGCCGGACAAGGAAGTCTTTGAGACTACAGAGTGGGAGTATGGCACCATATCCACGAGGCTCAAGGAGCTGGCCTTTTTGAACAAGGGCGTGAAGATCACGCTCATAGACGACAGGGACCTTTATGAGCTGCAGGAGGGCGGCACGGACGAAGAGGGCAATATAAGGAATGTCAGGGTGAAGCTTCCGCCGAGGGAGGACGTCGTATACAAGTATGACGGAGGCCTCATAGACTTCGTGAAGTTCATGGCGGAGGATGAGGTGCTGCTGTACCCGGAGCCATTGTATTACAGCACAATAAAGGACATACAGATAAAGGGCGCGGCGCCCGGGAAGATAAAGATAGAGTTTGCGCTTGCGCATGTGAAGGATGATGCGGAGCAGCTGTATTCGTTCGTGAACAACATTTCAACGATAGAGGGCGGGTATCATGAGGCCGGCTTCCATTCGGGGCTTTTAAGGGCCGTGAATGACTATGCCCGCGCAAGCGGGGCGCTGAAGCAGAAGGATCAGGCTTTCATAATGGATGACATAAAGGAAGGCCTGGTGGCAGTTTTAAACATTAAGCTTGCGGACGTGCAGTTTGAGGGCCAGACAAAGACCAAGCTTGGAAACCAGGAAGTGAAGCCGGTGGTGGATGCCGCCGTGGCGGAAGGAATGGCGCAGCTGCAGGCGAAGAAGGGCGCCAAGGCCATTTTTGACGAGATTGCGAAGAAGGCAAAGTTTGCGGCGGATGACAGGATAAAGCACAAGGCGGAAAGGGAGGTCGTGAAGGCCCAGTCGGACTCGGACGGGTTCAATCTCGTGGGAAAGCTTGCGGCATGCTCAGGAAAGAATCCGGATCTGAATGAGCTCTTCATAGTGGAAGGAGACTCGGCGGGCGGCACGGCCAAGACCGCGAGGGTCAGACAGTACCAAAGCATCCTGCCCTTGAGGGGCAAGCCTTTGAACGTGCAGAAGAAGACGGCTCTGCAGGCGCTGCAGAATGAGGAGCTTAAGTCGCTTATTTCGGCAATAGGGGCGGGCTTCGGCAACTCATTCGACGTTGAAAAGACCAGGTACAAGAAGGTTATCATTCTTTCGGATGCAGACCAGGACGGCATGCACATAAGGTGCATACTTTTGACGTTCTTCTTCAAGTACATGAGGGACCTCGTGAACGCAGGGTACGTGTACATAGGCATGCCGCCCCTGTACAAGGTGTACAAGAAAGACGTGTCGGAGTATGCGTATGATGACGCAGAGCTGGATGAGAAGATAAAGAAGGTCGGCAAGGGGTACCAGATACAAAGGTACAAGGGCCTGGGCGAAATGGATGCAGACCAGCTGTGGGAGACAACCATGGACCCCGCCACAAGGAATCTTATACGCGTGAACATAGAGGACGCTGCGGCGGCCGCTGAGATCATAGACATGCTCATGGGAGACAAGGTGGAAGGCAGGAAGCAGTTCCTCGCGAAGAATGCCAACTTCAACAAGGTGGACGGCTTCATAGACCGAGTCAGGTTCAACCCGGAGAAGGGCGGGGAGGAGGACTAAATGGCCAGGAAAGATGACAAGAGCAAGGTCTTCCAGACTCAGATACCCGCAGGGAAGATCCATGTGCAGAGCATGGAGGAGGTGCTCCCCTCCAGCATGCTCCCGTATGCGGAGTTCGTAATACTGGACAGGGCGCTTCCGCGCGTGGAGGACGGACTTAAGCCCGTCCAGAGGCGCATACTGTACACCATGATAGAGATGGGGCTCACCCCGGACAAGCCGCACAAGAAGTCAGCGAGGATTGTCGGAGACTGCATGGGCAAGTACCATCCCCACGGAGACTCGTCAGTGTATGACGCCATGGTGCGCATGGCGCAGCCCTTCAACATGCGCATGACACTTGTGGACGGCCACGGAAACTTCGGGTCCGTGGACGGAGACCCCGCCGCCGCAATGAGGTACACGGAGGCCAGGCTCCAGCCCCTTGCAATGGAGCTTTTGAGAGACCTGGACAAGGAGACGGTGCCCTTTTCCCTGAACTTCGATGACTCCACCACGGAGCCGGACATCCTGCCCGGCAGGTTTCCGAACCTCCTGGTAAACGGCGCCAACGGCATAGCCGTAGGCCTCGCCACAAACATTCCCACGCACAACCTTGCAGAGGTTATAGACGGCTGCTGCGCCTATATAAAGAACCCCAAGATATCATTAAAGGATATGATGAAGATCATCCCCGGCCCGGACTTTTCAACCGGCGGCTACATCATAGCCAATGAGCTCCAGCAGGCATATGAGACGGGCAAGGGGAAGATTACCCTGCGCGCAAAGTATCATCTGGAGCCCGGGGATTACGGCAAGACACAGATAGTCATAACGGAGCTTCCGTACCAGACCAACAAGGCGGAGCTTCTAAAGAAGATCATGAACCTCCGCGAGGACAAGAAGGACCTTTTGTCCGGCATCGTGGATATTGTGGATGAGTCAGACCGCACGGGAATGAGGGCGGTCATAACATGCAGGAAGGATGCGGACATAGACGCCATAGAGAAGGCCCTCCTCAAGTACACGGACCTGGAGTGCTCCTTCGGCATCAACATGGTGGCCATAGCGGGCGGCAAGCCCAAGCAGATGGGTCTTCTGGAGATAATAAGCTTCTACGTCTCGTACCAGCGCCAGGTAATACTGCGCAGGACCAAGTTTGACTTGAAGCAGGCCCAGGAAAGGTGCCTCATCTTAGAGGGGCTCATAATCGGCGTAAACAACGTGGATGAGGTGGTGCACGTCATCAAGACCTCGCAGAGCACCGCAGAGGCCAGAACGCGCCTTCAGGAGCGCTTCTCGCTCCTGGAGAGGCAGGCCCAGGCCATATTGGATCTGCGCCTTGCCAGGCTTGTCAAGCTGGAGGTTTCCAAGCTGGAGGAGGAGCACGCAGACTTAGTTCAGAAGATCGCAGAGTATCAGGCAATCATTGCAGACAAGACCAGGCAGTGGGACATAGTACGTGAAGAGCTGCAGGAGATAAAGAAGAAGTACCCGTGCCCCAGAAGGACCATAATAAAGGACAAGCCGGAGGACCTCAAGTCCGTTACGGAGGGCACAAAGGACTGGACGGTAGGCATTACGGCCAACAGGACCCTGAAGTTCATGGACAGGGATGACTTCACCTCCAACGCAAAGAAGAAGCTTGGGAACAATGCCACGGCCTCGCAGCTCCTGCTGCAGACATTGGACGTTACGGTGGATGAGGAGCTTTTCATCTTCACGAACCTCGGCAACGTATGCAGGGTGTCATTGAAGGGCAGGGACTGCCACCTGTTCCGCTCCGCAGGGGAGAAGCTGCCGCAGCTTGCGGACGGAGTCGCAAAGAATGAGTACCCCGTGCGCATCATGAGCATGAAGGGCAAAAAGCCCACGGACGGCCTCCTGTTCTTCACGAAGGACGGCATGGTGAAGCGGAGCCCGTGGAGCGAGTATGACGTTAAAAAGCCCATATTCCCGGCCCTTAAGGTAAATCCGGGGAGCGAGGTGCTGGCCGTGGAGGACTATGACCCGGATGAGTATTCATGCATGCTGTTCGTAACGAAGAAGGGCCTCTGCCTCAATGCAAACAAGGACACCGTGCCCGTGCAGGGAAGAATGTCCGCGGGCGTAAAGGGCATAAACCTCAATCCGGGGGATGAGGTGGTCTTCGCCGGGCAGCAGAACGGGGAAGGGGAGATAATCATCGTGACCACGATGAGCACCTTCAAGAGGGTCATAGCTTCCCAGTTCGACCCCCAGTCCAGGGCCACAAAGGGCATGATGATAGCAGACATCAAGGGCAAGGGAGACATCCTCTTTGCAGGATACGTCACCGTCCCGTACTCCCTCGCAGTGGCCACGCCGCAGGGCATCCTGGAGCTGGATACGGAGGTCATAAAGATAGACACCCGCGTCTCCCGCGGCAAGCCCGTTCAGGGCATCTCAGACGTCTCGGCGGTATACGCCCTGTATTACAGGACAGACTTCCCCGGCGGCGCCCAGCAGCTCAGCTTCTAACCTTCCGGTTCCTTCGGGGACTTTCCAAAACCACATATAGGCTCCTTCAGGGGCTTTCCGGAGCCTCATGTAGGCTCCTTCAGGGGCTTTCCGGGGCCTCCTGCAGGCTCCTTCATGCCATCATCCGGGCCTGCATGCAGACATGCATTCAGCCCGGAATATGCCGCATTCAGCACATTGCAGCACGCCATTCCGGCGTGCTGTTGTTACGCCCGGAGGGGACGCCCGGAGGGGCAGACGGCAGGGCCTTCAGATTGCCCTCAGATTGGCCTCAGAATGCGCCGTACGGGGCGTTATTAGTGGCATATGAAGCACACAGGGAAAGGGAGCATGTGGCTGGAAAAGCCCTGCGGGAGATGCAGCGGCCTCCTGGAGGCGTTCACGGCCCGGAATGGGGGACTGCTGCGCAGGGGGTGCGGGCTGGACGATTTTAGAGTTCCCGTCGCGGATTTGTGAACTTTGGACGGAGCTACATAGCAAAAAATATAAATATATCATTCGCAAATGGTCTTTTTGCAATAGAACGCAGGGAAAGGGCGGCTGTATAATATGTCACAATCGGTGAGAGGGCGTGTCCTTCCTGCCGGTGGGATTTCAAGGACAGGTGCTGCCGGGTGTTGGAGCTGCTTGCAGACACGGGACTGTATGAAGGTCTGTTCCGGGATACGAGTTATGTGATGCCGGAAGGCTGGTGGGCGATTGTTGGCGTATGCGGAGGCATAGTGCTGCCGCTTATGGTGTTCGCCATAGTTTTCCTTGCGGTGGTTATGCCCAGGTGGCGCAGAATGGCCAAGGCAGGCACAGAGGCTGCCGGAAGCCGTGTTGTGGGTGTTGGTGAAGAGAATGCACCGGCGGCAGAGTCAGGCCTTTGTCTGGTGGAAGACGCTGCGGAAGAGAGTATGGATGCGGCCGTGGAGAGAGAGGGCGCGTCCGGAGAATATGAAAAAAAGCAAGGGGATTGTGCAATAATGGCAGAAGACGAAACCGTTGAGACAGAAGATACGGAAGACAGACTGGACAGGAGCTTCATCGCCCGTCTCATCCTGGCGGATGATGACGTCAAGGGGTGGTACTCCATGCTCAAGAACGCTGCCCTTTCATACAAGGGCACAAAGGCCAGCATGGCCTGGAAGCAGGAGAAGCTGCGCTGCGGCCGCAAGCAGATAGGAAAGCTTTTGATACGCGGAAAGGTGCTCTGCCTGTACCTCAACCTCACTATGGATGACCTCAAGGACTGCGACGTCAAGTACAGGGTGGAGGACGTGTCCGGCAAGGCCATAAATGCCTCAACGCCCATCATGTACCGCATAAAGAACCCCTTAAGGGCCCGTCATGCCGTAGATCTCATAGACATGGTCGCAAAGAAGCTGGATCTTGTAAAGGCCAAGAGGTTCCAGCCCCGTGATTATACTCTGGAGCTTGTATCCCAGACGGAGGAGCAGCTCATGGACTGCGGGCTTATCCGCACCGCTCCCCAGACCAATTATGAGACCTTCACGCCCGCCAAGAACTGATCTTTCGGCACAGACTTCACAGGATATAATGCATCCCGGAGACAGCATAGCCCCCGGGATTTTGCATGTCCGGGGAGCTTCTCCCCCTGCGCGGGAGCTGCACAGAGGCACCCAGGGGCGCCTGTCAAAGACTCTGCGGGGGAGCCTCTCAAAGGCCTGTTGAGGCGCATCAGCGGAAGGCGTACGGGACCGGACCCGGGGCCCGGCGTTATGCATAAAGGGACAGGAAAGTCCACGGGAGAGAAGGCGTGTGTTTGTGCATAATGCCTGTATATGATAAGGAAACGCACAAAACGGGCGGCGTGGAAGTATAAGCAATTCTTATAGCAAATCTGTTGACAATGAATAGTGCCGAGACTATAATGTGGTCAAAATTGAATCAAACCGTTGAGGCAAGGTAGTAGCTTACTGGCACGGATGTTCAGAGATTGTGCGGTGGTGTGATGCACGGGATCCGATGTAAGTGAATGGGTTGCTGAGGGCGGCCGTGAACAGAGATTATTAGCGGCTGACGGGGCCTTCCCGTTACAGAAGGAGAGTATATAAGTACTCGTTAAATGAAGGCAGCGCAAGCTGTGAATTTGGGTGGCACCACGGAGGCATATTTCGTCCCAAGCGAAATATGGCTCTTTTTGTTTTCTTTCAGGCCAGGGCTTAAAAGGCGGCCAAAAGGCGGCCGGGAATGAGGCTCAAAAGGCGCCCGGGTTTGAGGCCGGATATGAGGCCGGA
>JAJPZC010000074.1 GCA_021204585.1 Clostridia bacterium
GCAAGAAGCACGAAGGTTACGGTGATCAGGATGGGCTGCCCTATCTGGGGGTTGTCATTGAGAAAGCTGAAAGCGCACCCTGCATTCCTGAAGCCGGAATGAATCTCAACCCATCCCTTTATGATGACAGCGTTCCACCCGAAGGTCTCCTCCAGGTATTTGAACAGCAGGTCCAGGAAGATTAAGACGGCAAAGACCCCTATAAGAATCCAGCTCTTGTATTTTACATGCGGCTTCAGCTTTTCCATGCCCTTATATTACAATATCCGGGGCCGGAAAGTCAACAAACTCTCTTTGCTCCCTCAAAATCACCATGCAATTTTCACCCGCCAGCCACAGGCTGCCAGCCTGAACCGGCCCTGAACAGGGCTGCGGCTCTTTGTGCACTTTGCCCAAAAAAGAGCACCCCGAACGGGATGCCCTTAAGTGTGCTGCTTTGGTGTTATGCGTCCTCCGGCCCGCCCGGCCCTGAAGGCGTATTCGTTTCTGTCCCTGCCTCCTTCCCCGTCTCTGCGGGTACGGATTCCACTGAGGTGCCCGTGGGAATGACTGCCTGGGGCAGCGTCTCTGCGGCTGTGCCTGCCGGGATGTCCGCCACAGCGGCTGCTGCGGCGCCGGAGCGGGAAGCAGCCCTCTTTGCGCGTCTGGACTTTCGCCTCTCCTTGCCCTTCCTGCCCATGGAGCCTAAGACTTTTACAAGCTCCCGGCCGGAGAAGATGTTGAGGACAAGCAGGATGGCGCTGTATGCGACAATGGCGAAGGCCTGCCATGAAGGCTCTACCGTTATGTTGAAGAACTCCAGATTGTAGCCGAAGTTGTTGGTCATGGAGACCATGAGATCCGTTGCGCCCTGGTATACTCCCGCCGCGTAGTTGTACATGTCCGTTATGGGCACGTACATGAAGGCGTGGCGGAATATGGCGCATGAATAGGGGCCTGGAATGAACATGCAGACGTCCTGTACCCACTTGGGAAGCTGCGAAAAAGGCAGGTATGCGCCCATGAGGAAGCCTACGGCCGTGGAGAAGATGGCCACAAGCCCGGTAAGAGTTGCCTCATGCTTTATGAAGGAGCTTATGAAGGTCGTGAAGAGCGTGGCCACTATCGTGGTTATGGCCAGCACGCCTACAATCTCCAGGAACGATACGAAGGTGAGCATGAACTCGCCCAGGCATGCGAGGTACACGAAGCATATGAGTATGAAGATGAAGCAGATCAAGAAGGTTACTATGAAGTTGAACAGGAAGTAACTGGAGATAAGCACGGAGCTTGAGACGGGAGACGCGATGAAGTCCCTGTTCACTCCGTTCTCCTTGTCGCAGACAATGATTGTGTTGGTCTGTATGGAGACGGTGTACGTGGACAGCGCTACGATGCCGGACAGCATCCATGAGTCCACAAGGGTATTGATGTAGAGCGTGAGCTCCGGCGTTATGTCCTCATCATAGATCCCGGCGCTGTTCAAGACGGATGTCACTGTGGACAGCTCCAGGGTGCGCAGGAAGAATATGTACACTATGAAGATTATGACGGGCACCATGAGGGTGTAGAAGACACGGATCTTGTTCTTGAAGAATACAAGAAGGTGCCTCTTCGTGAGCTCAAAGAACATGCCCACATGATCCCGCTTTGCGGCTACGTCATGCATCGGCGTCCTCCTTCGCTCCTCCCTCCGGGGCCTCCTCATCTTCCTCATTCTCTCCCATCTTCTTCATGTCCCTGCCTGTGACATTTAAGAAAACGTCGTCCATGTTGCCCTTGACTATCTCCATATCCGTAATGAAGGCATCATACCTTTGGAGCGTGGCCTTGGCATCCGCAGTGTCTGCTATGACTATCCTGTACGCCCCGTGCTCCGTATCGTATGAGAACTTCACGCCGTCCGAGGCCATTACGGCCTCAAACTCCGCATTGAGCGGCATGTAGGCAACTATGGAGTCGTTGGAGTACATGTTCTTGAGCTCATTGGGCGTGCCCTGGGCGATTATCCTGCCCTTGTCCATTATGACGACGTCCGAGGCCTTGTCTGCCTCTTCGAGGTAATGGGTCGTGAGGAAGACGGTCATGCCCGTCTGGGTGCGTATGTTGTCTATGAGCCCCCAGACCGTAAGCCTGGTCTTGGGGTCCAGGCCTGTTGTGGGCTCATCCAGTATGAGGAGCTTGGGCTGGTGCACCATCGCCCTTGCTATGTCCACACGCCTCAGCTGTCCGCCGGACAGGGTCCTTACGGGCTGCTTTAGGATGGGCTCCAGGTGCAGGAGCTCTATTATCTGGTCTATGCTTCTTTTCTTTTCTGCCTTCTTCATGGAGTAGAACGAGGTGCGTATGTCCAGGTTCTCCCTCACGGTGAGGTCCCGGTCCAGAACGGACGTCTGAAACACGATGCCTATGTCGTTCTTTATTGCATCCGCCTCGGTGTCCAGGTCATGGCCGTTCACTATGACCTTGCCTGAGTCCTTGGGCAGTATTGAGCAGATGATGTTTATAGTGGTGCTCTTGCCGGCGCCGTTGATTCCGAGGAATGCGAAAAGAGTGCCGCGCGCAACCTTGAGGGAAATGTCATTCACTGCCTTCACGGTGTCGTAGCTCTTTACGAGGTTGTATATTTCGAGAGCGTACTCGCTCTCCTGCCGGGCCGCCTGCTCACGGCCGAACCATCCCAACAATCCCACCTTTGCGTTCTGACTCCTTTCAACTCATTCCATCCGGCTTCCGGCCTGTCCCTGCACGCATCAGCCTGTCCCGGCACGCCTTAGCCTGTCAGCCTTCACCCTGGCCGTCCGCAGCGCCAGAGGCGGCATCCTCATCTGGCCCGGTGCCTTCAGAGGGCCCGCCGTCCGGGTCATCCGGGCCTGTGGCGTTCCTTGAGACCTCTCTCCACTTCGGCTTGGACATGGCGCCGAAGGAAACCGTTGCGGAATACAGAATCAGGAACGCGGGGAAGGCAAGCACTATGGGAATGAGGCTCCTCCTGTTCTTTGCGCTCATCTTCTTGTAGTCAGCCATGACCAGGAACAGTGCCTGGAGCCAGCCGAACAGCACGAAGAGGGCAATGAGGACGCTCCCCAGCACTATTACCGTATACCACAGAGTGTCGTAGTAATACGAGGCCGCATACATTGTGACGGCAAGCTTGCCGTATGCACAGAAGGGCACGAAGATGAAATCGTACACATAGTATATGGGCAGCCACCAGGCGAGAACGGACAGGAACACGAACCCGTACGTGAGGAAGACGTCCACGTATGAGAAGTCTCCCGTCGTAAAGAACTTGCCGAAGAGCTTCAGTATTCTGGACTTCAGAAGCTTCATGCCGCCGGACCCTATGCGGGCGTTGCGCGCAAAGGTGTCCTTCAGTGAGGAAGGCATGTCCTCATACACTACGGCATCCTCTACGAAGTGGCCCTTGTAACCCTGCTCCAGACGGTTGAGCATGTACTCGGTGTCATCAGACACCGTCTTGCTGTCATATCCGCCCGTGGCCTTGAGCATCTTCATGCTCATCATGGCTCCGGAGCCGTTCACGTGCTGTGCTATATGGAATCTCTCCCTGACCCTTGCGCCGAAGCGTGAGTCGAAGGAATAGAATATCGTGCATGCCCTTGTGAAGAAGTTCTGAGAGGCGTTCATGGCGCCCTCATACGGCCTTGCAAACTCCACGCCGGACTGGAACGCATCGTTCATGTACAGCGAGAAGTCTTCATTGAGATGGTTGTCCGCATCCAGATGTATGACCATGTCATACGGATTGTCCTCGATCTTCATGATGTGGTCTATCCCGAACTGCAGCGGGTACAGAGCCATATGATGCGCGGGGTCCGGGTCCTCATGAATGAGCACAATGGCCCCTGCGGCCCTCGCAAGCTCCGCCGTCCTGTCCGTGCAGTTGTCCGCCACCACAAAGACGTCGAAGAGCTCCCTCGGATAATTCTGCTTCTCTATCACGGACTTGACCGTATCATAGATTACGGACTCTTCGTTATGGGCGGGTATCACGAACGCTATCCTGCCCTTCACCTCGCTCCTCGGATACTTCTTCTTCGGAAGCCAGAACAGCAGGACAATTATTACCTGCCACAAAAGAGGTATCGCTATCAGTATAAGCACAACGTAGTTGATTATGCTCAATACCCGGTACAGAACCTCATACCACATTTTTCTCTACTCCCGTCGCAACGTGCCATCCCGGCACATATGTTGCAATTATATAATATGGTATGACAATTGTCAACAAAATGCACTATGCGATATACCGTCCGGCCGCCCTCCCGCGCCATCCACTCCGGCACAAAATAGCCGTATATGTCTCGTATCAGCCCTATTCGCACTGTCCTCACGCAGCTTCCGCGTGCAAGAAAATTCATCCCTCATCCAGCCCCGGGGCCTCTTTCAGCCCCGCATAAAACCAAGGGCCTCTCCTCCCCGGAAAGGCCCCCGCTGTTATGAAGTTATGCCACACGGATATGCGTCCGTGTCTGTGATCTCAAGCCGCACGGCTCCCACTAAGGGGGAACGGTGCCCTCTGAGGGCTCCGCAGGCGCCCCTGCTTCCGCTGCGGGAACCACATCTGCCTCCGCAGGAGGCTGTTCGGAAGACTCCGTGGGAGGTGCCTCAGCCTCTGCAGGCGCCTCGTTGAGAGGTGCGGTGTCCGTGTCCGGGGCCTTGGAGGACCGGGAGCTGCGCTTCTTGGCGATGTATGAAGGCACGTACAGGTTCCAGTCTGAGCTGAAGACCGTAGGCATGCTCTTTAAGGGACGGATGTCATCCATGCGTGAGGATGTCCTCTCCTGGCACAGCTTGATGAACGACGCGGACAGGTATGAGGGGTGTATCACGGACAGGATGTAGCCTGCCTTCTTGTACAGGAACTTGAGGTTGTACCCCTCCAGATACTGCAGGAGCTTGTCCTCATCCGCATAGCGGACCTTGCAGAGGGCCCTGAAGACCTCCTGCAGGCCGCCCCCCAAGTCCAGCCTGTCCAGGCAGTCCACGATGGTGCGCTCCACGTCCGTGACCCTCACGGGTGCGTTCCAGTACGACTCCATGATGCCTGCATTGTATGAGCACATGTACGTCTTGTACTCCGTGCCGTCTATGGTGACCGGCCTTCCCTGCCTGGAGGACACGATCTGCACCTCGCTGCGCAAAGGCTTTGCGAGGCCGTAATACTCCAGCGCCGTGTGATACGCGCAGTACCCGCCGGGGCGGAGCTTGGTGGCTATCTCAAACCTGTCCACAACGGGACATCCGGTGTCCTGGTCTACGGCGCAGTACAGGCCGCCTGTGAGCTTTTTGACCTCCCTGCGCTCCATGGCCCTCTTCAGGGCTCCGTACAGTGCTCCCTTCGTGTCGAACTCCTCCGCCGCTTCCTCAAGCGTGAAGATGGGTTCATCCAGAAACTTGTAATCTCTCATGCTTACCTCAATATAAATCCGTATTGTACGGGCAAGGCCTTGCGGCGGCGCGTAACGCCCGCTGGCGCCCCGCAAAAAGCACTTTGCCCCTACACAAATCTATATAAACGGATTGAGAGATTTTAAACCGGATTTTGCAAAATACCTGATTTTGCCTTTTCCTAACATAAAGAAAAATGCCGTACTGTATGCACAAAACGGCACTTTTTGGACCTCCGAAAAAGTTGGCATCTATTGTGAAAATCCTGTGAAAACGGCTTTGAGCTGCCGCACAAACAAATGTTTCAAAGGGTCCAAACGAAAAGCGCCTTGCGGCGCTTGAGATCTGGCCAGGCGTGTTCCGGATGCCTCAAAAGGCAGCGGATTCAGGCCCTGGAATCGGCTCCGTACTTGTCTGCGGACTGTATCTCAGCCGGGAGAACGGACGAGGCCATAAGCCGCTTCTCCTCCTTGTCCGTGCATACGAAAGGAAGCAGGCCTGCGTATATGATTGTGGGCATGAGATAGAAGATGTGGCTGTCCACAAGGCTCTCGACGAGGATGACGAGGATGATCATGGCCATTATGAGCTTGTCTGCAGAGGGCTTCTTGAGGAACTCAAGGATGGTCTGGAACCTGTGGACGCAGTATATGATGAGGCCGACCATGCCGCAGGCTCCGAGGAGTTCTGCGAAGGTGTCGCAGGCGAAGCTGGGTATGAGCGAGACGTTTATCATGGTGTCCGAATTGTCCGCCACTCCCATGTACCACCCGGCTCCGAAGAACGGATTCTCTATGAAGTGATTCATGGCTTCCATAATAAGGTGGAACCTGCCGTTGCCGGTGTAGGAACCGTCAGACGAGAACAGCGAGTTGAGGAGCTGGTTGACGGCCTCTTTGACGGCGCTGAGCTTGCAGAGGCATGCGATTATGACGGCAAGCACCACGGCGCACACGACGGCAAGGCTTGCCTTCCACCTCTTGCCCTTCACCATGGCAACTATTGCAGGCAGGGGGTATGTCACGATGAGCCCCATGTATGCCTGGCGGCTGCATGTGAGGATGGTCATGCCTGCAAGGACGGTTGCATATATGACCAGAATCCACCCGTGCCTGTACTTGGATGAAAGCAGGAAGACCGCAGGGATGCACAAGTTGAACATGAGCCCTATGGTGTTCCATACGCCCCAGCCGTACACCATGTACTCCTTGAAGGTGTCATACACTATCTCGCCGGACAGGAACTGCTGAACCTCCGGCCAGAGCTGAATGTACTTGACGCACTCCTCTATGACCAATACTACGGACAGCGCCAAAAATCCCCAGCACAGCGTTATGAAGTTCTTCTCCGACACCTCTATGCTTCCGGCGAAGAGAACGTATATGGCGAGGAAGCAAGCGGAGAGCACTGCGCCGTACCCCACGTTGAGCCATGTGTAGCCGGATGTCCCCAAGCCACTGAGCATGAAAGCGGCGGAAAGGGCCACAAGGCCCCAGAAAATGCCGTTGGGCTTGAAGGTGCGGTCCCTGCCTATCATGACGAACCTGAATATGAGGGCGGCGCCGAAAATGATGGCAATTATGCCTAAAAACACGTCTATTACGACGCTTGCATAGTAATTTGATCCCGTGGCAAGCTCCGAAGGAGCGTTCTGGAACGAGGTCATTATAGCCATCATGGCCACATGAGGGATCATGGGCGTGAGGTCTTTTAAAAAGAACAGCATGAGAATGACAATGATGCCGAAATAGTATATGCTGACAATGTCCCACGCCAGATAGTACAGTGCGCACACTACCACAGCTGAGACAAACAGCAGATACCTCGACTCCAGTATGTGCTGCAGCACTATGAGCACCACCGGCCTGTTATTCCTTTTCTCTATCTCTGCCATCTCTACTCTTCCAAAAAAGACATGTGCACATTATATAAAACCGCCGCCCCTGCTGTCAAGCAAATGAGCATGCCTGGCCATAATGAACATATGTTCACAAACAGCCCGCAAAAACGGGGCAAGCTTGTGCCCTGCCCCTCCTGTACAGTTCTTCCGTCTTCCGGCCGTGGGAATCATGCCTGTCCCTTGCCGG
>JAJPZC010000036.1 GCA_021204585.1 Clostridia bacterium
GAGAATTGTGCCCGCACCCTATGAGGGAGCGGAGTAACCGCACACTCGCTCCTGGGGCGGATATATGCCCGCACCGCCGCTTTTCAGGCGGGAGCGGAATGCCCGCCGCCATTGCGGGGCGGGAAAACAGCTGGCAAATGAACACCATACAGCAGGTTTTTTGAGGCCTGCTGTATTTGTCATTTGCGGAAACTGAAGTGTTAGTCCAAGTCGAGGAAGTCCTTGCGGTAGTTTACCTTGAAGTACTCCGCAAGCTGAACCATCTCGGAGTCCTTGATGGTGTTGATGCGCGGCTTGCCCATGGTGAGGATGTAGATCTGGGCAGCCTTCTCGACCGTCTCGATGAGGCCGAAGGTCTCGTCCAGGGTCTTGCCTGCGCCGTAGATGCCGTGCATGCCCCAAATGACTATGCGGAACTCCTTCATCTTCTCTGCCGTGGCCTCTCCTATGGAGTTGGTGCCGCAGAGCATCCAGGGAAGGACGCCCACGCCGTCCGGGAAGACAACTATGCACTCCGTGCACATCTCCCACAGGGTATGAGTGAACTTCTTCTCGTCCAGCTCATGAACGAAGTTCATTGCAAGGGTGTTCGTAGGGTGGCAGTGCATGACGACCCTGTTCTGCGGGTCTACGGAAAGGCGCGCCATATGGCTCATGAGGTGTGCGGGAAGCTCTGATGTGAACTTTCCGCCGTCGCTGTATCCCCACAGCAGCTCTGCCGTCTCGCCGTCCTGCGCAATGCGGATGACGCCCAGGTTGTTCTCCGGGTCCTTCTCTACGTTCTTGAAGTACTTTCCTGTGCCTGTCACGAGGAAGCACTTGCCGATAAGAGCGTCTGCCTTGAAGCCTGTGGGTATTGTTCTTTCCACGTGGCTCAAGTCCAGATACTCATCCAGCTCTTCGTTGTCCAGAAGAAGGCTTATGTTGCCTCCGTTCCTCTCATCCCATCCGAGACGGTACATGTTGGACGCCGTAGCGCAGAACTCCTTTAAAAAAGGAGCCGTGAGAATGTTCTTGCGTGTCAAGCTTTTCATAGTGTCTTTGAAGCCCATATTCTGCCTCCACCTTATTCCAGTCCTGTTTATGTATGTCTTCATCCGGGCTGCGGGCTGCCTTAAGCGCCGCCGCACGCCCCGCATGCGCTGCATGCAGCGCATTGCGCTCTCTTTGTTCTCTGCGCCCGGCACAGCCGCAGGCCGGCATGGCCGCAGACTGCAGGCCCGGGCGCATATGCGGCTTTGAAGGCCGCTTCAAAGGCACATGCCTGTGCCATTGTTTCTGTGGATTGCCTGCTGGATTGCCTGCTGGATAGCCCACAGGCGGACTGGCCGCATTGCCTGCAGGATTGCCTGCGGGCGGACTGGACGCGGGAGGAAATGATTACTCCCCTTCGCCCTCTGTGGTTTCCTCCGGAGTCTCCTGGGGCTCATCTGCATCTTTTGCAGGAGCTGCGGGCTCCGCAGGAGTCTCTGACGCAGGCGCTGAAGAGCCCTGCTTATCTTCTGCAGCCTTGTTCCAGGCCGCAGCGGCCTCCACATCCGGCTCTTCCACGCCCTCTACGGCATCTGCCTCCGGCTCTGCGGGTACGGCCTCCGCTCCAGCTTCATCTGCATCCGGAGCGGGGGCTTCCGGCGCCGGCTCACAGCCGGGCATGGTGCAGGTGAAGGCGTATATGCCGCTGTCTACGTAATGTACGGAGCCGTCCGGGAGGGTTACCGTGCAGGTGGTGCCCATGGGGATCTTGACGTCCAGCCTGAAGAAACCGTCCGTTATCTTCCAGCTGGAGGAGATGGTGCCGTACGGGGACTCGTGAGTGGCCGAAGCGGAAGTTATGCCGCCGCCCACGAGAGGCTTTATGTTGAACTCTTTGTATCCGGGCTGCGTCATCTCAAGCCCCGCGATGCGGGTGTAGAGGAAGTTGCCCACGGCGCCTGAAGCGTAATGGTTGAAGGATATCATGCAGACGGTGCCGTCATTGGGAACATTGACGGAGCCGTCCGGGTTGAGCCCGTCCCAGCGCTCCCAAATGGTTGTGCCGCCGGCCTTGACCTCGTACAGCCATGAAGGACACTCCGTGCACGTAAGCATGCTGAACGCTGCCTCCGGCTGCCCGTTGTCCGTAAGGGCGCTTAAAATGAACGGCGTGCCGGGGAAGCCGGTCGCAATTCGGTATCCGTCCCTTGCGGCCAGGGCTGCAAGGTTTGCGGCGGCCTTCTCCCTCTGCTCCTCCGGGAACATCCCGAAGGCCAAAGGAAGCACGTATGCCGTCTGGAACTCATCCTTTTTGAGCTTGCCGTTCCCGTCCGTGAAGAGGGACACGTATGCGTCTGCAGTGCGCTCAGACATCTTTGCGAAATACTGCGCATCCTTTTCCTTGCCAAGGATTTTGGCAACCTGGGAAAGGATATGGCTGGTGTGCTGCAAAGAAGCCGTGGCGGTGTATTTGTGCCTGCCCTGCCACTGGGACATTTTGGGAGCGTCCGGGGACACCCAGTCTCCGAAGTGCAGGGAGTTTATGTTCTTCCAGATGTACCTGTGCCTGCCGAAGCTGAAGAGCCCCGCCCAGAACTTGCACGCCTTCACGTACTTTCTCATGGACTCATAGCTCTTCTCCAGGAGCTTTCTGTCCCCTCTGGCCTGGTACTCCGCCCAGGGCACCAAAACCGCTGCGTCTCCCCAGAAGTCCACGGCCATGCCGGGCATGGTGGCGGGGAAATGATACCCCTGCGTGGGCACCGTGTTGCGCACGCCGCCCGTGCGGAGCTGCTCCGCGCGGAGGTCATTGAGCCACTTGTCAAAGAACCTTGAGGTATCGAAGTTGAAGGATGCCGTGGGTGCAAACAGGGCTATGTCTCCCGTCCAGCCCATCCTCTCATCCCTCTGCGGGCAGTCCGTGGGAAGATCCATGAGGTTGGACTTTGCGCCCCACAGTATGTTCTCGTTGAGCTTGTTTATGAGCGGATCCGAACACTTGAAGGTGCCCGTGCGCTTCATGTCCGAATACAGTGCCAGACCCTCAAGCTCCAGATCCTCGTCCGCTATGCCGGACACTCCCACATACCTGAAGCCCATGTACGTAAGCCTGGGCGAATATGTCTGCACCCCGTCCCTGCAGTCCTTTGCATCCCTGCAGACATATGTGGCCGTAGCCTTTGCGGAGCGCAGAATCTCAGTAAACAGCGTCCCGTCCTTGTCCAGAACCTCCGCATGGCGGAAAGTTACCGTCTGGCCGGCCTTGCCGTTCTTTATGCGCGCGCGTATCACGCCCGCAAAGTTCTGCCCGAGGTCATATATTGTCTCGCCGCCGGCATGCGTAACCTTGACCGGCCTGAACACCTCATGCGCCCTTATGGGATCTCCGAACCCTGCCACGATGCGGGGCTTTATCTTGAGCTTCTCAATGCCGGCCTTCTCCCAGCGGATGGCATTGAGGTCCACGGTGGCGTCATACGTCTCGCCGTCATATATGCATGCCGCCCTGAAGGGCCCGTCCATGGAAACGTCCCAGCTTGAGTCCGTCCCTATGACCTCTTCCGTGCCGTCTTCATACGCTATGCGTATCTCTAAAAGGAGCGCCTGCCTGGGAGCCGTAATCCTGTTCTTTCTTGTGAACACGAATGCGCCCACGGCCCATCCGCCGGCCACGGATACCACTATGTCATTGTTCTCTTTGAGAAGCCTGGTTACGTCATACGTCTGGTACTGCAGCGTGTGCTTGTATGACGTGAACCCGGGGTTCAGATATATGTCTCCGGCCTGCTGGCCGTTTATGTCCACAACGTAAAGCCCGATGGCCGTTGCATACATGTATGCTGACTTGACCTTCTTGCCAAGGGCAGCCTGCTTTCTGAAGGTCATTGGAACGGGGGACACCTTCTTATCCTTGAAGACGTAGGATGAGTCCGTTATCCATTTGGCCTGCCAGGGCGTCTCCAGCCTCCCTGTGCGGAAGGCGACTTCTGCCGTGGCCTCCTCGTTAGCGTTGTCCGTGACGCGGAGCCGGGCCCTGTACTCCTTGAAGGGCTCCAGCTTCTTGCCGTCATACGGCACCAGAATCTGGTCCGTCCCCTTGTAGTCCCAGCCGTTGACCGTTATCTCCGCTTCCTGTATATATGCACCCTTGACCTCGCTCTCCGCCTTGAAGGAGAACCTGGGGGCCTGGCTGTCCGTAACGCAGCCGCTTGAAAGGTTTTCTACCGTGAAATCTGTAATCCTCATATATGCTGTCCCTTACTGAATGGTAATGCTGTTGTATTGTATCACGCGCCCGGCAAAATTAAAACCTTTTCTGACCAACTTCTTATCAATTCTATAATAATTGTCTATAATTCCCTGCATGAATAATTGTCTATAATTCCCTGCACGAACAATTTTCCGCCAGGCACCCCGAACATGCAAGCCCTGCGCTTTACCTTGCTCATTTTGCGCCAAATAAACAACTTGGCATATCCAAATTGTTCTCAAATGAGCATAACTCCCTCTTGAGCCCATCTGTCCTCTTCATCCCGCAAAGCCCTGCGAAGCCGCCCGCAACGGCCCCCCAAAGATCATTACACCCCGTATATGCTTAATGCAAACATGCTTTCATACGCCCTGAAGGCTGTGGGAACAACACACAGAGAAGCGGGAACGCCCGCAGAAGGACGGCGGGAGCTGTACTTGAGGCATATCCGCACGGCTGCGGGCCTATAAATATCCGCCCCTCCGTTAGACGGAAGGGCGGATGTCTTTAGTCTACTGTCCGTATTATGCGATGCATACATGCGTATGAACAGATATTATGCAGCCTGCTCCAGAGAAGCTTCTTTCTTGACCTTCTTGTAGGGTCTGAAAAAAGCAGCTACGCATGCAAGAACAGCTGTAACGCCGTACATAACTGCGGACTTGATGGCAAGTGATGCAGCTTCCATATAGCCGGGTGTGGCCTGCATGGTGGCCTGTATGTTCTCATCTGAGAAATAGAGGTTTGCAAGGCCCTGTACTCTTAAGCTGAGGAATCCGATGAGTGCAAGAACAGGAAGAACGCATACGATGATCTTGATTGCCCATATAAGCCACTCTTCGATGCTGCCGATAAGCCCCCCTATCTTGAACTCGGAAAGAGCCAGGATGAGTGCGAGGAAAACAATCTCAAGAACAGACTCTGCCATGAGGGTGCTGTCTACTGATGTGAAGTTGAAAAGACCCTGTGCAGCTGAGTCCTTGCTGTTGATGCTGAAGAGTATTATTGAAACAATGGCGAATACAAGAGCAATAAGGGTGATGACTGTGCTAATAGTCTGCTTCTTTATGAATTTCATATTAGTCCTCCTTCTTAATCTTGTTGAACGTCGTGCATACTACAAGTGCAACTGCGCCGAGAGCGAACAGCGTTGCGCTGATTGCGATTACGGAAATGAGGGCTGCTTCCCACCAAGGAGTTACAGAATATGTCTCAACACCGCGGATTGCGCTGTTTGCAAATGCATAGAACTGATACTTCAGATTCTCACGGGCTTGGCTGACAAGTGCGGAATCGTTCTTTACATAGTTGATTGTAAGATATGACCAGCTTGCGTCTGCCGTATTGTAACTGTTGGTGGCTGAGATGTAGCTGTCGTTGCCTGAGAAGTCTGCGACCTGCGTTACTGTTGCCATTATAATTGATTCAGGGTTGAAGTAGTAGCAGTCATTCATCATATCAGTGGAGATGAGTCCCTTGTAGCCCCACTCACCGCGCATGATCTGCTTCAGCATTCCCTGGCTGTGGCAGGCATTCATGGGTCCTATGCGGTTGAAGGCTACCATGACTGCAAGGCCGTGAGCGTCTTCCATTCCGCCCTGGAATCCTCTGAGATCCGTCTCTCTGAACTTCTGCTCATTCATGTAAGCAGCTATTCCGTTGCGGTTGTGCTCCTGATCGTTGAATCCGATGTGCTTGGGTCCGCAAAGGATGCCCTTTGAAAGAGTTCCCTTTATGATTCCGTAGCCCATAACGTTTGTGAGCATAGGATCCTCGGAGATGTACTCATAGTTACGACCGTTGTAAGGAGTTCTGCGCTGTGTAAGTCCTGTGCCCCAGAGGTTGTACATCTGCAGCCACAGTCCGGAATTGCCTTCCACACGGCCCCACTCAAGAGCAAGGTCGGGGTCGAAGCTTGAGCCAAGCAGTGTCTGTGAGCTTACGTTGAAGTTGTAATCTTTTCCGTTTACAGTGAGTGTGCCGGAGAATCCGTTGACGCCTTCGTGCTGTGAAACAACAGGATTGTCCACGTATGACAGATTATCTGTCTGGGTGCCGCCATGAATTATGGCGCCTACTGCCTCATTCGCAGAAATCTGAGAAACAAGCTCATCCCAGTACTCGTTGTTGATGTTAGCCCAGTTGGCAACACCGGTTGTCTCATCCATTTCAATGAGCTGCTCAAGCTTGAACTGTACGCCGTTGTCCACGCCGTCTACGTTCTCGGCCTCTTCACCGTTCTGAACGGTGTATGTCTGGCCTCTGAGCTCTGCTACCCAGTCAGATGTCTTGGTGCTGTCTGAAAGCTTGATGGCACCTTCTGTCCAAGTATTGTTCTTGTAATATCCGGTGTTGTAATTCTGCGGGAATGTATTAGCCCAGTCTGTACGGGTGAGATACTTGACAGAGCCGTCTATCCAGCTGTTCATGTCTGAATAGTTCTCTACAGCGTTGGTGATTGCAGTGCCGTTGTCTTCTGCAAATGTTGTAGCGTCTGCTGTAGCTGTAGTAGAGTCGGATGCAGTGGCAACAGTGGATGCTTCATATTTCCAGGTGCCTGTTGTTGTGCCAGTATACATACTGCCATCCAAACTCTTCAGGTCAGGGGTGCCGGATTTTGCAGTTATCTGAGCATACATAACGTTGTTTACAGCATCATGTGAGCCGTTGGCTGCTGTGAAGATGTAATCGCCATAGTCCAGGATGTATCCGCCGTTGCCGGTTGTGTAGTCATAGCTTGCAAGATACTTGGTCATGACGCTGATCAGTACTGTCGCAGATTCCTGCCCTGCAGGAACAGTAACCTTTGCGGAGTTGAGGAACATGATGGCAGACTTCTCTACATTATTGGTCTGGTCATATGTTGTGTAGGGCTGAGATACATAGAGCTCTGCTGTGAAAGTTCTGTCGTTTTCGTTATCAACATCAGAAGGAGTAACCTTAACCGCTACGGTTGTGTAGCCATCCGGATCTATCTTTCCGTCTGTCATATCAACCTATAACTTTTACTTGAATTAGGTAAGCTACCTAATTTTGCGGTCTAATGCAGGC
>JAJPZC010000009.1 GCA_021204585.1 Clostridia bacterium
TACTTGAAGCCGTCCATGCCTTCAAAGTTTCTGTATGAGAAGGGGAAACGGATAACGTTCATCCCAAGGTCTGCGACCTGCTTGAAATCTTCTTCCTGGATATACTTATCTATGTACAGCTCACGGAGCTCACGGATCTGGTCCTCGTTGAGGTTTGGATTGGCACGCATTGCATCCAGGCCGCGCTGCTGGGTGTAAGGCCTGTCCTTCCCGTTTTCATCCTGCTCAAAGTCGCCAACGGCACTGACTGCCATCCAGGGTTCCTGGATGAACCAGTTTCCAAAGTTGATGCCGTGGAAGAACACGATGTCGCCGTTTCCGTCATAGAAGTTTGAACCCACGGCCTGAACGAATCCTGTGGGATTGTCTATCTTTGCAGGGCGGTTCTTGTTGGGCTTCTTTGTGAACAGAACTATAAGTGCTATGACAAGTCCTATAAGAAGCGCGCCGACAACGCATCCAATGACGGTTCCGGCTATAGCACCAGGGCTCATCAGCAGGCTCATAACCATAAAATGTCTTCCTCCTTACTTAACACTCCCACGGACACTCTGCCAGCCCGCAAGACGTACATTGCGTCTCCCCCTGACAGGCGGCCTCATCCCGAAGGAAAATCTTTACATATATTCTCAATGCGCCCATGCAATGCAGGCCGCACCAAAAAGCAATGCAAATATAAAATGGTATAGGGGCAAGCGTCAATATCTGTTCATTTTATGCTCATTCGGGGTACTTATATGCAATTTTTATGTTCATTTATGCTCATTATGAGCGCAAACAAGCATTCCTACAACCTGCCTGCAAACTGTATTTGTTCATGCTGCCTATAAAGAAAACCCCGTGCATTACACTAATATGTCGTGCGCGAAAGGATTGCCATGGGATCTACAAGAGGCGCACTGAAAGAAAAACACCCGGGATTCTTTCCCAGGTGTTTTGGTTGGAGCAGAGAGATTCGAACTCTCGACCTTCTGGTCCCTAACCAGACGCGCTACCAACTGCGCTATGCCCCAATGTCTTTGACTGTGACATCATTATACACAATCCAAAGGAAAAATCAAACTGTTTTATGCGCATGCGCAAAAAAAATCTGCCATCCGCTCTTCCTCCGGACTCCAGCCCCTCCGGTGTACAGCAAAAAATGCCCTGCATCCGTACAGGCTGCGCCTGCCCCACTTCCATCTTGCCCCACTTCCATCTCCGGGCCATTGCGCAACACATTCCCACGCAGAGTATATTAACTCCGAAGTCTTTTCCGTTAATATGAAAATATGTGCAGAGAGCACATGATCCTTGTGCATTATACCGCCCCTCAAGGCATGCGCCGTGTTGCCATGCCACGCGGGGCAGGATATAATTTAGAAACACACACCGGACATAAGAGGGCATGAAAGACATGCAGAAGAAAATGAAAGCACGCATACGCGCTGTACGCGAAGAGGCGGGAACATTCTTCTCCCCTGAGATGAGGGGCTCTTTTCTGCGTGGAAGACTTTGCACTTAAGATACGGCTAAGCAACATATGCGGCCGTGTCTTTTTTTGTATGCGTGCATCCCATACAGGATACATGCGCGGGAGAAAAGCATGAAAGCAAGAATGGCACATTTGAAGCGCAAGGCAGAGCCTGCGGAGCCTAAGAACCTGTATGAAGTGGCCGTTGGCCAGACAGTGTGGGTCACATCTGTGGACGTGGATGACCTGGACATGCGCAGAAGGCTCCAGGACCTTGGCATTATTGCAGGCACCAGAGTGCTCTGCAAGCAGAAAGCCCCCAGCGGGAACCCCAAGGCATACCTCGTGAGAGGCGCTACGGTTGCCATACGCAAGAACGACTCTGAGCGCATCCTGGTTACCACCACTCCGCCGGAGTACGCAGAGGCGGACTAAAGGCGGCACGGCTGCCCTGCGGAGCAGAGCAGCACAGCGGGCCCGCAGCAGGGCCTGCTCTGAACTGTACAAGCATATTCCGTAATTTCTTTGGATACAGGAGATGCAAGAATGTCCCCCGCAGGCGGCAGACAGGCTGTTATATGCGGCTTGCAAGCCGCAAAGCGGCTTTATGCCGCGGCAGGACGGCCACAGGGCCGCAAGGCGTGATACGGGGCATATACTGGAAAGTTTCTGGAAAGGAGGAACCGAATGAGACTGCTTAGCGGATGCGCCGGGTGCGCCAATGATGAGTGCGCCCAGAGAAGAAAGAAGGACACGGCGGCCACACAGCTGAAGGGCAACAAGCTGAAGCCGGATGACCACATAATAGCCCTGGCGGGCAACCCGAATACCGGCAAGAGCACAACGTTCAATGCCTTAACGGGCATGCACCAGCATACGGGCAACTGGCCCGGAAAGACTGTAGCCACGGCGGAAGGAAGGTATGAGTACAACGGCAAGGGATTCGTCCTCGTGGACCTTCCCGGCACATATTCCCTTCTTAGCCGTTCCCAGGAAGAGGAGGTGGCTGCGGACTTCGTTATAAACGGCGGCGCAGAGTGCGTTGTGGTTGTATGCGAGTCCGTATGCCTGGAACGCAACCTGGTGCTGGTGCAGCAGGTCATGGAGCTTCATGACAAGGTAATTGTATGCCTGAACCTCATGGATGAAGCGAAGCGCCACGGCATATCCGTGGACGCAGACGCCCTCTCCGAGGCTCTTGGCGTTCCCGTGCTGCTCACGGCAGCAGGCCCCAAGTGGGGCCTGGAGGATCTCAAAAAGACCATCCAGGACGTCTGCGAAGGCAGAACGGAGTGCCACTGCAAGCGCACCATATGTACCGGCGAAGAGCCGGGGCCGCTCCGTATGGAGATGATGCGGGGCCGTACGGAGGAGGAGTCTGACGACACCGCCACTAAGTTCGTGCACAGAGCGGAGCGCCTTTCTGCGAAGACCGTTACGCAGAGCGGCGAGACCAAGGCCATAAAGCGGCAGCGCATTATGGATAAGCTCATTATGGGCAAGCTTGGCATTCCCATAATGATTGTCCTTCTGTTCTTCATCTTCTGGTTCACGCTCTTTGGCGCAGACCTTCTCACAGACCCCCTGCAGTGGTGCTTCAACAAGATCTACATCTGGAACGATGACACCGGAATGGGCCTGCACAACCTGGTAACCCTGGCCTCCCAGACCAGCTGGCCCGGATGGTACTACATAACTACGGTCTTGATAGACGGCGTGTACGTCATAGCCACAAAGGTCATTGCCGTAATGCTTCCTCCCATGGCCATCTTCTTCCCCCTGTTCACCCTCCTTGAAGATTTCGGCTACCTCCCCCGCGTTGCCTTCCGCCTGGACAACGTCTTCCGCAAGTGCGGCGCCTGCGGAAAGCAGTCCCTCACGATGTGCATGGGATTCGGCTGCAACGCAGCGGGCGTTGTGGGCTGCAGAATAATAGACTCGCCCCGTGAGCGCAAGATAGCCATCCTCACAAACAACTTCGTGCCCTGCAACGGCCGCTTCCCCACCATAACCCTGGTCATAGGCGTCATGTTCGAGAACACCCTCCTGGACTCCATGAACATAGTCCTCTCATCCCTGGTCTCCGCAGTTGTCCTTGTAGTTGTCATAGTCATAGGCATCCTGTACACCATAGGCATCTCCAAATTTCTCACCAAGTCCATCTTAAAGGGCGAACCCTCATCCTTCGTCTTAGAGCTCCCTCCCTACCGCAAGCCGCAGGTTCTCAAAGTCATAGGCCGCTCCATCTGGGACAGGACCTTAAAGGTCCTCTACCGTGCGGTAGTGGTTGCCGCCCCGGCAGGCCTCATAATCTGCATCCTGTCCCTCATAACCCTCTCCGACGGCAACTCCCTCATAGTGCACATAGCCCAGTGGCTGAACCCCGTGGGCACGGCCTTGGGCTTCGGCGGCACGCTTGCCTGGGGCGGCGTCCTTGGCGGCACCCTTCTCATTGCCTTCATCCTTGGCATCCCTGCAAACGAGATTGTAATCCCCATTGCCATCATGATCCTCACGATGTACGCCGCCGGCGGCTACGCCCCCATGATAACCGAGATGGGCGACGCCACCATAGCGGAGTACCTGGTCTCCGCCGGCATGACCTGGAAGACCTGCATCTCCGTTATGCTCTTCTCCCTCCTGCACTGGCCGTGCGCAACTACAATCCTCAGCATAAAGAACGAACTCAACAGCTGGAAATGGGCCGGCGTCTCCGTCCTCGTCCCCACACTCTGCGCCATCCTCACATGCCTCGTCCTCAACTGGGGCATCCTCTGGTGGATCCCCGTATGATATCCACAGCAACAAAGCAATCTCATACACAAACCGCAGGCGGGACCCTTTTGAGTCCCGCTTGTTTCTTTGCCGTTCCGTGCACATATGTGTACATATGTGTACCTTTTGCATATTTCTCGTATTCCCTTGACACCTATTCTAAGGCATGGTAAAATTTAATATACAACAACATCCCTATTTACGCCAACGAAGATTTTTTACAAGAATTTCACTAAGCTTCAAATCTTTGATAATTATACCATGAAAAGTTCCTAATTCATTTATTAATTCTGGCTTGACATACATGTAAATTATGGTATAATTATGTTAGAAAAGCATATAGATCGGAGGACAAGTAATCATGCGTGGAACCTTACCGAAGGTGATTCCTATTAATGAGCTTAAGAATACGGCGCAGATATCTCAAACATGCAAGGAGAGTGATACACCTATTATCATAACCAAGAATGGATATGGTGAGATGGTTCTTATGAGCGTTGAATTGTATGAAAAAACAATGGCAGAAGCAAGAATAGCTGCCCTTATCAATGAATCAATAGATGAAGTTGAGGCTGGGGCAGAGTGTGTAGATGGGGATGAATTTTTAGAGTCTTTGAGGAAGAAGTATGGAAGAGTGCAAGTATCAGCTGGTGTTCGCTCCCAGGGCACAGGCTGATATCGAAGAGATTATGTATTACATTACCTATGTTTTATGCAATCCTTTCGCGGCTATTGCCTTAAACAGTAAGATAAATGAAATACTTGATCTTGTTTGTTATAATCCCTTTATGTATCCGCTGATATATAGTGATCTAGTCAAATACCAGACTATGCGCAAAATTGTAGTCGATAATTATCTTGTCTTTTATAATCCGGATGAGACAGCCAAGAAGATTACCGTTTTTCGCATTGTTTATGGTAGGACTGACTACGAAAGAGACATATTCAACTAACAACAGTGATTCAATATAATCATCTTACATCATAAAAACCGCAGGCGAGACCCTTATGAGTCCCGCCTGTTCTTTTGCTCTGTTATTGCTTTGTCTGCGGAATATGCCGCAGTGTTTCTTCTCAGTACACGGACTCGTACAGCCTGCGCACCGTCTCCTCATCCACGGGCACGTATGAGTTCTTAAGGAGCCTCTGCTGCGTGGATATGACGTTGGAGACAAACTCTGCAATGTCGTCATGCGTTATGCCGTACTCATGCAGCCTCTTTCTGGGGTACACACCGGCTAAGAAATGGTCCAGCTCTTCAAAGGCTGTCTCCTCCGGGCAGTGGAAGAGCTCTGCAAGCGTATGCTCCAGCATGTTGAGCTCTGCCTTTGCATTGTTCTCCCTGTAATACTTAAGGACTGCATCCAGAACCAGATAACAGCTCTCTCCGTGCGGGATATGGTACTTTCCGCCAAGAGGGAAGCTCATGGCATGCACGGCCCCGTTCCCTGCCGTGCCGAATGATATCCCTGCGAAGTTGGAGGCCGTTAAGAATATGTCCCACAGGCCATTGGATATCTTTCCCCCTTCCTGCTGGGCCATTGAGTATCCGTATATTATCATGTCCATAGCCTGGTATCCGAAGATGCGCGTATAGTCCGTTGCCCCCGGAGACAATACAGACTCTATGGCATGTATGAGCGCATCTATGCTGCTTGTAGCAAACACACTGTACGGCATGCCGTCCAGAAGGGCCGGACAGAGGGCAGCCGTGTCCGCGAACATCTCATCCGAGACAAGACCTATCTTCTGCCCCTTGGACAGGAAGTTCACCACCCCTATGTTTGTTACCTCAGACCCGGTGCCGCAGGTTGTGGGCACAAGTATCATGGGAGCACGCTTCTTTAAGCTTTCCTTGTTGTCATACATCCACTGCAGAGGCTTCCCGCACTCCACCGCCAGGATCTTTGTTATGTCCATAACGGCTCCGCCGCCAATGCCTATGATCCTTCCAAACTCCATCCCGGAGACCTTCTGAAGGAGGCCCTCCACCATTACATCCGTTGGCTCCCCGCCGCCGAAGTCCTCCCTGAAGAGCCCCTGCGGCTTCTCTTCTGAGCCTCCGAAGATGTCTTTGTACATTCTCTTGTTGGTTACAACGAGGTCTTCCGCCCCTATCTTAAGCTCTGACACGAACTCCCTGGCCGTGCGGTACTTCTGTATATTTGTCTTAAGCACTAACTGTCTCATTCCATGCTCCTTTTCCTAACGGACAGGCAGGTGTTCCACCTGCTTGCTTTGCACAATATTTTACTGATATAAAACCACCTCGCTTTGTCCCGGCTACGACCAGGAAACCTGCAGCTGCTTTTTGTTTGCGGCACAGTCCAGCAGATACAGATTAATCAGAGTCTGGTACGGAATGCCTGTTTCCTCTGCTTGCTTTTTGAAATAATCTATCACCTGAACATCTATGTTGATTGTAATAGTCTTCTTCAGATGCTTGACATACGGATTCTTAACGGCATTAGTAAAATCATATTCATCTCTCATATTATCACCTCTTTTCAATGTACTGCCTTGTTTCTGAGGAAGTTGTCTTCCTGGCTGAAATTATCCTTATAACTGTATCCGAATTGCGAAAACAATGGCAAACAACCAAAAGATTAGCCTTCTCACTAAAGCCCATAATAAATCGCTCCTCCTCATTATCTGAGTGATCCGGGTCTGCCATTACAAGCGCATCTGCGTCATAGAACACAGATTGTGCCTCTGCAAATGATATGCCATGCTTTTGACGGTTCTGTATATCCTTATCTTCATCCCATTCAAATGTCCATTCAAAATCATCTTCCATATTTATATTATATTTATTTTATATATATGTCAACTGCTCTTGGCAAAAAAATTGAAAAAACTCAAATTCAGAAGCAATACCCATCTTCAAGCCGTGGGAGACCAGCTATGGCTATCCGGCAGATTTGCCTCTTCAATTGACATCCCTTAGGCGCAAAAGCTATAATATG
>JAJPZC010000182.1 GCA_021204585.1 Clostridia bacterium
AATGTGTTATTCGCGTTTACCGCGTCAGCGCAGAACACGGGTTACATCAACGGACACGAATACGTTGACCTCGGGTTGAGCGTGAAGTGGGCTACATGCAACGTGGGGGCAAGCTCGCCTGAGGGATATGGCAACTACTATGCGTGGGGTGAGATAAGTACGAAGTCTTCGTATGATATGGGAAACAGCATGACCTACGGAGTAATTATGGGTAGCATAGCCGGCAACTCAAGCTACGATGCAGCTCGGGCTAACTGGGGAAACTCGTGGCGGCTGCCCACAAAAGCGGAGATAGAGGAATTGGTCACCCGTTGCTCATACACATGGATCACTATTGAAGACCACAGCGGTTACAAAGTAACAGGTCCGAACGGCAACAGCATCTTCCTTCCCGCTGCGGGCTATCGTAAAGAGTCGGGCCATTTTTACGGTGCCGGAGACGACGGTTACTACTGGAGTGGTACGCCCGACGAGAGTAATGCGAATAATGTGGCCGGGCTTAGTTTCGACAGTGGTCGCAACAACGGATGGCTCGGCAGAGCCCAATTCGCGAGGAGTTTCTATGAACGTTATCAGGGGCGTTCCGTGCGCCCTGTCGTTGCAAATGATACTACGAGTAGCGGGGATCCTGTAAAAAAGATAGTAAGTTCTCCCACTAGTACTATCAACGGACACGGCTATGTCGACTTGGGCCTGAGTGTTAAGTGGGCTACGTGCAACGTGGGGGCAAGCTCTCCTGAGGGATTTGGCAACTTCTATGCGTGGGGTGAGATAAAGCCGACGTCTTCGTATGATGTGGATAACTGCAAGACATACAACAAGAAAATCCGTGATATAGCCGGCAACTCAAGATACGATGCTGCCAGAGCCAACTGGGGAGGTACGTGGCGTATGCCTACAGAGAGCGAGATAGATGAACTGAAGCGCGAATGCGAGTGGAAGAGATGTACGATATTTGGCGGTTACATGGCATGGAAGGTGATAGGTCCCAGCGGGAAGAGCATCCTTCTTCCTGCGGCGGGCTATTGCCGCGATTCATTGTGTTACCGCACTGGAGACTACGGCGGCTATTGGAGTTCTACGCCCGATGAGAGCAGTACACAGGGGAACTCAGCAGGGAGGAGGGCAAGGTTATTATATGGGAGTTCTACGCCCGATGAGAGCGGTACACAGGACGCATACCAACTTTTCTTACTCGAGCATAACTTCGGTGGGGGTAAGGGCAAGCGTAGCGATGGGTTGTCCGTGCGTCCTGTAGTTGCAAATGATACTATTAACAGTGATGAGCCTTTAGAAATTGAAGATGAACCTGAAAAAATGATGGTGAGCGGTACTATCAACGACCACGAGTATGTTGACTTGGGCTTGAGCGTAAAGTGGGCTACTTGTAATGTGGGAGCTTCCTCACCTTCAGATTATGGTGATTACTATGCATGGGGAGACACTAAAACCAAGTCGAAATACACGATATTCAATAGTTCCACTTACAATAAGAAGAAAATGGACGATATAGCGGGAAACGAAAGCTACGACGTAGCTCGTGCCACTTGGGGAGGCACGTGGAGGATGCCAACAAAAGCGGAGATACAAGAGTTGGTACGCAAATGCACGATTATATCGACGACCATTGATGGTGTCAATGGGCGTATGGTGACAGGACCAAACGGAAACAGCATCTTCTTTCCCGCTGCGGGCTGGCGTTACGGTAAATCGCTTGATGATGCTGGAGAGTATTTCTACTATTGGAGTTCTACACCCTACGAGAGAGGTGCGGAGGACGCATACAACCTCGACTTCCGCCCAAGCAGATGGTGCTATGGATTCTCCTCCGGGGATAGCTACTACAAACGTTATCAAGGGTGTTCCGTGCGCCCCGTCTCGGAATAAATACCGCCATCGGACATAAAAAATATAATGCTGTTTTGTGTGTTCATATTGTTTTGGGTACCCTTGCAGACATAATCAATAAAATATACCAATTACTATATTAAAAACATGGATGTTATGGCAAACATTAAGAAATCAACATCGAGATTTGATATTGACATTAACGCGCAAATATTCAACGAGTTGCGCGACAACCCGCCTCTTTGGTGGATGAAGTTTAAGGAACGCGATGATTTGTACATCGAGGTGCGGAAAGGCAACGAAGTGCATGTATATTACGAGGGCGGCAAGGTTGCCGGAATACGTTATAGTAAAAGAAAAAAGAAGTTTGTTGTGCATACCCACCGCAAGTATCTGGGGATAACAGCCCCTAAACCCACGTATGTCGAATGCAGCGATACTGTTGGCGCTGACATCGATTCCATACTTAAACGCATTGAAGAAAATTATTCAAAGAAACGCGCCGTATACGGTGTCGTTCAAAAGGAAAGCTGGTCGGAGAAATACATTCAGGGAGAACTTATATTGAAATATCGCGACATACACTTGGACTCCGAGTTCGCTTTCAATGACGGAAAGAGGAAAGTCCGCATAGACCTTGTGAAGTCGGTTAACGGAGCAATAACGTTTGTGGAGTTAAAGCGGATTAAAGACGGACGGATGTTGCACATAACCGACTATACGAATACGGATGAGGGAACGGGTAAAAGCAAGGATGCTGGAGATAATGATATAAAGTATCAAATGGAGAAGTATGCAGATTTTATAAGAGATTATAAAAAGAAGATACTTTGTTACTATCAGCAACTATACGACATCAAGAAGAGTCTTTCTTTGCCGGTACCCGATGTGCGTCCCGAGTCAGTGAATGCAACGCCGGAACTCTTGATATTCAACCTGTGGGAGAAGAAGCATCACGCCAGAGACAAGCGTCTGAAAGGTATCGAGGATAAGTTGGACAGAAGAGGAATAACATATAAGATAAAGAGTGAACTATGACAAATCACTTCGTACACACCGGCGATAAAGTTACGGGAAGGATAAGCGAAGTGTATTTATGGACTTATAATACTTGGCAAATAAAACATAAAACGAATTATTGATTATGTGGAGTAAGATTTGTTTAAGATATATCGGTGCGGCTCTCGTTACATACGTTCGGCTGCACTCGGCAATCTGTAAGCGAGCTTACATTGCGCTCGTTTGCACGAACCTTGTTATGGCGTTGACTTTCGGGCTGACCGCGTGCAACAATAAAAACTCCGACATCATCGGAGCGTGGGAAAGTAGCGACAAGAGTACGGTGTTCGAGTTCTCCAAGGACGGGACACTCACAATCGTCAATCCGTCAACAAATGATACCGTCAATGGTACGTGGTCTCGGAATGAGGGCCATCTATATTTGGTATATGAAGGGGAAGAAGATGTGATTGATGCACAGATACTGTCAGTAGACAAGAACTCTTTGGTTCTTAAATCCGGTGATGATAGTGATGATATCCTTTACCTTAAAAGAATAAAGGATACATCTGCCAACCGGAGTACAGACGAGATTGATAACGATTCCACAGCAGCAAAGGAACAGATAACAGAACTTTCTGACCTTGAACAGCCTGAGAAGGATGAGTCTGCTGAAGAGGAAGAGACCACAACTACAACCGAGCGCGAGGCTTCTTCCCGCTATATCAACGGACACGAATACGTTGACCTCGGGCTGAGCGTGAAGTGGGCAACGTGCAACGTGGGGGCAAGTTCGCCAGCCGCCTACGGCAACTATTACGCTTGGGGAGAGACTACAACAAAGTCGGAATACACGGAGGAGAACAGCAAAACCCACGACGTAAGCATGGGCAGCATAGCAGGCAACCCAAGGTACGACGCAGCAAGAGCGAACTGGGGCGGCTCATGGAGACTGCCTACCGCCAGTGAGATAGGCGAGTTAGTTAAGAAGTGCGAACGTAGATGGACTAATGTGGGTGGTCATCATGGCTACATGTTGACGGGACCGAGCGGAAACAGCATTTTCCTGCCGGCTGCCAGCTCCTACAACGGCACGTGGATTCTTGCCACAGGAAGTGCCGGTGATTATTGGAGTGCAACACCAAATGAGGACGATACGCAACGCGCGTACTTCCTCTACTTTATGTTTGATTACGATTTAGGCAACTTGTTTGTTCGGCACGACACCTCCCGCTACTTCGGGTGTTCCGTGCGCCCCGTATCGGAATAATCTTCGGTGATTGCCCGATAGATAAATAGATAACAGTACATATATTATTATATGATGAACAAGTTTATGTTAAGGTATATCAGTGCGGCTCTCGTTACATACGTTCGGCTGCACTCGGCAATCTGTAAGCGAGCTTACATTGCGCTCGTTTGCACGAACCTTGTTATGGCGTTGACTTTCGGGCTGACCGCGTGCAACAATAAAAACTCCGACATCATCGGAGCGTGGGAAAGTAGCGACAAGAGTACGGTGTTCGAGTTCTCCAAGGACGGGACACTCACAATCGTCAATCCGTCAACAAATGATACCGTCAATGGTACGTGGTCTCGGAATGAGGGCCATCTATATTTGGTATATGAAGGGGAAGAAGATGTGATTGATGCACAGATACTGTCAGTAGACAAGAACTCTTTGGTTCTTAAATCCGGTGATGATAGTGATGATATCCTTTACCTTAAAAGAATAAAGGATACATCTGCCAACCGGAGTACAGACGAGATTGATAACGATTCCACAGCAGCAAAGGAACAGATAACAGAACTTTCTGACCTTGAACAGCCTGAGAAGGATGAGTCTGCTGAAGAGGAAGAGACCACAACTACAACCGAGCGCGAGGCTTCTTCCCGCTATATCAACGGACACGAATATGTTGACCTCGGACTGAGCGTGAAGTGGGCGACGTGCAATGTGGGGGCAAACTCCCCTTCGGATTACGGCAACCATTACGCTTGGGGAGAGATTACGCCGAAGTCCTCATACACTGAAGAGAACTGTAAGACATCGGGGAAGAACTTGGGCAGTATAGCAGGCAACCCCAACTACGATGCGGCGCGGGCGAACTGGGGCGGCACGTGGCGGTTGCCGACAGAAGAAGAAATAGACGAATTGATAGACAATTGTCAGTGGGAATGGACTACTATAGGAGAACACTCCGGCTACAAGATTACGAGCAAGAACGGAAATAGCATCTTTCTTCCCGCCGCAGGCTATCGTGAAGACTCGTCGTGTATAAATAATGATGGCGGAGACCCCGATAACGACGGCAACTATTGGAGTGCTACGCCTGATGGGAGCAACACGCAGTATGCGTGCTGTTTAGAGCTCATTAGTGGTCACTATAACTTTGGTGCATTCACCGAGGAATACCTCAAAGAGAGCGGTCTCTGTTATCTCGGCTTTTCCGTGCGTCCCGTCTCAAAATAGGACATAATGCATTATCTTCTTTGATTAATTAAATAATAGTATAACCATATCTTAAATTTACAACCTATGATGATTAAATGTAAAGTGTGCGGGCAAATGATGCCCTACGATTCAACCTCTTGTCCTCATTGCGGCTCGCCGGTAATGCCGGGATTGACGGGCGGCTCTCGCCAAACGATTAACATAAACACGTCGGGCGGCTCTAACGGGCTTGGTGTCGCGGGATTAGTATTAGCCTTACTCGGTGTGTTTCTCTGTTGGATACCCGTCCTGGGTTGGGTGCTCTGGCTTCTTGGTCTGATATTCAGCTTTGTAGGCTTGTTCCGCCGTCCCCGCGGTTGCGCGATTGCAGGGTTCGTTATCTCCTTTATAGATCTTATTATCCTTATCGCCATTGGTGCAACTATTGGTGCAGCTATTGCGGGCCTTTTTTCCGGTCTTGGCTGATAGCCGGCCGTAAACTTTTTATCCTTTAGGTCGGCACCGGCTTTGGTGAGGATAAACCCGACGGGATTAACCCGAAGATAATCCCGCCGGGAGGGTTATTGTAGTTGCTTTGTTTGGCGTATATATGATTTTCTTGTTAACTTCGCGCGAGTTTTAAGAAGACGTGGGTTATAACGACAAGCTGACAGAAACGACGCGGGAGGAGACCGCACGCGACGCAGAACGGCGTACGCAGGAGGCCGCCGGCGGGGCTGTAAAGGCGAAGAAGAAATTAGGGCAACACTTTCTTATCGACCCCGACATTGCGCGGCGGATAGCGGATACGGTGGATGCCTGTCCCGACATACCGGTGTTGGAGCTTGGTCCGGGTACGGGCGTGTTGAGCCGGTATCTATTGAAAAAGAGCCGGGAGTTGCGCGCCGTGGAGATTGACAGGGAGAGTGTCGCCTATCTGAACGTTCACTTGCCGGAGCTTGAAGTTATCGGCGGAGATTTTCTCCGAATGGATTTGAATGCGGTGTTTGCCGGAAAGCCCTTTGTATTAACGGGCAACTATCCTTACGACATCTCCTCTCAAATCTTCTTCCGTCTTTTAGATTATCGCGAACTAATCCCCTGCCTGACGGGGATGATACAGCGTGAGGTGGCGCTTCGCATATCGTCCGCGCCGGGTTCAAAGGCTTACGGGATTCTTTCGGTGTTGCTTCAGGCTTGGTATGATGTGGAGTATCTGTTCACCGTTTCGGAGACGGCGTTCGTTCCGATGCCGCGCGTAAAATCGGCGGTTGTCCGCCTGACGCGCAACAACAGGACGGAATTAGGTTGCGACGAGCGTCTGTTCCGCCGCGTGGTGAAGACCGCTTTCAACCAACGGCGCAAGATGTTGCGCACGTCGATACGCCCGCTCTTCCCGCCCCGCGCCCTGCCCGGCGAAGAGTTCTTTGCCCGCAAAGAGCTGACGCGGCGCCCCGAGCAACTCTCCGTCGGCGACTTTGTGCAACTGACCAATATCGTGGCTTTAGGCTGCGCGCCGAGATAGAGAAACGGCAGGAAACAAACACGTCCGCGCCGCAATCCGATAATAACTCTATAAAGATAATAAATGGATACTGATATACGATATATAAACGGCTTGCCCGACGCGCCGTTTAAGAAAAAGACTAACGAAACGCCGGATTATAAGGACGACGACATCCTGCTTGTGAGCAGTTTGGAGTTTAAGACCGACCCTCTGCCGGTTAAGGTTCCGCGAAACGTTTTCTTCTTTTGTCACGGGGGAAACGTAACGATAGAGACTCCGGAAGGGCATTATCGTCTCGGTGCGGGCGACACTTTTATCTGCCCGACGGGTACGGCGGTGAAGGTGTGCAACTATA
>JAJPZC010000163.1 GCA_021204585.1 Clostridia bacterium
AAGGCAGAGGTCTGCAAAACCTTAACCCCCAGTTCAAGTCTGGGTGTCGCCTCCAGACAAAAAAGAACCCGTCCGGATATTCGGGCGGGCTTTTCTTACTTCTTCTTTTTCTTGAATGTGGCTGCCAGTCGCTGGAAGAAATTCTGGTCATGCTTCTTCTGCTTGATCTTTTCTATCTTGCCGGTCTCCAGGAAGTTCTGGACGGCTGCGATCCAGTGGTCTATCTCAGACTGCGGCGTAACCTGGTTGGGGCCTCCGTTCCGGTCGAACTTTACAATGAATGGGAGTACAATCTTCGTTCCCTCGCATTCCCTTGCAAACTGCTTCATTATCTTCTTGGGCCAGCCTGCACAGGTTGTGAACGGGATAACGGTCTTGCCCTTCCAGCCGTGTGTGGAGATGAATGTAAGCATGGCGGGAGCCACCTTATACCACCATGTGGGCGTGCCCAGGGCAACTACATCATAGTCATCGATATCATACATTGTTTCCAAGATATCAGGAGTCTTTCCAAGGTCAACCTCTGTATACCCCTGTTCATACGTTTCCTGGTAATTGCTAGGATACGGCTCCACCGTATCTATACGCTCAATATCGGCTCCTGTGGCCGCCTGGAGCTGGTCTGCAATCTTCTTAGTATTGCCATATGCCCAGGTGTAATATATGATAAGCATCTTTTTCATAGTGACATCCCCCGTCGGAGACTATATTAACACTTGAGACGGTGATTAGTCAAGGCATTTGTGAAAGAACCCTGTTATACCCTTATAGGGGTATAACAATTATCCTCTATTACGCCGGCATGAACTGTTTAAAGTATTTACAGCATCCTGAACAAAATCTTCCTCAAATCCGCTTGATTTTGAGCGGATTGCATATTATAATATGTACACGCATGCGGGTATGGCGGAACAGGCAGACGCGGCAGACTTAAAATCTTCTTACCGAAAGGTAGTGCAGGTTCGAATCCTGTTACCCGCACCAATATGTATGAGCAGATGTGCCTTGTGGGCATGTCTGTTTTTTTGTGCAAACAAAAGACCCGGCCGGAGCCGGGTTACAAAAGCGGGAAGATGAATTTTACATGCACACGGTAAGCAGAATTTTCCTGTTGCGGTAAGGAGTATTTTACATTGAATCGGAGCCATTGTCCCGGTGCAGTTCAAAATGTTCCATGTGGAACATTCATGCTGTTACAGCTCCAGCTTGGGGATCTCAGCGGAGACGTCCTCTGCCTCGCCGCTTTCAATAAGAGAGGTGAGTTCTTTCATGAGGGTATCCAAAGAGACCTGTTCCATACTGGCCTTCATGGCCTGCACGGCGGAGTCCATGTGCGGGTACAGGATGCGGTAGAAGTTGCGGCCAATAGGGCTCTCGCTTTCCTCGTCATGGATCTTGAAGATCTCTTCAGCGTCATTGGTCTCCACGGCCTGGTATATGTCCCACAGGGAGATGTCCTTTGCATCCTTTGCAAGAACCACGCCCCCGTTCTTTCCGGGCACAGCGGCAATGAGACCGCACCTGGTGAGGTCCTGGAAGATGTTGCGTATTATAACCGGATTGGAGCCTGCGCTCTCTGCCACAAGGCTGCTTGTAACCCTCTTTTCAGGGGACAGGACAGCCACGAACAGCAAAGCGTGTACGGCTGTGGGGAAGCGTTTGCTGACTCGCATTTGATGCACCTTTTAAAGTCTGGTGCACTAAGTATAGCAGGCGGGCCGTATGAAATCAACTGTATGTATTGACTTCAATACGATTTGCAATTATAATTGTAACTGTTCAGATTACAATATAAGCAAGACCGCAGAGACGGTCTGGACGGAGCGATATGAGAAAGGATTTCATCCAGCTTAAGGAATACATAGACGCAAGCCACAAAGCGGTGGCGGTTACGGGTGCAGGGATATCTTACATGTACGGTATGAGAAGGTTCAAGATGACGGTTGGCCGCATGAATGCGGGCCGCGTCTTTTCTGCAGACTATGCACGCAAGCATCCGGAGGACTTCTACAAAATCATGAGGGACTCTTTCCTGGATGCCACCTTTGTGAAAGGCCCCAGCAGGGTGCATATGCAGCTTGCGGAGCTGGAGAAGCAGGGGAAGCTGTACGGGATAGCGACGCAGAATCTGGACTGCCTGCATACTCTTGCAGGCTCCAAAAACGTTGCAGAGTTTCAGGGAAGCTTCCAGGACAACCTGTGCGCGGACTGCGGCGAACGTTACATGGACGTCTCCATCTGGAACCAGGGTCATGCGCCCTGCTGCTCCAAGTGCGGAGGGCCCATAATGCCTGCCACTTTCTGCCGGGACATACGCTCTGAAGAGGGGTATGCCGGCATGCGGAAGGCAATACGCATGATATCCGAGGCGGACCTGGTCATTATAATTGGCACCACGGGCTTCAGAAGCAATGAGTACCTCAGCGGCATGAAGAGGGGCACGAAGATGGTGCAGATCAACCCGGGCTCAACCGAGTTTGACTCCGTAGTGGATCTCAACGTCCGTGCAGACGCGGCAGAGGCACTTGCATACGTCCTCGGACAGTAAGGGGACAGAGACACACATGGGACTTCGTGAACGCAGGGAGAAACGCAGAATGGACGAGATACGCAGGCTTGCAGAATACATAGACAGAAGCAGCAGGATAGTGGCCATAACGGGCGCCGGGATTTCCCTTTCCGGAGGTGGAGTAACGTACGGCCAGCTGCATGTGACCCGCAGAGGAGCGGGAGGGGATGACAGCGCATTCCTTCGCTCCTTCCTGGACTCCATGTTCCACTATGACCCCAGCTATGCCCACTACGCCTTAAAGGAGCTTGAGGACGAGGGCAAGATGCTGGGCATCATAACAACCAACGTGGACTGCATGCATACCATAGCGGGCTCCAAAAACGTAGCCGAGATACAGGGCAGCCTGCAGGTGAACTGCTGTGAGGAATGCGGCCGCCACTATGACACATACGAAATCTGGAACCAGAAAGATCTTCCCAAGTGCCCGCACTGCGGCGGCACCATAACTCCGTGGCCGATATACAGCCACATAGGCCTCTGGGACAGGGACGTCCGCAAGGCAAGGCAGTGGATCTCACAGGCAGACCTCATAATAGTCATAGGCACCCACGGCTACTACGGCGGCGTGTACTGGGATTACCGCAACCCCAAGGCGCCTGTCATCCAGATTAACCCGGGGCGCACATCCTTTGACTACCTCTCCGTCCTCAACATCCGCGAGGGCAGCGACGAGGTCTTCAAAAAGCTCAATGAACTGAGGCACACCAATGGCGGAGAACAGAAAGACTGAAATAGATGAAGGCGAGATGATCCGCATGGCGGAACAGATGCGCGCCCGTGAGTACGCCGGCCTCTCTGAGGCAGAGATAGCGGAACGGGAGGCCCAAAAGGCCCTTGTCCGCCAGCGTAACATCCAAATCCTGGAAAATACTCTCTCCATTCTTTCCGGAGGCGGCACCGCAGACGGCTGCACCATCTGTCTGCCCCACCCCACAGCCGCCCTGCAGCAGGCCAAAGTGTATCTTCCTGCCCAGCTGGACGCCATGCGCAGCAAAGCTCCTGCTCCGGCAGAGGGGCCCATGCCGCCCTGCGGCTGTGAGAACACGGACACACTTGCCCTTGCGTGGAAAAGATGCCGGGAGTGCACCAAGGCCGGCGAAGAGCCGGACGTGCTGGTCCTTAACATGGCCAGCGGCACGGAGCCCGGCGGGCAGACCCGGAAAGGCGCCGGAGCGCAGGAGGAAGACCTCTGCCGCCGCACGTCCCTTCTTCTTTCCCTGGAGAGCGGTGCCGCACAGGAGTATTATGCGTACAACAAGTCCGTCCAGGGACGCCTGGGCACGGACGCCATTATATATTCCCCCTGCGTGGATGTGATAAAGGACAACAAAGCGGAGCTTCTTGCCAGCCCGTTCACGGTCTCCGTTATAAGCTGTTCCGCCCCCATGATACGCTTCGGCCTGGAGGGCAGAACCCCGCAGGAGTACGAAGACATGCTCTTCGGCCGCATCCAGGGTATTCTTCTCGTTGCTGCAGAGAACAAAAAGTCCCGCCTCATTCTGGGGGCTTTCGGCTGCGGGATCTTCGGCAATGACGCAGCTTTAGTCTCCGCCCAGTTCCACAAAGCCATCCAAACCTTTACATACCGGGGCCGCACGGCCGCAGAGCTCTTCAGGTCCATAGACTTCGCCGTCCTCTGCCCTCCGGGCAAGGATTACAACTACCGCGAGTTCTGCCGCTGGTTCCCCGCTACATAACGCTCCCGGAGAGTCATTCATGCGGGAATATGCCGCATCCAGCCGTATTTTGCGCCCAAACGGTCATACAGAGCCCCTGGAGGGCCGCAAAACAGAGTCAAACCAATGATATGGCCGCTTTAACGGCCTCATACAGGCCAATACAGCCCATATAACGCCCATATGCAGAAGGTCCCGTCCGCAGGGGCCTTTGGGAGGGACAGATGGATTTAGCCAGGCAGACAGCAAAACTGCAGCAGGCCATACAGGACAGCAATTTCACGGTTGCCATAACGGGAGCCGGGATCTCGCTGTCTGCAGGTGGAATTACCTTCAACCACAGCAACGTGAAGGAGCTCATGGGTCTGGGCTCCGAAGACATGCTGCGCAATGAACCGGACAAATACTACCAGCTTTTAGACAAGGCCTTCCTGCACTCCATGTTCAACGGAGAGCCCTCCATAGCCCACAAGGCCCTGCGCAAGCTGGAGGCGGAGGGGAAGCTCCAGGGCATCATAACGACCAACGTAGACTGCATGCATACGATAGCGGGCTCTGAGAACGTGGCGGAGATACAGGGGAGCTTGCAGATAAACCGCTGCACGCACTGCTACAAGCGCTTCGATGACTACCATATCTGGGGCAACGGCACGGTGCCCCGCTGTGACCTCTGCGGGGACGTCATATGGACATTCCCCTTCTACAGCCACGTAGGGCTCCATGACGGCAACGTGCGCAAGGCCCAGCGCTGGATGGCTCAGGCGGATCTCATCATTATTATAGGGGCCAACGGCAACTACAGCGACGCTTACTTCGGCTGCCGCAAGCGCACCGCCCAAATCATCCAGATCAACCCCGGCCACACTTACTTTGACTTCTATGCAGACCTCAACATCCACGCCAAGGCGGATGACGTCTTCAAGGCCTTCCTCTGACCCAAAGCCGCCTTCGCCCGGCCTTCCAATCCACGCCAACCCATACAGACCTATCGCCCATTGGCTTTTGCCATATAGATGCCTCACCCCCTGGGATCTCCCGGGGGGCTTTTCCCGCAATATGCAATCTGAACAGGCGAAGGGTGCAGATAAAAATCTTTGGAAAATTTAAAATTTCCGAAGGGAATGCAGGTGCTGTTCAACACCTGCATTGGAGTTCACTTCAAACTTTTTTAAGTTTGCCGGTTACAGGCGAACCTTTGCTTGCATTCCTCGGACAGACAGATTATCATAATAACACTTACCCCAATAGAGACAGCATCTGCGGCCCCCACACCGGGACGGCACGGCCGCAGGGAGAGAGCTATGGCAGTTCAGGACAGACGGGAAGACCCCCGCAGAGAGAAGAACAGACAGATACTGGAGAACACGCTGGAGATTATAGAGCGCGGCCGTTACATATCCGGCGGCCACATGACAGGGCTTCCCTTTAACAGGACAGAAGTACGCAAGGCAGACACATACGTAAAAGAGACCCTTGCCGCCCTGCAGGGCAGGATGAGCCTCAGCCCCGCACCCGCAGACATTTCATCCATCCGGTTCTCCTGTGAGAACACGGACACCCTTACCCTCACGTGGAAGAGGTATGAGGCATGCCTCACAGAGGGAGACAAGGCCCCCAAGATTCTTGTGCAGAACATGGCCAGTGCAGTGCATCCCGGAGGCGGTGTGCGCAACGGAGCCACGGCGCAGGAGGAGGACCTCTGCCGCAAGACGTCCCTGCTGCTCTCGCTTGAGAGCGATGCCGCCAGGGAGTTCTATGATTACAACCGGTCAATAAACTCCAAGCTGGGATCTGACTCCGTCATAATCTCCCCGTGCGTGGAGGTCCTGAAGGATGCCGGCTGCAGCCTTCTTACGGAACCCTATCCAATAGGTGTCATAACCTGTGCGGCACCCAACATCCGGAACGGCCTGGAAGGGAAGACCCAGACGCAGTACAAGGACATCCTTCTGAAGCGCATCATGACCATTCTCACCTGCGCAGCGGTCAACGGGTACAGGCACTTAATCCTCGGAGCTTTTGGATGCGGGGTGTTTGCCAATGATGCAAGACTGGTCTCAGACACCTTCATGTACGCCCTGAAGCACCTTCTCGCGGACGGAAAGACGGCAGGGGAGTTCTTTGAGACCATAGACTTTGCAGTCCTCTGCAAGCCGGACAACGATTACAACTGCCGTGAGTTCGCCCGCAACTTCTCCGGGACGGAGTAACCCGCACATGGGTCTCCGGGGGCCCGGAAGTTTGTCATAAAACAACAGCCGGTCCCGCCGGTATCTGAGCGGGGCCGGGCAATAGAAACAGAAATAAAAGACCCGTCATACGGGACGGGAAGGGAGGAAAAGATGGCGCTTTACCTGAATGTTCCTGCTGAGGAAGAAGACGAAGCAAAGAAGAACGGGGCATTATGGAATCCTGATGCGAAGAGATGGTACGCAGACAATGCGGATTTTTATCCAAGGTTCAGAAAGTGGATCCTGGGACCGGATCACGACGAGGGCCTTGTTGTCTGCGATCACATATACATCCTTGAAGGGGAGTGCAGCTGTTCTCAGTGCGGAAAGACCATAAAGGTCATAGGTTTCGGCATTGATGACTTCGACGACATAATGCGGTTTAATGAGAAGAAGACCGGATATTCTCGTTTCAAGGACAAATTTGTCATGTGTTCCAGCCTGGCCCCCATGCCTCAGGACATAGCTGCATATGTGGAGAAGGTGTATAACTACAAGCAGGCATATTCCAAGGCCACGCAAAGTACGGAATACTGCAACTGCTGCAAGCATTGCGGCAGCATCCAGAGGAACCGGTTCCTGCTCAATGAACCGGACTCCCCTCTGCTTCCGCAGAGCGAGGAGGAGGCGAAGGCTCTCACCTTGTACAAGGTGTCCCTTAAGGAGGATATAGTTCTGTACAACGGATACGGAGAGGGTACATGTGAAGATCTTATACAGATGTACACGCCCCGCAAGGATTTGGTTATAGACTAGCTCACAAGGGCCTCCAGGGCCCAAGAATTTTATCATGAAACACCAGCCGGCGTGCCGAAAAAGATGGCCCGCCGGCTTTTCTTTTGCCCTGCGGCGCAGGGACTTAAACACGGTTTCTTTTCCGTCCGGACAGCATGAAGGATGCCGGAAAAAAGCTCCAAATACAAAAAGCGGAGTGCGGTTAATTTTTGGCGTGCAGGTGATGTTGACTTTGAAAGGGCATGCAACAGATGCGCGGATTATGTTGGTTTATAACGGCCTGGCAAGGAAAAGTGCGGCATATTGTCTCGTTTTGACGATGTACGGTGGGAGGCGGCGAAAAAGGACAATCTTGCCGGAAAGTGTCTGAGATATGAGATTTCCGACAAAAAAAGCCAACTTTGGTTTATTTTTCTGTTGACAAGGCCGAATGAGGCCGTTATAATGAGCCTGTAAAAAGGTTAAACGCGTTTAAGTTTTCAGCAGATTTAAAGGAGGTTTCCAAATTATGCCTATAGCTATCGCACCGTGCGGAACCGAACTTACTATCAGGAAGGTGAGTGCAGAGGACAAGGTCCGCAAGCACTTGCAGGAACTTGGAATAACAGTAGGATCCAAGCTTACGCTGGTATCCTCAAGCGGCGGGAACGTCATTGTAATCGTCAAGGAAGGCAGGCTGTGCCTGGACAGAAACCTTGCCGGCAAGATTCTTGTGGCTTAAATCTACAGAGCCCTTTCATTGCGTATCGCGGGAAAATGAGGTACGCAATATTTTTTCAGCAAATAATTAACCTAAGTTAAGTTTTATGGCCGTATATTCGGCGCTATGGAAGATATGACAAAGTTACTGAGCGAATTTACTGTTGGAGAAAGCGGCAGGATTGTAAAGGTGGCCGGCGAGGGAAAGATCCGCAGGCGCCTGTTTGACATGGGAGTGACCCCCGGAGCCGAGGTTACGATGAAGAAGAAGGCTCCGCTTGGAGACCCCATAGAGGTTACCTTGAGAGGGTATGAGCTCACATTAAGGAAAGTCGAGGCAGCATGCGTGGAGGTAGAGCTTAAATGAGGACATTTGCCCTGGCCGGCAATCCGAACTGCGGCAAGACCACGCTGTTCAACGCCCTGACGGGCTCTACGGCGCACGTGGGCAACTGGCCCGGCGTCACAGTGGACAAGAAAGACGGCCTGTACAAGTCAGACAAGGAGACCGTAGCAATCATAGACCTGCCCGGCATATACTCCCTGTCCCCGTACACTCCGGAGGAAGTCATCGCCAGGAACTACATCCTGGATGAGCATCCGGACGGGATAATAAACATAGTAGACGCAACCAATCTGGAGCGCAACCTGTACCTCACCACCCAGATCCTTGAAATGGACGTGCCTGTCATCGTGGCCCTCAACTTCATGGACGAGGTGGAGAAGGCAGGGGACAAGATAGACCCTAAAGTCATAGAGAATGCCTTAGGCGTTCCCGTAGTCCCCGTCTCGGCGCTCACAGGCAAAGGCATAAAGGAGCTCATGGAGCGGGCCATCTCAATGCCCGCAACACGTGAGGGGAAGACCGTAATCCGGGATGCCATCTCAGGGCCCCTTGAACCCGTCCTTTCATACTACAAGGACAGCGACGTGAACTCGCCCCTCTTCCACGCCATTAAGCTTCTGGAGGCGGACGAGATAGAGATAGAGCGCAAGGGCGCCAAGGCTGCCCTCGCCACAGCCACCGCCGGCCAGGCGGAGGGGGAGGAGGACCTTGAGGCCGTCATTGCGGACGAGAGGTACAAGTACATCTCCGCGCACCTTTCCTCTGCCAAGACCAAGGCCATGCACACTCTGGAGACCAAGTCCGACAGGATAGACAAGGTCCTGACCCACAGGGTATGGGCCATCCCCATCTTCCTTGTAATCCTTCTTCTTCTGTTCCACCTCACCTTCTCCAGCAACCTGTTCTTTTTGAACGGCTTCACGGAGAAGCAGAACTGGATGCCTACGCTTTTCGATCCCGTGGAGGAAGGCGGCTTAGGGTGGGAGGAGACCTGGTCCACAACGCTCCTTGCCTGTTTCTATGACGGCACGGTGTTCTCGCCGGGCGTAATCCTTGCGAACATCTTCACCTGGATCACGGACTACATAACGGAAGGCGTATCCCTGCTCATATCCGTATGCGGCGGTGCGGCCTGGATAGACAGCCTGGTATGCGACGCCGTCCTCGGCGGCATCTTCGCGGTCCTCGGTTTCCTTCCCCAGATCCTTTTGCTGTTCCTCGGCTTCTCCATCCTTGAAGACACCGGCTACATGGCCCGGATCGCCTTCGTGCTGGACAGGATCTTCCGCCGCTTCGGCCTTTCCGGAAGAGCCTTCATGCCAATGATAATGGGCTTCGGGTGCGGCCTGCCCGCAATCATAAACACCCGAACCCTTGCGGATGAGAAGGAGCGGACAGCCACGATTCGTGTAATTCCCTTCTTCTCCTGCGGCGCCAAGCTCCCCATCCTCACCGGCATGGCGGGCGCCATGGTATCCGCCTTCGGCTTCGGCAACGCAGACCTCATAACCTACGCCATGTACCTCGTGGGCATCATAACGGCCCTGGTGTGCGTTATCCTGATGCGCAACACCACCTTGAAGGGCGACACGCCGCCGTTCATAATGGAGCTGCCCACGTACCATTTCCCCAAGACCAGGAACCTCATGCTTCACATCTGGGACAAGGCGAAGCACTTCGTGAAGAAGGCCTTTACGATAATCTTCCTGTCCACCATAGTCATCTGGTTCCTGCAGTCCTTCTCATGGAGATGGGAGTTCCTTCTTCAGGACACTCAGGACCTCGTGGACGGCATAGGCCTCACCGCCTCTCAGAAGGCGCTCACGGCCGCAGATGCCAACTACTTCGTCAACATGTTCACGGACGGCAACGGGAACCTTCTGGTGGAGGGAATGGTAAACCTCCGCACGGATGAGTCCATTTTAGGCTCTTTAGGCATGCTCCTGCAGCCCATCTTCACGCCATTGGGCTTCGGCTCACAGGCCGGCGAACTGGGCTGGGTATTCGCGGTAGCCGCCATAACCGGCCTCGTTGCGAAAGAGAACGTAGTGGCAACCTTCGGCGCCCTCGCAGCAGTCGTAGCCGCCACATACATAGACACCGAAACCAACGGCGCGGCGGCCTGCCTCGCCATGGTTGCCAACACGGACATAACCTGGCAGGGAGTGATTGCCTTCATAGTCTTCAACATGACCACAATCCCCTGCTTCGCATCCTGCGCAACGGCCAAGGCGGAGCTTCCCAAGGGCAAGTTCAAATGGACGCTGCTCTTCTGGTTCGCCACCAGCTACATCGTATCCGCCTGCGTCTACACCGTCCTCTCCTGGTGGTGGACCACGTTCATCTGGCTTGCAGCCCTTGCAATCGCTGTAACGCTCATCGTCCTCAACAACCGCCACAAGCTGGACAAGCTGAAGATCCGCCGCCGCAACAAGAAGAACGGCCCGGACAACACCGCCGCCGCAAGCGACTAGCGGCCGGCTCTGGACCTGCTCCAAACCGCGCATACTGCAGCCCCAATGCCGCAAAACTGCGGCCTGCAGCGCAGCTTATCCACAATTTCCCCATACTGTGTGGGGAAAAACTGAAACCCACAGGGATATAGGCAAAACATGAACTGGTTTGACATCCTCATCATATGCATCCTCGCAGCGGCAGTAATCGTGGCTGCGGCGATAGTCATATACAACAAGCTCCACGGCAAGGGCGGGGACTGTGACGGCTGTCCGGGCTGCCACAGCTGCTCCTCATGCCACCAGAGCGGCAAGTGCCATTACCAGATCCCGGAGGACATCCAGAAGATCCTGGACGATGCCCAGGCCAAGAAGTCCTCATCCGGTTCCGCAGAGGACCAGCACAACGCGCAGCAGTGACGCACCGCTCCCCGGCACATTTCATCTAACACACATCATCTCTGATTTTTAATATGGTTCGTTTGTCCCCGGGTCCCTGGCCCGGGGATTAAACTTTTCCCCAAGGGGGGAGAAGCCTCTCCAGGCGTCTTCCGGGGCCGTATATGGCTCTGCTTCAGGCGCCATATCTGTTCTCCTGTGGGCAAAAACATGCCCGCACAGGCGGCCAGAAGGCGCATATGAGAGCCCTTAAAGCGGGGCTGCGTGAGTTTATGATACAAACCTCGTTGCTGGAGCACAAAAACGCAAGGCGGGGATGAAACTTTGTTCAAACATTTGCAAAACGGCAGAGGGCTGTATATAATGTAGAATGAAGAAACAGCAGATTATTTTAAAGAGGACACGGTCATGATAAAGATATCACACAGAGTCTCCACAATAGCCCCTTCCATGACGCTTGCCATTTCCGCCAAGGCCAATGACCTCAAGGCGCAGGGCATCAAAGTTATCAATTTCGGCGTCGGTGAGCCGGATTTCAATACCCCGGAGCACATCTGCCAGGCAGCGAAGGACGCCCTGGACAAGGGATACACGAAGTACGTTGCGGCTTCCGGCCTTCCGGCACTCAAGAAGGCAATATGCAAGAAGTTCAAGGATGACAATGACCTGGATTACAAGCCCTCTCAGATTATAGTTTCCAACGGTGCAAAGCACTCCATCTTCAACGCACTCTTCGCCACCATCAACCCCGGCGACGAGGTTCTCATCCCGAAGCCGTACTGGCTCACGTATCCTGAGGTAGTGAAGAGCGTGGGCGGCGTGCCCAATTACATCTACGCCACGCCCCGCCACGGCTACAAAGTAACCGCAGCGCAGATAGAGGAGGCCATAGGCCCCAAGACCAAGATGCTCATCTTCAACAGCCCCAACAATCCCACGGGCGCTGTATACACGGAGCACGAGATCCGCGCCATAGCGGACGTATGCGTAAAGCACAACATCACAGTCCTTGCGGACGAGATATACGAAAAGCTCATATACGGCGGCGAGAAGCACTTCTCCATAGCCGCATGCTCCCCTGAGATGAAGGAGCTCACGATAGTCATCAACGGTGTTTCCAAGTCATACGCCATGACGGGCTGGCGCCTCGGATACCTCGCAGCACCCGACAAGGTAGCCGCAGCCATTTCCTCATTCCAGAGCCACTCCACATCCAACGTCAACACCATGACCCAGTACGCAGCCATAGCTGCGCTTGAGGGCCCCACAGAGCCTATGGAAGAGATGATAAAGGCCTTCGGACAGCGCCGCAACCGCATGCTTGAGATACTGGATTCCATGAAGCCCCTAGGATATGACTACGTGAAGCCGGACGGCGCCTTCTACGTAATGCTTCTCTGCGACAAGCTCTACGGCAAGAAGTACAAGGGCAAGGAGATAACCGGCAGCATGGATATGGCAGACCTTCTTCTCACCGAGAAGCAGATAGCCCTGACTCCCGGAGTATGCTTCGGCGATGACGATGCCGTGCGCCTCTCATACGCCCTCGGCATGGAGGACATGGAGTGCGGCCTTGCCAAGATAGCAGAGTTCGCCACAGAGCTTGAGGACTAAAAGCTCCAGGGGGGTCCCGCCCCGGGAGAGGGCCGTCAATGTGCACCAAAGCGGCTCCATTGCAATGCGTCCAGTGGCCAAAAATAGCTATATATGTGCGCAGAACGGCCGATTTCACAAGGTGACGGGTTTTTGAAAAACAGGTAAAATTTTGGCTGTTGCTATTGAAATTCACCCTGACAGCTGTTAGAATGAGCGTAACAGAACATTTTTCAACAGCTTCAGGAGGAACTTCATGATTAAAATAGTTTATGGACCTAAGGGCTCCGGAAAGACAAAGCGGCTCATTGCCATGGCTAACGCTGATGTGGCTACTGCGAAGGGACTGAGCGTCTTTATCACGGACAACAAGAGGGGCATGTATGATGTCAACAGAGCCGTTAAGTACATAGATGTCAAGGATTTCAATATCACTGGGGAAGAGGCGCTCTGCGGCTTCATACTGGGCGTCTGCGCATGCAGCTATGACCAGGAGTTCGTCTACGTGGACGGCATAGCGCGCATTGCGGGCAAGAGCGTGAGTGAGCTCTCAAAGCTCTTCTACATGCTTGAGAAGGTCTCCAATGATAACGATATAACAATTGTGCTGACGTGCAGCTGTGAAAAGGAAGACCTCCCGGATTTCGTAAAGAAGTACGTATGAGACGTACCCAGGACCAATATGTCTTTCCAGACGGCGCACTATGCGCCGTCTTTTAAATTGGCATCGGCCCGCAAACGGCCCGGATGAGAGAACTGGCCGCCGGCACATCCTCCAAAGGACAATACAAACCCGCATGAACGCATTCATGCGCAGATATTATAGAAGTAAGCACAAAAGACCCGCCGGCATGGCGGGTGAAGGCAGGTAGAGAGCGACATGAACTTTATCAGCACGAGAGGCGGAGAGAAGGTTACCGGTGCCCAGGCCATAGTAAAGGGCTTATCGGAGGGCGGCGGCCTTTACGTACCGGAGACATTCCCGAAAGTCTCTGCCTCCGAGATGGAGAAGATGGTGGATATGAGCTACCCGGAGCGCGCGGCTCTGGTTTTAGGCAAGTATCTGGATGACTATGACCAGGCGGACCTTCTGAAGGCCTGCGAGGCAGCGTACGCCAAGTTCGACGGAGACCCCGCCCCGCTTTTAAGGCTTGATGACCAGATATACATGCTGGAGCTCTGGCACGGCCCCACGTGCGCTTTCAAGGACATGGCCTTGACCCTCCTGCCGTACCTTCTCCGCAAAGGCTGTGACATCTGCGGCATAAAGGAAGAGATCCTGGTCCTCGTGGCCACCTCGGGCGACACCGGCAAAGCCGCCCTGGAGGGGTTCAGGGACGCAGAGGGAGTGAAGATAATGGTCTTCTACCCCTCGGAGGGAGTCTCCAAGATGCAGAAGATGCAGATGTGCACGCAGGAAGGCGGCAACGTGAACGTCGTGGCCGTGAAGGGCAACTTCGATGACTGCCAGACGGCCGTCAAGGAGATATTCTCCTCACCCCAGGACAATGCCGTCCTCAAAGAGAAGGGCATCCTTCTTTCATCCGCAAACTCCATAAACTTCGGCCGCCTTGCGCCCCAGATCGCCTACTATTTCTCCGCCTACCTGGACCTTGTATCCAGCTGCCAGATAGACCAGGGAGACCAGGTGGACTTCTGCGTTCCCACGGGCAACTTCGGCAACATCCTCGCAGCCTACTACGCAAAGCAGATGGGCCTGCCTGTCCGCAGGCTGCACTGCGCATCCAACATGAACAACATCCTCACGGATTTCTTAAAGACCGGCGTATACGACACCAACCGTGAGTTCTACCGCACCACGTCCCCGTCCATGGACATCCTCGTCTCCTCCAACTTGGAGCGCCTCATATTTGAGGTCTCCGGCCGCAACTCAAAGCTCACCACGGAGCGCATGACGTCCCTCAAGAAGACTGGCAAGTACTCCATAACCCCTGCAGAACTTGCCGCCATCCAGCAGACCTTTGACGGCGGCTATGCCACGGAGGATGCCTGCGTGGAGGCCATGTATGACGTCTTCATGGACGTAGGCTATACCATGGACACCCACACGGGCTGCGCCATGAAGGTGGCCTTGGACTGGTTTGAGAAGAACAAGAAGGACGAGACGAACATGATAATCGTCTCCACGGCCAACCCGTACAAGTTCCCGCAGGACGTCTTGTACGCCGTAACGGGCAACGACGTCAAGGACAGCTTCAAGGGCATCAAGCGCCTCCATGCCGCAACCGCCATGGAAGTTCCCAAGAGCCTCATATCCCTCAGGGACAAGCCCGTCCGCTTCACACGCGTGGCCACAAAGAAGGAGCTCTTCAACGAGGTCCTCGCCTTCGTGGACGGCCAATCCTAAAGACCGGCACAGGCTTCGCATCAGGTCTTAAGCAGCAAAACCAAGGGGTGCCGTTCCGGCGCCCCTTTTCTAAAATCCGTTTCATAAAGACCGGAGAGGAAAAATCCAAACGGGCGGCCTGCAGGCGCCGTCCGGCCATAGACCGGGGGATCTCATGGACTACACCAAAAGCGTTTTCATAGCATTCCTTTTGCAGATTGTGCTAACCATTGGCGTCATAGTCGTTTTCGGACTGCTCATATCCCTCTGCAACAGGGGCTTCTATTCCAGCTTCAAGAGGCATGCCAAGGCGGTATGCTATGCAACCGGGGTCATAGGCACCCCGGTGCATGAGCTTTCGCATGCCCTGTTCTGCGTCATTTTCGGCCACAGGATAGTGGACATGAAGCTGTTCCAGATAAGCTCAGAGGACGGCACTTTAGGCTACGTTGCGCATACGTACAACCACAGGAACGTATACCAGCAGATAGGCAACTTCTTCATTGGAGTTGCTCCCATCATAGTCATCGCCGCCCTCATGTACCTCTTCGCCTGGCTTCTGCTGCCGTCCTTCACCCAGACCATCAACACCCTTCCCGCAACCATAGAGTCCGTCAGCTTCAAGCCCCTCATGCAGAACGTCTGGGTCATCATCAAGTCCTTCTTCTCGCTCATAGGCACGTGGCAGTGGTGGGTGTTCTTCATCATAGGCCTGTTCCTTTGCCTCCACATGACCTTGAGCGGCGCAGACATCAAGACCGCCTGGAGCGGCATCATCCTGCTCCTCGTCGTTGTCCTCGTCGTGGACTTCATTCTGGCAGCCATAAAGATGTCTCTTCTCACGTCCTTCACCAGCGCGGTCATAAGCATAGGCGGATACCTTCTTTCCATCATGCTCATATCGCTCATAATCTCGCTCCTGTACCTTCTCGTCTCGCTTCCCTTCCGGTTCATCTTCAAGTAGGCAGCAGGGGAGAGGCGCAGCCGGCCCAGATTCATACATGGAACACGCAGCGGACCTCAAGGGGCCGCTGTTTTCACAGATTGCAGTTTGGCCTAAGATACAAGCCAAACAAGACGGAAACGGGCGGCTTTTGTTGACACCCCGCCCGGCGGGGCATAATATGGGAATACGTCAACACCTGCGGCACAGGGTGTTGATATACGGCGGCGCAGAGCAGCCGCTATGTGAAATTTTCCGGCCACTGGAAGCGCCTTCGGCCGGGCTTTTATGATGAAAATGTGGTGACGGGGTGACGGTTTCCGTTTAATTGGGTGACGGGGGCTTATATTTCGCAAAATCGTTTGTTATTTGATTTTCGTTGTGCTATTATGTATTTGTAGAATTTTCTAGTTTCAGGCCGGGAATATGGAAGAGGTTAAGAAGACACTGTACTCAGCTGTGCAGCCCACCAATACGCTTACAATAGGAAATTACGCCGGAGCCATCAGGAACTTTGTCCGGCTGCAGGATGAGTACCGCTGTTTTTACGCCATAGCCAACATGCACGCCATAACGGTGCGCCAGAATCCGGCAGAGCTGAGGCAGAAGACTTTAGGCCTTCTGGCCACTTACATAGCCTGCGGAGTGGATCCCGAAAAGTGCACTCTCTACGTGCAGTCCCACGTGCCCGCCCATGCGGAGCTTGCGTGGGTTTTGAACACCTTCACCTACGTGGGCGAGATGGAGCGCATGACGCAGTTCAAGGACAAGAGCGCGCGGCATGCGGACAACATCAACATGGGCCTCATGGACTATCCCGTCCTCATGGCCGCAGACATCCTTTTATACAACGCAGACGTCGTCCCCGTGGGCATAGACCAGAAGCAGCATCTGGAGATCACGAGGGACATAGCCATCCGCTTCAACAACATATACTCTCCCACGTTCACAGTGCCCGAGGCGCTCTTCACGAAGGTGGGGGCAAAGATAAATGACCTCCAGGACCCCTCAAAGAAGATGTCCAAGTCCGCAGAGAACCCCAACGGGACCATCTTCATGGACGATGACAGGGACACCATAATCCGCAAGTTCAAGAGGGCCGTGACGGACAGCGACAGCGAGGTCCGCTATGACGAGGAGAACAAGCCCGGCGTAAGCAACCTTCTTTCCATCTATTCCTGCTTCACCGGCAAGACCATCCCTGAAGCTGAGGCAGAGTTTGCCGGGAAGGGATACGGGGACTTTAAATTAGCCGTAGGCGAGGCCGTGGCAGATGTCCTGGACCCCGTCCAGAAGGAGACCGCAAGGCTCTTAGCCGACAGAAAGTACCTGGATGACATATTCCGCAAGGGCGCAGAAGACGCCGCACGCGTAGCCAACAAGACCCTGGACAAGGTGTACAGGAAGATAGGCTTCTACCGCTGCGGAAACTAAAAAGACCACACTGCGGCCAGCCCGGCCGCTTTATATACCGCGGTCCGGACAAAGACGGCCGCTCATATAACGGCGGCACATATGCCGCCCCCATACAGCTGCTGGCGGCCTGAGGAAGGCCGCAGGAAGATACAACAGGAGCACATGCAGCCGCCCGGCGGGCGGCGGATGAAGACGAGAGATGTTCGGATACATTAACCCAGACAAGCCGTATCTGTTCATAAAGGACGAGACGCTGTACAATGCGCTGTACTGCGGCACATGCAAGTGCATCGGGAAGTCGTGCGGCCAGCTGGCGCGCACCTCTTTGACGTACGACATCGCCTTCACATCCGCCATAGTGCACAACATAAAGGGAGAGGACGTGGTCATCAAGAAGAAGCGCTGCGGGCTGCACTTCATAAAGAGGCGCCCCATGGCACTGCCGGATGACACCACCATAGCCTTAGCCTGCATGAACACCACGCTGGCGTACTACAAACTCTGCGACGATGCCCTGGACGGGGACAAGAAGGGCATATTCCGCTTCCTGTACAAGCGCGGATACAAGAGGGTTTTGAAGACACACCCCGTCATTGCAGAGATAATCTCCAGGCAGATGGAGAACCAAAGGGCAATCGAGGAGAAGGGCAGCAGCATAATAGACGAGGCCTGCGAACCCACCGCCCTCATGATGCAGGAGCTCTCGGATTATCTCCTCGGGGAGCATGCAAACGGATACACGAGGCAGCTGTTCTATGCGATAGGCAAGTGGATATACCTTGTGGATGCCGTGGACGACTATGACAAGGACGTAAAGAAGGGCCGCTACAACGTGCTGTACAACGCATACGGCTTCAAGACCTTTCATGACGTTCTGGAGACGGACAGAGCGGAGCTGAACTTTATCTTCGATTACGAGTTTGCGCAGATGCGCGAGGCCATAGCGCACATCCGCTTTTACTTCAATCACGATCTTACAGACAATATCATAATGAGGGGAATACCCCTGAAGACACGGGCGCTTTTTGACAAGGCATGTCCGAGGTGCGACCAGGACTGCGCAAACTGTGGGGAAGAGAGACAACTGGCCCGTGAGACTGATGCGGAAGGAGCAGAATATGAACAAGAAAAATCTTGAGATACTGGGACTCCCCGAGGACGCCACAAGGGAGCAGGTTGAGACCGCATACCAGGAGCTTCGCGCCAAGTATCTTGAGGAAAGATTCATGGACGGCGAAGTGGGCAACAATGCGGCAAAGATGCTCACCAAGATAGACACTGCCTATGCGGAGCTCTCACGCGAGTGGGAGGAAAGCCCTGAGGACGGCGGAGACAACTATGCGAAGGTTGAGGACCTCATAAAGCAGGGCAACCTTTCCGAGGCCCAGCGCGTTCTGGACCAGTTCAATGAGCGCGGCGGCCAGTGGCACTACCTGCAGAGCGTTGTCTTCTACCGCAAGAACTGGATCAACGAGTCCAAGAAGCAGCTGGAGATAGCCATCCAGCTGGAGCCGGACAACGCAAAGTACAAAGAGACGTACAGAAAGCTCAATGACAAGATAGCGAAGGACAGCCAGGCCGCCCAGGCCCGCAACCAGCAGCAGCAACAGCAGCAGGCACCTCCGCCGGACCAGCAGAACCAGAGCGCATACAACGGACAGAACATGAACTCCAACGGCGGCGACTCCAACCAGATGGGCGGCAACTGCTGCTCCAGCTGCCTTGAGTGTTGCTACACCTACCTCTGCGTAAGCTGCCTCTGCAACGGCTGCTGCAGATAAACCTGCAGCCGCAGACAAACCGTCTGCTGCAGACAAAACGGCGGCCGCAGGCAAAGTTTCACAAACATTTCATACAAAAAATTACTGCAGGCGTGCCTTTGGCATGCCTGCTTGTAACATTCCAAGGGGTGTTGTCCGGGCAGGCATGCCCAAGGCACCATACGGGCCGTCCGAAGGCGGCGGGAGAGGGCAGGCATGAAGCAGGAAAAATTCAGCTGCACAAGGGACGGCATGACCATCCGCGGCCTGTACTTCAGGCCGGATGAGGGCACAAACCTTCCCATAGCAATAATCTCCCACGGCTTCATGGCCAACTACGGCACCACCAAGGGCTACGCCAAGTGGTTTGCTTCGCACGGCTATGCCTCATTCTGCTTTGACTTCAACGGCGGCTGCGCCATGGGCCACAGCGGCAAGGACCGCACCAAGATGACTCTCTACACAGAGGTGGAGGACCTCCGCAGCGTCCTTGCATACGCAAGGGGCCTTGAAGAGACCAGCCCGGAAGACGTAACCCTCATGGGCTGCAGCCAGGGAGGCTTTGTTTCCGCAATCCTTGCGGCAGAGCTTAAAAGCGAGATACGCAGGCTGATCCTTTTCTACCCGGCACTCTGCATCCCGGACGATGCCAGGGCGGGGAAGATGATGATAATGAAGTTCGACCCCTCAAATATTCCAGACGTCCTTCATTTCGGTCCCCTAAAGCTTGGCGGCTGTTACCCTAAGGCGGTAATAGACAAGCACTACGAGGACATGATCTCCCCGTACGAAGGCCCCGTCCTCATATGCTGGGGCACAAGGGACGGCATAGTGGCGGAAAAGTACATGGACGGCGCCCTGGCGGCGTACAAGAACGCCACCCTGTACAAGATTCCCGGCGCCCGCCACGGCTTCAACAAGAAGGCAGACAAGGCCGCATACGGCTGCCTGGAAACCTTCGTACAGCAGACTTAAAAGGCAGCTTAAACTGCGCATAACCCTCCTGAAACGGCCACTAAGGGCCGCAGCGGCCCCTTTAAGCGGGCCCGTATGACAAGGCATGGCAGACGGCAAGCCACACAGGAACACAGGCGACTAATGGGCAAGAAGGAACAAAGGGAAGAGAAAGAAAAGAATAAGAAGCAGAAGGGCCCCAAGCACGCCAGCTCTTTCGAGATAGCCCTGTCCGCAATCTCCTGCGCCGTGGCCGCCGGCTTCCTGGCGCTGGGAGTTTTAAGCGGCGTTCTGCTTGCCACAGGCTATTTCATAGGCGTCATAGCCCTCATGGTGCCCCTCGCGAAGCAGTTCTACAGAGGGGACTTCCTGGCGTACTGCGGAACCGTTATCCTTGCCCTCATCCTTGGCGCCGTGGCCAAGTTCTGGGACATTGTGCCCTTCATAATGTTTTTCGGCCTGCACCCGCTCATAAACTCCCTGCAGAACAGATACCGCTGGAACCGCATCATAGCCTTCATTCTGAAGGCCATCTGGTTCGACTGCACCCTCATCGCAGGCTACTACTTAATCTATGACGGCTTCCTCGGCGGCAACCTCTTCTCCCCCGAATTCTGGGAGACGGTCAACAAGTACATCTACCTGCTCATCTTCACCGTCGGCACCGTCCTTTTCTTCATCTACGACTTCCTAATCTTCAAGGTGCAGATGCTTGTGGACAAGATAGTGGGCAGGATCAAGCGGCAGTGACGTGTCCCAATAGTGGGCGGAATCAAGCGGCAGTGACGTGTCCCAAATGCCTCAGATACGCCATTTTGGCGTATACATTTTGAAGGAAGATGCCAAAAGGCATCTCTTTTCATAATAAGCCTTAGGATGCCGGGCAATATCGGTTGATGCCTGCCCGGCTTTTGTGTTAGGATGCATCCCGCTTCAAGGGAGGGATGTGTCATATGGGTGCGAAACGGGCACGGCCGGAGTGCAGAACGGTTTGCATAGGCAGCAGGAGGTATCTTGGCAGCAAGAACAGGCTGCTGGGGTTCATAAGGTCCGTTGCGGATGCGGAGTGCGAGGGCATAGAGACGGTGGCGGACGTCTTCGCCGGCACGGGTGCGGTGGCATCCGCCTTCACGGACAAGAGGCTCATAACCAACGACATTCTGTACTCCAACTGGATCTGCCACACGGCATGGTTCTCATCCCAGCGGTACAGCAAGGCGAAGGTGGAGGGGCTCATATGTGAGTACAACTCCCTTGCTCCCGTGGAAGACAACTACATGTCCCTGAACTTTGCAGGCACATACTTCTCCGCAGAGGACTGCAGAAAAATTGGCTTTATACGGGAGGACATAGAGCGGCGCTACGGCGCAGGGGAGCTCAATGAGAGGGAGAGAGCCATGCTGGTCGCATCCCTTCTTTACGCCATGGACAAGGCCGCCAACACCTGCGGCCACTATGACGCCTTCCTCAAGGGAATGCGCAACATGCGGCACATAGAGCTCTGCATGCCGCAGGTTCCGCCCTGCGGACCCGGCAACAGATGCTTCAATGAGGACGCCAACCTGCTTGTGCGCAGGATACAGGCAGACCTCGTGTACATAGACCCGCCGTATAACTCCCGCCAGTACTGTGATCTGTACCACCTTTTAGAGAACGTGGCCCGCTGGGAGAAGCCCCCGGTATACGGCACCGCCCGCAAGATGGAGCGAAGCGCCATAAAGAGCAGGTACTGCACGCAGGACGCCTTGAAGTCCTTTGAAGACCTCATTTCTCACACGCAGGCCCGCTACATACTTCTCTCATACAATGACACCGGCACAAAGGCAGACCCCCGCTCCAACGCCCGCATCCGGGATGCGGACATCATGCGCATTCTTTCCTCCAGGGGAGAGGTAAAGGTCTTCACCGCCCCGTATAAGGCATACATGTCCGGCACCTCGCAGGAGGCCTCCTGCACGGAGAGGCTGTTCCTCTGCAAGTGCCGCATGCAGCGGAGAGCGGAGCTCATCCAGTCTCCCCTGAACTACCCCGGCGGCAAGTACTCTCTGCTTCCGCAGCTTCTGCCGTACTTCCCGGAAGATGCAGACCTGTTCGCAGACCTTTTCTGCGGCGGCTGCAGCGTAGGCATCAACGCACCCTGCCCGAGAGTGCTTTTCAATGACTCCAACTCCCGCCTCATGGACATCCTGCGCATGTTCCGGAATACGGAAACAGACCGCATTATGGCGGACATAGAGCTTATCATATCGGCATACGGGCTTTCGGACACCCGCTTGTACGGGTATGAAAAGTACGGCGGCACGGGCTCAGCCGGGCTTGCGGAATACAACAAGGAGCAGTATAATAGGCTTAGGTCGGATTACAACGCCCGCATCAAAGAGGGCGGGTGCGGTGATGAAGAGACTCTCATGCTCTTCGTAATCATAGTGTTCTCCTTCAACAATCAGATGCGCTTCAACTCAAAGGGAGAGTTCAACATGCCTGTGGGCAAGAGGGACTTCAACTCCCAGATGCGTTCAAAGCTCACGGCCTTTGCAGACCGCCTCAGGGCAGGGGATTATGCTTTCACGGCGCAGGACTTCCGCAATCTTCCCGCAGACGGCTGGAACGAGAACACCTTCGTGTATGCAGACCCGCCGTACCTCATCTCATGCGCCACGTACAACGAGAACGGAGGCTGGACGGAGAAAGACGAAAGGGATCTCCTTGCGTATCTGGACGCCCTGGATGAACGCGGCATCCGGTTCGCCCTCTCCAACGTCCTTGAGTCCAAGGGCCGGCGCAACAGCATTCTTGCAGAATGGGCGGCCGCCAACGAGTACCGGTACAGGACGCTGCACCTTGAGAACAGCTACTCCAACTCCAATTACCAGACCAAAGGCAGAACCGCCAAATGCGACGAGGTCCTGATCATAAACTATTAACAGCCTCCAAACAACAGACACCAAACGCCACCCCGTAAAAACGCACGCATGCGCATTCGCAAGACCACATAGAGAATATAGAGAGAATATGGAAAAGAACGAAGAGTACACCGGAGAGGTCATAGGCCTCGGAACAGAAGGAGAGGGAATAATACGGTGCGAAGGCAAGACGGTCTTCGTGCCCCTGTGTCTTGTTGGTGAAACGGTCTCCTTCAAGGTGCTGAAGGTGCAGAAGGACGTCGCATACGGCAAAGTCCTGCAGGTAACAAAGCCGTCACCGGACAGGACCATCCCTGTCTGCCCCGCCTTTCCGCAGTGCGGCGGCTGTTCCCTGCAGCACATGAAATACCCCGCACAGCTCAAGCACAAGAGCGCCATGGTGCGCACCTCCCTCAAAAAGATAGGCGGCATAGATGCCCCTGTGGCCTCCACAGTGCCCTGTGACAGCGCATACCGCTACCGCAACAAGCTGGCTCTGCCCATAGGACTTACCCCTGAGGGAGAACCCGTCTGCGGCTTCTACGCACCCCGCTCCCACAGAATCATCCCCATCCGGGACTGCTACATCCAGGCGGAATGGGTCAAGGACATCATATCCTGCGTCCTTTCATACGCCCGCCTGCTCCCTTTAGAGCAGCGCGCAAAGCTCCGCCACATAGTTGTCCGCAAAGTTGGGGAGAGGCACATAATAGCCCTGGTGGCCGCAGGCAGCGTCCCTTCAGACGCCCTCACGGCCCTTCTGGACAGGCACTTCAAGGACTACACATTCCTTCTCAACATAAACCCTGCGGACACCAACGTAATCTTCGGCCCGGAGTGGCACACCATCCGCGGAGAGGGGCTCCTTAGGACGGAGGAAGGCGGCATATCCTTCACCGTGGGCGCCAACACCTTCATGCAGGTCAATGACGAGGTCCGCTCCAAGCTGTATGCCTGCGTTCTAAACGAAGCCCGGGGCGCCTCTGCGGCAATAGACTTGTACAGCGGAGGCGGCCTTCTTACCGCCATGCTTGCAAAGGCCTGCGGCGAGGCATGGGGCATAGAGATAGTCCCGGAGGCCACGCAGTGCGCCAATACCCTCATGGCAGAGAACGATCTTGCCGGCCGCATGCACAACATCTGCGGCGCCGCAGAGGACAACGTCCAGATCCTCCAAAAGGCCTCCGAAGGCGGCGTAATAGTCTGCGACCCGCCCCGCAAGGGCATGGAGCGGAGCGTAGTGAAGGCCATCCGTGAAAGCCACGCAGACAAAGTGGTCCTCATCTCCTGCAACCCTGCAACCCTGGCCCGCGACTTGGGGCTCCTCATGGGCACCCTGAAAGAGGACGGCACGAACCTCGTTAAGAGCTCATCCCCTGAGTCTCCGTACACGCTGCAGTCCGTAACGCCGTTTGACATGTTCCCGCAGACCAAATGGTGCGAGACGGTTTGCGTCTTAACCCGCAAATGACAACATAGCACAGCAAGAGCGGCATCCACACAGGGTGCTGCATTTTTCCATTCCGATGTGCTACTTTAAGTACAAAGAATGACTTGAACTCCAGCACAAACAAATGTTCATACAGGATCTCAAAACATAAAGTTCACGCATGCTATATATTAATAAATATGTCGCGCGCGCGTGCGCGCGTGCGCGAAGGCCGGCAAACAAAAGGACTGGCGGGACTTGCCAAACATCTTGTAATATCCGGGGGCGGATGATATAATATCCGTTGAAGTTTGCTGCGTGGAAGACAATCTGCGGCGGCAAGACAGGCGGCATATGAAAGACGTTATACTTGCGAACGGCGTGCGCATGCCCATTCTGGGCTTCGGCGTGTACAAGATAGACAAAGCAGACTGCGTGCAGTGCGTCCTGGACGCCCTGGAGACGGGGTACAGGTCTGTGGATACGGCGCAGTTCTATCATAATGAGTCAGAGGTGGGGGAGGCCATAGCCACGTCAGGCATCCCCAGGGAGGAGATCTTCCTCACCACAAAGGTCTGGATGAACAACTACGGCTATGAGAGCGCCAAGGCGTCTGTGTACCGCTCCATGGAAAAGCTCAAGACCGGCTATCTGGACCTGTGCCTTCTGCACCAGCCTTTCGGAGACTATTACGGCGCATGGAGGGCCCTCATAGAGCTGTATGACGCAGGGCTCATAAGAGCCATAGGCGTCTCCAACTTCTATGCAGACCGCCTCGTGGACATATGTCTGTGGTCAGACATGAAGCCTATGGTCAACCAGATGGAGACCCATCCCGTAAACCAGCAGAAGGAGCTCCTGTCCTGGATGAAGAAGTACTGTGTGCAGCTGGAGGCCTGGTCTCCGTTCGCACGCGGGCGCGGGGACATCTTTGAGAACCCCGTCATCTGTGGCATAGCCGCAAAGTACGGCAAGACAGCCGCCCAGGTAATCCTGCGCTGGCACATCCAGAGGGACGTTGTAGTGATCCCCAAGAGCACCCACAAGGACAGGATACAAGAGAACTTCGACATCTTCGACTTCGCCCTCACGGACGAGGACATGGCCGCCATGGCCGCCATAGACGAGGGAAGAAGCCTGTTCTTCTCCCACAGAGACCCTGAGAGGGTGGAGATATTTGCAGGCATGAAATGACCCGTCCGCCTTAGGGCAGTGTGCCGGGGAACGCACAGCTTTCGGGCCTCATTACAGGATTTATGCAAAAGGTATACATTTTAGCAAGCGGCGGTTATGCAAACATAGTACGGCATTTTCTGAAGCCGGAAAAGTTTTTTTAAAAAACCCCAGGAAATTTTCATTTCATTGTTTAAAACGCCTCCAAACGGTTTATATATAATAGTGTAAGGCCAGAGTGGGGCCTGTCCGCAGGGCAGGCTGAAGGCCGGAAACTGCATGAGTTTGGAGGGTAATATGTTTACCAAGACCGAAAGGATTAGCTACAGGTGCAAGTGGAGGACGGAGTGTCTCCGCACGCTCTGCGGCTTTGCCAACGCATGGGGCGGGACGCTGTACATCGGCGTGAACCCCAAGGGGGAAGTCACAGGGCTTTCGCAGGAATACTGCGAGTTCGTGTTAAGGGAGATTCCGGACACCATCCGGGGGGCCCTGCACATCATACCTGAGATCACCGTTCTGGAAGAGGAAGGCCTCAGGTACATCGCCATAAGGGTAGGGCTTTCGTTTGTCCCTGTGGCATACAACGGCGTATGCTATATGCGCCGCAAGGTGCGCCGCAAGATCATCACCCAGGCAATGTCAGACAGGGAGGTTGAAGAGATCCTCCTGGGCAGGGGTGCGGCCACATGGGATGCTGTGACTGGCCCTCTTTGGAGGGACAGGGATCTGGACTCCGGGGCCATAAAGGCATACAGGCTTGCAGCTGAACGGAAAGACAAGACGGATCTCGGAGACATAGAGTATCTGGAAAGCCTTCATCTTAAGAAGGGAGAACGCTACACCCGTGCGGCGGCTCTTATGTTCACGGAGCACCCGGAGTACTGGATCCGGGAGGCCTACATAAAGGCTGGCTTCTTTGATGAAGACGGCAGCGTCCTGTACCAGGAGAAGGTCACGGGGCCCATATACAGGCAGTCGTGGGAGGCATTGCAGGTCATCCTTTCAAGGTACATGCGCCTTTACAAGAAGGTGCTGCCCTTCCCCGTGAAGGCAGTGGAGGAGGCCCTTCTCAACGCAGTGGTCCACAAGGATTACTCGGCGGAAGACCCCATTCAGGTGCGTGTCACAAAGGACAGCGTGCGCATCATGAACCGCGGAGGGTTGCCCGGCAGCTGGAACACAGCAGCGCTTGCGGACGTGCACGTTGCGGAGCCCCGCAACCGGCTCATCGCAGAGCTGTTCTCCAGGGCCGGATATGCCGGCGGCTGGGGGATGGGCATAGAGAAGATGCGCACAGCCTGTGAGAAGGCGGGCTTGCCTGCGCCCAGGTACTCCGTATCCAGCTTCGGCTTCAGCGTGGAGTTCAACCTCGGTGAGGCAGGTGGCGTATCATAAGGGCGTCCTAAGACGCCAAATCGCACATATGTGAGCAAAATCATATGCAGGGTTGGCCACTTGGCCACACCCTGCGCCTGCTCCCCGTGCGGGAGCGCATATATCTTGTGCAGGATTCTGCAATCTTTAAGGGGAAAGACATGAAGGTAGAGAAAAAGCAGCGCAACAGCAGGATGTGCATCATGTGCGGGCTGGACAATCCGTACGGAGTCCGCGCGCCCTTCTACACCATGGAGGACAAGAGCGTGGTGACGCTCTTCCAGTACCGCAAGGAGCACCAGAGCTATCCCAACACCGTGCACGGCGGGCTCATAACCGCCATGCTGGATGAGATGGGTCTTCGCGGCATGTGGGCGGAGGAAGGGAGCGAGATCACGTACGGCGTGACAACCTCCCTGCAGACCAAGTTCCGCAAGCCCGTGCCGTATGACGTGCCCTTAGTTGGCCGCGGCAAGCTGTACATGAACACAGGACACTTCTTCGGCGTGCACAGCTCCCTGTACCTTGCAGACGGCACCCTCCTTGCGGAGGCGGACGTGAAGTACATGAAGGTGCCCACGGAGAAGTTCGGCGGCACCGCAGTGGAGCACGCAGAGATGTGCTATCTCATACCGGATGACGTCAAAGAGATCCAGCTGTACCTCTGACGCCTCATATCCCGCACCCCACAGACCAGGCAGCTTATGGCGGAGAGCCTTTCAGGGCGCCCCGCACAGTCATATATACAAAATACACGGAGACATATCATGGCAGACACATATCTCAGCGTGGGAGATACAGCTCCCGCTTTCACTCTTCCGGACAAGGACGGCAGCATGGTTTCTCTTGAAGACTTCAAGGGAAAGAAGGTAATCCTGTACTTCTATCCGAAGGACAACACCCCCGGCTGCACGCGCCAGGCTTGCGCCTTTGCGGCGGCATATGAAGCCTTCAAGACTCTCAACGCCGTGGTTATAGGCGTCAGCAAGGACAGCACGGCGTCCCACGTAAAGTTTGCGGAGAAGTACTCCCTGCCGTTCATCCTGCTTGCAGACACGGACACCTCCGTCATCCGGGCATACGGCGTATGGCAGGAGAAGACCATGTACGGCAAGAAGACGATGGGCGTGACCCGCACCACGTACATCATTGCAGAGGACGGGACCATAGAGAAGGTTATGCCCAAGGTTAAGCCGGACACCAACGCCGCAGAGATACTGGCATACCTCGGCACCGCCAAGTGAGAGAGACATTAAAGGGGAATAAGATGAAGTACATACTGGCACTGGACCAGGGGACAACGTCCACAAGGGCCATAGTGTTCAACAAAGCCGGCCGCATAGTGGCCCAGGCGCAGCAGGAGTTCCGCCAGATATACCCGCAGCCCGGGTGGGTGGAGCACTCCCCGCAGGACATCATGGCCTCCGTCATGTCCGTCATAGCAGAGGTCCTTGTCCGTGCGGACGCCTCCGCGCGTGACATAGCCGCCCTGGGAATTACCAACCAGCGCGAGACCACGATAGTGTGGGACAAGGTTACCGGTGAGCCCGTATACAATGCCATAGTGTGGCAGTGCCGCCGCACGGCCGACTACTGCGACAGCATCCCGCAGGATACACGGGACCTTATCTACTCCAAGACCGGCCTCATCCTGGACGCATACTTTTCCGCCACAAAAATCAAGTGGATCCTGGACAACGTGCAGGGGGCCCGTGAGCGGGCGGAGAAGGGGGAGCTTCTCTTCGGCACCGTGGACACCTACATCCTCTGGCAGCTCACCAAGGGCCGCTCATACGCCACGGACTACACCAACGCCAGCCGCACGATGCTGTACAACATCCATTCTCTGCAGTGGGACGAAGATCTTCTCAAGCTCTTCGATATCCCCAGAACCATGCTTCCTGCCGTAAAGCCCTCCGGGTCCCTGTTCGGCAAGATCTCCGGCGGCGCCTTAGCGGGCGTTCCCGTCTGCAGCATGGCGGGAGACCAGCAGGCGGCTCTCTTCGGCCAGCTCTGCTTAGACCCCGGGGACGTCAAGAACACCTACGGCACCGGATGCTTCCTTCTCATGAACACAGGGAACAAGGCCGTGAAAAGCGAGAACGGCCTTCTCACCACCCTCGGCGCAGGCCTCACGGACCATCCCTGCTACGTACTCGAAGGCTCCGTCTTCGCAGGCGGCGCAGCGGTGCAGTGGCTTAGAGACGGCCTCAAGGTCATATCCCACGCAGCGGAAAGCGAGGCCATAGCCATCTCCGTGAAGAACAACGGCGGCGTATACGTAGTGCCCGCCTTCACGGGCCTCGGCGCCCCGTACTGGGACGCACACGCCCGCGGCACCATAACAGGCCTCACCCGCGGCTCCACCAGCGGCCACATTGTCCGCGCCACTTTGGAGGCCATAGCATACCAGGTAAGTGACCTCGTGCGTGCCATGGAGCGCGACTCCGGCATGCACCTCACCCGCCTTGCCGTGGACGGCGGAGCATCCGCCAACAACTTCCTCATGCAGTTCCAGAGCGACATCCTGAACTGCGAGGCCGTCCGCCCGTGCGTCTTCGAGACCACGGCCCTCGGCGTTGCCTATCTTGCCGGCCTTTACTGCAAGTACTGGGGCGGCGTGGATGAGCTCCGCTCCAACGCCAGCGACTGCCGCGTCTACATCCCCAGCATGTCCGACGCCGAGAGGGAGTCCCTTCTTGCCGGCTGGCGGGACGCCGTGACGCGCGCCCGCAGATAGTTTGCAAACGATTGTTCATGCAAAAATCCATCCGCGAAAAAAATGAGCAGGCCCCGCGCCTGCTCTTGTCATGTCTGTCTGTAGTCTTGAATTTCCCTTTCGCCAAAGTGCATGAATGTGGGTCCGCAGATAGTACAAACCGGAATTTTCCGCTGCATTTCCCGTGGTATTTTCCGGGCAATAAATGCGCCATTATTTATGCAAAACAGCGGAATATATGTGCGTAACGGCTGTTTTAGTGTGCTAATAATTTGTGCTATGAAAACCGGGAGAAAATACGTGCGGAATTCATAGTTCCGCTGCAATATTTGTAGTGCTGAATTCCGGTTTCAGATCTGTCAGCAGAGGCCTCCGGAGGGCCTCAGCCGTACACTTTCTGCACTATGTACTCTGCGTACAGGCGGGCAATGTTGACCCCAGTGACGCCCTCAATGCCTCCGAAGAAGGCGTTGGAGTTGACCTCGCACACAAGGTACCCCCTTTTAGAAGGGAGCACGTCTATGCCGCAGTAATCCAGGCCAAGGACGGCGGAGACCTTCTCACAGAGGGCGGTGAGATCTGCGTCCGGCACATATACGGTGCCCTTCCCGCCCAGCTCCATGTTGGAGCGGAAGTCCGTCCGGGAGACACGCTGCATGGCCGCAACGGCCTTGCCGCCTATGCATATGACGCGTATGTCCCGCCCTGCACACTCCTGTATGCATTCCTGGAAGAGGTGGGGGACCAGCTTGTACCTCTCACAGAGCTTCTGGAGCTCTGTGCGGCCGTCTGCCTTGTGGACGTCTTTTCCAAGGGATCCGTATGATGCCTTGACTATAACCGGGTACCCCAGTGCGGCCTCTATTCTGTCCAGGGTGGCCTCTGTGACCGGTTCCTGGGGATCATAACAGAGAAGCCCCGGAAGGGTCTTGGGGCAAGGGATGCCGTGCCCGGAGAGGGCTATGTGGGTGAGCATCTTGTCATCACAGGTGGCTATAGCCTCAGCGCTGTTGAACAGCCTCATGCCTGTCTTTTCCAGCAGGACGGACACGTACTTGTCTTTGTCCAGGTATATGCAGAAGTCTGCCTTGAGGCGGCGGATGGCTTCGCCGTCCCCGGAGACCTCCACAGGAAAGGAGTTGTTGGGGAGTATGTCCGCCTCAACGCCAAGGGCTCCCAGTTCCTGCTTGAGCCGTACGGACTGGTTCAGCGAAGAGGGGAGGGTGGAGTATGCGTTTGTGATTATGATGCCTTTGCGCATGGGTGCCTTCAAGTGCCCTGTGGGCCTGCTCCTATTATAATAATGCGGGAGCTTTGCGGCTCCCGCAGGGGATTGTTTGGTTTGGACGGGAGGGGAGGTTAGTCTCCGTCTCCTTCATCGCTCATAACGGAAGAGGTGTGCTGCTGAGGCTCTTCATCCTTTTCGGCCTTCTTTTTCTTGCGGGTCTTCTTTGCTGAGGCCTTCTCCTCGGCGGCTTCTTCCTTCTCAGCCTTTGCTTCGGCTTTCTCTTCGGCCTTCTCTTCAGCGGCTTCTTTCTTTTCTGCCTTCTCTTCAGCCTTTTCCTCGGCTTTCTCCTCAGAGGTTTCTTCCTTGATTTCCTTGTTGGCGTTGTACTTTGCCTTCTGGGCCTTCATGTATTCCGTTATGCTGTCGTTCTCAAGGTCGAAGCGGTGATGCTCCTGAGGGCGGTCCTTTTCAACACGCTCCGGAAGGGGATCGGGGATGACGGGCATGACAACCTCGTCTTTCCTTTCGCGCATTTCGATCTGAGTGAAGGGAATGGTGATGCCGTAGCGCTTGAACTCGTTGTACAGGTGCTCATTCACGTAGAAGAACACATCCCAGTAGTCACTGCTGTCGCACCAGCAGCGGAGTGCCAGGCCTATGCCGCTGGAGTCGAATGAGTTGATGGAGCAGAAGGGGTTCTTGCCTTCCACATTCTGATATATGCGGCCGTCACTGTACATGACGTCGTATGCGACCTGCTTTACAAGCTCTATGTCTGTCTCGTATGCAACGGAAACGCTGAAGTCTATACGGCGGGAGCCGTTCACACCGTAGTTGATAATGTTGCCGGCTACCATCTGTGAGTTGGGGATGGAGATGCGCTTGTTGTCGTATGTGTTGATTGTGGTGAACAGGAAGTTGATGTTGACCACGGAGCCCTCAACGCCGTTGGCGCAGACCCAGTCTCCCTTGTTGATTATCTTGGAGGAGACTATTACAAGCCCGTCTGCAACGTTGGAGAGAAGGTCCTCCAGGGCAAGGCCTATGGCCAGTATGACGGCGCTCAAGGCCGTAACGGCGCCGGAGAGGTTGACTCCGAGTATTCCGAGAAGGATGAGGATCAGGATGACCCACAGAATCAGCCTTATGATGGCCAGTATGAACTGCTGGGCGATGTCTGCTATCTTGGTGCGCTTGAAGATTCTCTTGAACAGCTTCATAAGGAGCTTTATGATTATGACGCCTAAAATCAAGGCCACCACAAACCATATCACTCCCCAGTAGTTGTTGGTGAAGTAATCCTTTATGCTGTTCCACATGCCCACGAAGAAGCCTTCCGACGTCTCCTCAACGACTTCTTCCGCTTCATCCGCCAAAAGAGAAAGTATCATGTATGCCTACCGTCTATATCCATATATAGTATACTGCTTCAATTCACATGGATTATAGCATGCGAAACGGAGGTTGTAAACCGAAATCTGCACACATTAGCAGATGTTTTGTCCTTGCCCGGCGCCCCCATGCGGGGTACAATATACGGGCAGCGGCAAAGGGGCTCCGTGCCCTCAGATGCCGCCGCAACTCGCAGAGGTGCATATATGAAGCTGGAATTTGAACTCGTGCCGGACTCATGCTGGTACTCCAACTTAAGATCCATTCTGTCCAAAGAGCAGTGGGACGTTGTGCGCAAGGACGCATACGCCCGCGCAAACGGCCGCTGCATGATATGCGGCGCTCCCACAGTCCGCCTTGAGGCCCACGAGAGGTGGTCCTATGACGAGAAGAACAAGATACAGAAGCTGGAGGATGTTGTGGCCGTCTGCCGCGCCTGCCATGAGGTGATCCATATCGGCCGCACGCAGCTCATGGGCCGCGAGAAAGAGGCCTCCGAACACTACATGAAGGTAAACGGCTGCACCTATGCGGAGTACCGCAAGGCTTTGGGAGATGCCAACGCCGCCCACCAGCGGAGGAACAAAATAGATGAGTGGAAGCTGGACCTTTCCTGGCTCCGGCGCTTCTGTTAAGCCCTGGCACAGCCTGCACAGGGCCACAGGCGCTCATGCAAGGCTATGTGCTGTGCATAACCCACAAACCAAAACAGCCCGCAGACGGGCATATATGAGGCTGTGACGGCTCTGCAAGGCAGGGCCGTTCAGCTTTCTTCATGCCGGCGCACGCAGTGTGCACAAAAAACATATGTGGATAACCGGCTGTGGAGAAATCCCCGGCGACGGAAGGAAGGCGCCGACGGCGGAGGCGGATATGCCACAGAGGAAGGCCAAAATGGCCGGAATGTGGATAAGTTTTGGGGTCTGAGGGCCTGTTTGAGCCACAAAAACGGCTCCGGAAGCTGTCCACAAGGCATTGTGGACAGGCCGGACGCATGGTGGAGAGACCACAACAGGTGGAGAACTTGCAATAAAAAAGCACAAGATATAGTATTTGAGTGCTTGACATATGTTTTTCTAAGCTTTATACTCTACGTTGCACCGTCAAAAGGGGCGGTGTGGAAAAATCATGAGATGATTTTAATAGTTCAAACATATAGCTGCGTGAAAGCAAATTTAGTAAGGTAGCTAAGGGGAGCCAGGTATGAAAGTTATCAAGCGTGACGGCACGACGTGTGATTTTGACAGAAGCAAGATTGTCAACGCCATCAAGAAAGCAAACGATGCGGTGGATCCTGAAGACAGGGCCACGGACGAACAGATAGACTGCATAGCAGACGAGATAGCAAGCCGTCACCGCGTGCGTCTTCTCGTGGAAGACATCCAGGACATGGTAGAGGAAAAGCTCATGGAGCTCCAGAAGTTCCAGCTCATGAAGGCTTATATCCTGTACCGCTATGAGCGTGCCCTGGTAAGAAAGGCCAACACGACAGACGAGAGCATACTGACTCTTATCCGCAACACGAACAAGGACGTCATGGAGGAGAATTCCAATAAGAACGCCCACACAGCAGCCACGCAGAGAGACCTTATAGCCGGCGAAGTGTCCAAGGACCTCACAAGACGTATTCTTCTCCCCGAGTACCTGTCCAAGGCACATGACGAAGGCGCCATCCATTTCCATGATGCAGATTACTTCATCCAGCCCATATTCAACTGCTGCCTCGTAAACATCCAGGACATGCTGGACAACGGGACCGTAATGAACGGCAAGCTCATAGAGAGCCCCAAGTCATTCCAGGTTGCCTGCACGGTCGTAACGCAGATCATTGCATCCGTCGCATCCGGCCAGTACGGCGGCCAGTCCGTCAACATGGCACACCTCGGCAAGTACCTGCGCCGCTCCAAGGACAAATACACCCGCCAGTGCGAGGAGATGTTCGGGGACACTATTACGCAGGAGGCGAAGGACAAGTTCGTCAACATGCGCGTGAAGGATGAGCTCAAGTCCGGTGTACAGACCATACAGTACCAGATCAACACCCTTATGACCACAAACGGCCAGTCCCCGTTCGTGACACTCTTCCTCTGGCTGGATGACAACGATCCGTACATCGAAGAGAACGCCATGATAATAGAGGAGATCCTCAACCAGCGCTACCAGGGCATCAAGAATGAAGTGGGCGTATACGTGACCCCCGCATTCCCGAAGCTTATATATGTGCTGGACGAGAACAACTGCCTGAAGGGCGGAAGGTTCGACTACCTCACAAAGCTTGCGGTAAAGTGCTCCTCCAAGAGGCTCTATCCGGATTACATCTCCGCAAAGAAGATGCGCGAGAACTACCAGGGCAACGTATTCTCTCCCATGGGCTGCAGGTCTTTCCTTGCTCCCTGGAAGGACGAGAACGGCAACTACAAGTTTGAAGGCCGCTTCAACCAGGGCGTTGTATCCGTAAACCTTCCCCAGATAGGCATCCTGTCCAAGGGCGACGAGTCGAAGTTCTGGGAGATCTTTGAAGAGCGCATGCAGCTCTGCTTCGATGCCCTCATGGTCCGCCACAACGCACTCTGCGGCGTAACGTCAGACGTATCACCCGTTCACTGGCAGTACGGCGCCATAGCACGCCTGGACAAGGGCGAGAAGATAGACAAGTACCTGTACGGCGGCTACTCCACAATCTCACTCGGCTACATAGGCCTGTATGAGTGCACCCTCCTTGTCAAGGGCTGCTCACATACGACTCCCGAAGGCGAGAAGTTCGCCCTCAAGGTAATGCAGGCAATGCGCGATCACTGCGACCAGTGGAAGAAGGAGACCAACATCGGCTTCGCCCTTTACGGAACTCCCGCAGAGTCCCTGTGCTACAGGTTCGCCCGCATAGACAAGGAGCGCTTCGGCACCATCAAGGACGTGACAGACAAGGGTTACTACACGAACAGCTACCACGTGGATGTCCGTGAGCACATAGACGCATTCTCAAAGTTCAAGTTCGAGAGCCAGTTCCAGAAGATTTCTTCCGGCGGCGCCATCTCCTACATCGAGATCCCGAACATGCGCAACAATCTTACAGCGCTTGCAGACGTTGTTAAGTTCATCTATGACAACATCCAGTACGCCGAGTTCAACACCAAGTCAGACTACTGCCAGGTATGCGGCTATGACGGCGAGATCATGATCAATGATGACAACGAGTGGGAGTGCCCCATCTGCCACAACAAGGACCAGCGCAAGATGAACGTAACCCGCAGAACTTGCGGATACCTCGGCGAGAATTTCTGGAACGTCGGCAAGACAAAAGAGATCAAGGCGAGAGTCCTTCATCTCTGATCTTTCCGGGCGCCATTACCCTTATGCCCGCTAACCCATGATCCGCGGCTTCACATTCCCCTGTGTGCGCCGCACGATAGATTTCCCAAAATTTCTGCCATATGGCTCCTATACAGCGCCGTGGGCTCACCGCCTGCGGCGTTTGTCACCCACAGGGCACAGGGCGCCCCGCCGTCCCCAGGACGGCAGCCCTGCAGGCCTGCAGGAGCCTGCGGCCTGTTTTCCGGCCCCGCAGCGCACTGCGCCTGAAGGGCCCGGATCCAGACTGTCCCGCCTGCATAAATGAGAGGGCGTTTAAATAGAAGAGACATTATTATGAACTACGGTAAAATCAAGTGGTATGACATAGCGGACGGCCCGGGCGTTCGTGTGTCGCTCTTTGTGAGCGGCTGCCGCAACCACTGCAAGAACTGCTTCAACCCTGAGACCTGGGACTTCTGCTACGGCGAACCCTTCACAAAGGAAGTGGAGGACTCTATTCTGAAAGGCCTTGAGCCGGACCACATCAAGGGTCTTACCCTCCTTGGCGGAGACCCCTTTGAGCCTGAGAACGCAGAAGTGCTTGCGCCTTTCGTGGAGCGTGTCCGTGCCAACTACCCCAACAAGACCATCTGGTGCTACACCGGCTACACCTTCGATGAGCTTTTGACCGGCAAGCGCATCCCCGTGGACACAGTCCTTAGGATCTTCCGCTGCCTAGACATCCTTGTGGACGGCCGCTTCGTGGAGGCCCTCAAGGACCTCACCCTTCTCTTCCGCGGCTCCTCCAACCAGCGCCTCATCCTGGTGCAGGAATCCCTGAAGAAGGACGAGGTGGTCTGCTGGGACGGCATAACGCAGTACGACATCTGACACCCAAGCCGCGCGAGGCTCTTCTGGAGCCCGTTTGGCGGCACTTATAACGCATCCAAGCCCCTTCCGGGGCGCAAAAGAGGCCCCTTTGCAGAGCCTCTGGATAACAGGAGAACGATGATGAAAGTTGCTATCAAGAAGCTCTCAGACAACGCAACCGTCCCCACATACGGCAGTGAGTTCGCTGCAGGCGCAGACCTCTATTCTGCAGCCGGCGAGGCGGTGACGATCCCGCCCCATGAGACCCGTGTCATTCCCACAGGCATAGCAGTGGAGCTTCCCGTAGGCTACGCAGGCCTCATATATGCCAGAAGCGGCCTTGCCACAAAGAGGGGCTTAGCCCCCGCCAACAAGGTTGGCGTTGTGGACTGCGACTACCGCGGCGAGGTGAAGGTGGCCCTTCACAACCACTCCAACGTCACCCAGACCATAGCCGCCGGGGAGCGCATAGCGCAGTTCATCATAACCCCCTACGTAACCGCACAGTTCATCGTCTGCGATGAGCTTTCAGACACCGCCCGCGGCGAAGGCGGCTTCGGTTCCACCGGCACGAAGTAACCCCCTGGGGGCATTCCAGGCCGCAGGCCCGCAGCCCGGCAGGGAGCAGCAGTTTGCCTGTGCGGGCATCTGTTCAATATGCAAGCAAGGGCCTCCCGTATCCGCACGGGGGACTTTTACGTTACAGTAGCAAGAAATAAGGCCTGCCTTGTCCGGCAGGCCTTTTGGTGCAATGCTTTGCTGTCTTTCATGCGGCATCAGCTGCTGTTGCTGCAGCATCGGCTGTTGCCTGCTCAGCGTCATCAGACCTGAGCCAGGATGAGTACTCGCTGTCTGTGGCCATCAGCATAAGTATGCCTGCGACTATGCCGAAAACGTGCCCGCCGAAGAGTATCTCGCAGACGCCTGTTCCTGCGCCGGTCTGGCCCCTGTTTATCTTATGAAGCGCAATGCCTCCGAAGATGAGCGGCAGGATGTACCAGAATCCTGTTATCATGCCGAGTATGATCATTGCTTTGATTGTTGTTTTCATCATATTTCTTTCACCTCAAACGATGTATTTTGCTGTCATTGATAATGCGGCTTTGTGAACTGAGCCCTGCATCCTTTCGACATCTCCATTTTGCGGATGGCAGGGGGAAACTCAACTTGTGCCACCTGTTTGTTACAAATCACCACTCAAACCGAAGGCCTTGCAGTGAATGCAGGATGCCCTGAGGGTTACATCAGCGGGCCTATCCGGTATACGGGCATGCCGTCCTGTGCTGCGCAGATCATGTCTCCGGCGACGAAATACTTGTATTCCAGTGCTTTCTCGCCGCGCCTGTCATATGTGAGAACAGAGAGATTGTTCTGCTGGGTGGAGGAGCATATCATGAATGCCACAGGTCCGTTTGAACCGGCCAGGCGGATGGGAGTGGCAGACCCGTCATCGCTTTTTGCGGCAATCCAGTATGTGCGGCGGCGGGATTGTCCCTGGCATATGGAGCGCCCGCATATAGTGTACACTATCTGCAATCCGTCTGCGCTGTAAATGAATCTCCTGTTGGCGGCCACCGTCCTGTAGCCGTTGTCATTCGCAGGAACATCTGCGGGCAGGTAGCAGGATGTGTAGTCCCCGTTGCGTGAGACAAGCATGAGTATCCCTGCGACTATGCCGAAAATGAGCCCGCCGAAGAGTATCTCGCACACGCTCAGTCCCGGGCCGGGCCTGCATTTCTTTATCCGGCTGAGCGCAATGCCGCCGACTATGAGCGGAAAAAAGTAATAGAATCCTGTGATCATGCCAAGAATGACCAGCACCCTGACTGCCTGTTTCATGTTCTGTCTCCTGAGACGGCAAGGATAAGGCGCCCTTGCGGGGGTTCCGGCGGCATGCATTCCGCCGCCCTCCTGCGGCCCCGGGGAAAGCTTTGCCAGAGGCCCAGGGAAGCCACGTCTTGCCTTATGTCCGGTGCCATTCTGGGTCCGTCAGGCCATAAAAAGCAAATTGCGGCTCTCAAAATGCAAAAACAGCACTTAAATGCAAACCTGTGCAGCGCCTGCGGGATATCAACACTCCGTGCCGGGGCGTTGCTTTTCACTTGGTTTTAACAAGAAATTCTTGACGCGTTTTGTGCCAAAGTGTATACTTGGACTATAATATGGACACCTGCGCACTGTGCGCGGGCGCGCCTGCGATGGAGGGGAACAGAATGTCACTTTATATGGGCCTGGATATAGGCGGAACTACCATCAAGGGAATCATTATGGATGAACAGGGATGCATTTCAGCGGAGAACAGCATCCCTACGGTGTGCGGCGAGGGGCTTGCAGACTGCTGCGTGGAGCTTGCGGACAAGCTGCTTGGTGCAGCCGGAATAAAGGCATCAGAGCTCACGGCGGTGGGAGTGGACTGCCCCGGCATGATAGACAGCCATCACGGCAAGGTTGTCTTTGCAGGCAACCTGCGCCTGAAGGATTATCCGCTTGCAAAGCTCATAAAGGAGAAGCTGGGCGGCGTAAAGGTGCGCATATGCAATGATGCGAATGCGGCGGCACTCGGAGAGGCGCGCTTCGGCGCCGGAAAGGGATACAGAAACAGCGTGCTCATAACCCTCGGCACAGGGATAGGTGGCGGCATAGTCATAGACGGCAAGCTCTTCGAGGGCTTCAAGTCCGCCGGAGCCGAGATAGGGCACATGGTCATAGAGAAGAACGGCATCCCCTGCACCTGCGGCAGGAAGGGATGCTTTGAAAGATATGCCTCTGCAAGGGCGCTTGAACTCAAGACCAAGGAAATCATGGCGGATGACACCTCCACGGCAATGTGGAAGACCTATACAGAGAAGACGGCCACTGCAAAGACCCCCTTTGAGTACATGGACACGGATGACGCAGCGAAGAAAATCATAGACTGGTACCTCAAGAACCTTGCATGCGGCTGCGTCAACCTTGCCAATATCTTCCGTCCGGAAGTCATCATGATAGGCGGAGGCGTTGCCAACCAGGGCTCCAGGCTCATAGATCCCCTGCAGAAGCTTGTGGATGCAGAGCTTTTCGGCGGCACGGATTATGCGCCCGTGAAGGTATGCGTAGCCTCCTTAGGCTCCAAGGCCGGGGAGTACGGCGCCATAGCCCTGGCACTCAGGCCGTAGCGCCCGGGAGCCAAACACAGGCGGCACCGTTTTCCGTAGAACGGGGCCGCAGCATAACAGAGATACAGAGCGCCCCATGCCGCACGAGACGGAAAGTTGAACCAAGGCCCATGGCTTGCGGGGCGGAAAGACAAGATACACAGTCACAGGGGAGAATGTCTATACTATGAAGGAAATTCCTGTAACAAGCCTGCAGAGACTTCCCATATACCTCAATTACCTCAAATCCACGCTGGAGCAGGAGGACGTAGGCACCTATGTTTCCTCCAAGGCCATAGCGGATGCCCTCAACATGGGCGAGGTGCTTGTCCGCAAGGACCTTGCATACACATCCGCCGTGGGAAAGACAAGGGTAGGGTACGTGCGCAAGGAGCTGATTGCGGCTCTGGAAGAGTTTCTGGGATGCGACAGCAAGAAGAACGCAGTCATATTCGGTGCCGGCGGCCTGGGCCGGGCGCTTCTCGCATACCCCGGGTTCAAGAACTACGGCATCAACATTGTCTGTGCCTTTGACACCAATCCGGCCCGCTGCGGCCGCCTTGCCGGCAAGCCCATCTTAGAGTACAAGTACGCAAGGCCCGGCATCCACCAGACGGGTGCCCAGCTTGCCATAATAGCCACGCCCGCATCCGCAGCGCAGGAAGTCGCAGACATCCTCGTTGAGTGCGGCGTCAAGGCCATCCTCAACTTTGCGCCCATCCTCTTGAACGTTCCGGACACCTGCGTCGTCCGCAACATGGACGTGGCGGCAAACCTTGCCATTCTTTCCAGCTACCTCAACGAATAGCACCGGCCCCTGGCCGGCACCCGCAGGCCGCCTGAGGCTGCCGCATACAGATCATCCGGGCCGGCGAAATGCCGGCCTTATACAGGGAGACACATGAAACCAGTGGACGAGAACAAGCTCATAACCCGCGCCCAGAGGCTCCTTAAAGCCTTGAAGGCGGTCGTGATAACCACGATAGTCCTTGTGGTCATCATTTTAGTGTGCGCTCTTTCCCTGTCCCAGTCCGGCCTCCTCGAAGAAGATTCCCCCGCATGGGGAGCCAACCTTCTCGTGGCCCTGTGCATCATAGCCATTGTGGTTGTAGCCGGCCTCTTCGTGTGCGGCGTCTGGGCCGCCATAATGGCCTCACGCCTTCACAAGGTGCAGGTTGAGAAGGCAAAGAGGGCCAGAGTGCCTCTCTCATACAGGGAACCTGAAGACGAGGTTCCGGATGAGCATTCTGCCTCCGCAGAGGCGGCGGCACCCGAACAGGACAAGTCTCCGGCTCCCGCTGAAGAGGGGGAGCCCCAAGCGAAAGTTGGGCAAACAGACGATAAGCCGTCCGGTGACGTGCCTGCAGATCCCGGCGTGGACGGGGCAGACAGATGATACAGACTTGGATTAAGGACCCTCTGCAAAGCGGGTCCGTTGACATAACACAGAAACGGAAGGAGAAGGGGGATTACGATTGAAAAAGTTCTTTGCTTTTATAACCAGACAATCCGTCGCCATTGTCCTTATAGTGATTTTAGTCCTGGCGCTGGGCATCTACGCATCCGTTGAGATGCCCATAAACCTTCTGCCGGACATACAGATACCCATGGTGTGCGTGCAGGCCATCTACGTCGGAGCCAACGCCCAGTCCGCAGAGACGGACGTGACGGAGCCCCTCGAGGAGGGCCTTTCAGCCATATCCGGCGTAACGGGCGTCAGCAGCTACTCATACGACAACCTCTCCGCCGTTGTCCTTTCCTTTGACTACGGCACTGACACTTCCGAAAAGCAGACCGAGATCCAGTCCAAGCTCTCATCCATATCCCTTCCGGACGACGTCATAACATCCGTATACGACATAGACCTCAACTCCGAGGCACTGGCCACCATCTCCGTCACCTCAGACGCCTCTGACGACGAGATGACCAACCTCCAGAACGCATACAAGGCGGCGCAGGAGCTCTCCTCCAAGCTCTCGGCTGTGGACGGCGTGGAGTCCGTTGACATCAAGGGCGGCGCCGACCTTTCCTACCTCATACAGCCCTACGGCGGCCTTGAGCTCATCGCCCCGCTCATCGTGGAAGCCTTCTCATACGGCGACTATGACCTGCCTTTAGGCAGCGTCACCGAAGATGACCTCTCCGTCCAGATCCGCAACGTCACGGACGTCACCTCAGTTGAAGACATAGAGAACATGCCCGTCACCCTTCCTTCCAGCGTGGTTACCCTTCTGGAAAGCGTCAAAGAGCAGATGATTCCGCTCATGGGTGAGGCCATATATGAACAGATAGCATCCTCCATCGGCGAAGAGATATACAGCCAGATAGACTCCCAGCTGCAGGCAAACACCGTACTGCTGAAGCTGCTGGGGTTTACGTATCCGGATGACATCGAAGACATAATGCAGAACACCACGGTGCTTAACTCCATAAAGAACACCCTTTCTGCCAGCAGCCTGAGCCTCACAGATGAGATCCTGTACAGCATAATGGTGGAGAAGGACTATGCTGCCGTAACAGATGCAGGCACGGACTTCTTCTCTGCCCTTCTTGCGGATGATGATTACAATGCGCTTATTCACAGCGGCATCATATCCGCTGTGGGAGCAGACCTTTCAGATGACATCCTGACCAGCATACTGGTGAAAAAGCAGTATAGTGCCATAGAGGATGCGGATGCCTCGTTCTTTGCAGGCCTGCTTGCGAATGACACGTACAGCGCAGAGATCCATGAGGGCATACAGAGCGCAGCGGGCTCAGATCTTTCAAATGAGCTGCTCTACTACATCCTGGAGGAGGCGGACTTCAGCTCAGCCACGGAAGACGGGCTCACCGTTCACCTCTCTGACATAACCACGATAACACCGCAGGAGACATTCTCCTCGTACGTATACTATTCGGACGGCGAGATAAGCCTCATACACGGCACCCTTATTGAGGTGTACAAGTCCAACGGCGCAAACTCAGCGGCCGTGGTGAAGAGCGTAAAGAGCATATTCGAGGACTATGAGGCCACGGACGGGCTGCAGTACAGCGCAAGCGTGCAGCTGCTGGATGACCAGTCAGACTTCATATCCTCAAGCATAGAGAACGTTGTCATAAGCATGATCATAGGCGCAGTGCTGGCCGTCATAGTCATCTTTCTGTTCCTCAAGAAGGTGCGCACGTCGCTCATCATTGCCATCACGATGCCCCTGTCGGTGCTTGCTGCCATAGGATGCCTGTACCTCATGGGCATAACGCTCAACATGGTGTCCTTAGGGGGCCTTGCGGTCGGCATAGGAATGCTGGTGGACAACTCAATAGTCGTCATAGAGAACATTACGCTGCACAGGGAGAAGGGCAAGAACGCCTACCGCGCCGCAGTGGACGGCACCACGGAGGTTGCCGGTGCACTCTTCGGCTCAACGCTTACGACCATATGCGTGTTCGTCCCTATAATCTTCACCGGCGGGCTTACGGCAGAGATATTCGTAGACCTCGCATGGGCGGTAATATACTCGCTTGGCTTCTCATTCATAGTGGCGGTGACAGTCATCCCCAGCCTCTACATTCTGTTCTCCGGGCAGCGCAGAGTGCTTCTTAACGGCGGCAAGCCGGCAAGAGAGATTGCACTGGCCGGAAAGACCAGGTATGACACCGCACCCGCAGCCGAGAGCGCCGGGGGCGGTTACGGAGAGACTGCATATGCAGGCGCAGAGCCTGCCCTGGCCGCAGCGGGAGCTGCTGTGGCGGGAGCAGCGGTTCTTGCAGACAGCACATCCGGCGAAGGAGGAGCATCTGCACCCGGAGGTGCCGGTGAAGGCGGATCCGGCGATGACGGCAGCGGAAAGAAGGGCAGGAAGGGCAAGAAGGACAAGAAGCCCGGAAAGTTCGTGGAGTGGTTCCGCAAGCCGAACTTCATGGCGCCCATCGCAGGGGCTTACGGCAACAAGATTCTGCCTGCAGTCCTGAACAAGAAGCTCCTTACCATAATAATAGCCATAGTTGTCTTCGGCGCCAGCATAGGCCTGCTGTTCTTAACCGGCACCGAGTTCCTGCCCTCAATAGACAAGGGGCAGATTGAGGTGGACATGAGCTACTCCGCCACAACCCAGCTGGAGGAGAAGCAGGAGGACGTGTACAAGTTCGCCACTATAATCTCAGACAACGTGGACAACATAGACTACGTGTCCGTAAACATTGGCAAGAACGGCCTTTTGGCCCTTACGGATACGGGCATCATAACGGTACAGCTTACAACTAACCGCCACACCAGCAGGATAGTCTCCAGCATCCGCCAGCTTGCAGCAGACTCCAAGGCCAGCGGAGACATAACAGGCTCCGTTACAGTAAAGGAAGTGGATGGCGTTGTAGCCTCCCTCACGTCCGGCATGAGCGACTTGTCGGTCACCATAGTGGGAGATGACGGGGACACCCTCAACGAGATCGCCGCAAAGATTGAGGAGCAGCTGGTTTTAAACGGCTTCGACGACGTGACGGACAGCGCCGCAGACGCCTCATACGAATACAACCTCACCTTTGACCGCTACGAAATGGAGCGCCTGGGCCTCGACTACAGCACCCTGATCCTCACGCTCCGCATAGGCATAGCATCATATACGGCATGCACCGTCACCCTTGGAACGGACACGTATGACATAGACGTGCAGTTTGCAGATGACGCAATAACCAGCATAGACGACCTCCTGGACTTCGTTGTGGGCTATACCACGGACTCAGAGAACAACGTCTTAGCCATTCCGCTTAAGGACATCATTGTTCCGTATTCAACGGATGCTGACGGCAACGTCACAGAGTACGTCCACAAGGAGCAGACGGATGCCTGCATACGCCGCACCAACGGACAGCAGATGATATCCGTCTCAGCAAGCAAGAACAGCACAGACACCGGCACGGCCAGCACCGAGATGCAGAAGATTGCAAAAGAGGTGCTCAATGACTATGACGGCTACTCATTCGAGGTAAGCGGCATAGCCAGCTACCTTTCAGACGCCTTCTCCGGCCTCATCGTAGCCCTCGTGGTATCCCTGTTCCTGCTGTACGCAGTAATGGCCATCCAGTTCTCATCCGGCATAAAGCCGCTCATCATAATGGCGTCCATACCGTTCAGCTTTACCGGCGGCTTCATCTTCCTTGTCATAACCGGCTCCACGCTGAACGTAGTCTCGTTCATAGGCCTCATAATGCTCATGGGCGTTGTAGTCAACAACGCAATAGTCATGCTGGAAAAGATCAAGCAGCTTCATGAAGCAGGCATGCAGCATTACTACGCAGTGCAGGAGGCATGCAAGACAAGGCTCCGTCCCATCCTCATGACCACCCTGACAACCATCCTGGCGCTCATACCCATTGCCATTGGCATAGGGCAGGGCAGTGAGCTCATGCAGCCACTCGGCATAGTGGTCATCGGCGGCCTCCTCATAGGCACCCTCGTAACTCTGGTTCTCACACCCACCATATACAGCGCCGTGCACCATCTCTCCAAGCAGTACCCGGAGGGCAAGAAGGCCGCAATGCTTGCCGCCCAGGCAGCCGCAGCAGAAGCTGCCGCAACAGACGCTGCCGCCGCAGGCGCTCCCGCTGCAGACATGACAGACGCCTCTGCAGCAGAGGCTGCATTACCCCGCTTAGACGCAAACAGTGCGGATATGCTTGATCCAACGGGCAGTGGAGAGGCCGCAGGCACATCCCTGCAGGCCGCAGAAAGGCCCGTTAAAGGGCCTCTGGAGGCGAATACAGAGGCCACTGCAGAGCCCTTGGAAGAGCCCGCATCAGAGTGCGCAGAAAGCCCTGCAGAGCCAGCAGAAGGCACAGATTCCGGGGACGAAACATGACCCTCAATGATATAAGCAAGTTCATAGCCTTGATCCTTCGCCACAAGCCGGAGGTTATAGGCATACAGCTGGATGAGCACGGCTGGGCCAATGTGGATGAGCTCATAGCGGGCATAAACCGTCAGACGACATTCAACATGCAGATGTTGGAGAAGATAGTCCGTGAGGATGAAAAGATGAGGTACTCCTTCAACGAGGACAAGACCCTCATCCGTGCCAACCAGGGGCACTCCATCCCCGTGGACGTAGGGCTTGCAGAGTCCGTTCCTCCGGACATTCTGTATCATGGGACGGGGGAGAAGTATACGGCTTCCATAGACGTTCAGGGTCTTGTCCCGAAGTCCCGCCTGTACGTGCATCTTTCCAGGGATACGGAGACGGCCATAAAGGTTGGCTCCCGCCACGGCAAAGCCGTCATATACGAGGTTCTGGCCGGCCAAATGGAGCAGGACGGGTACAGGTTCTACCTCTCTGCAAACGGCGTGTGGCTCACAAAGCACGTGCCGGTGAAGTACCTGCGGAAGCTCCTGTAAGCCCCGTATAAGCCTCATACGGCGCCTATAAAGCGCATATAAGGCGCTTCCAAGGCCCGCACAGAGCCCCTGCAGAGCCCCTGTCCAATGCCTCAAGACATGAAGAACACACTGTGCGGCTCTCCAAAATCAGCAATTTTTATGCAAGATTACAGTCCCGCTCATATGCCCTCCGGAGGGGAAAAAAGCGGCCTTTTACGATATATATGCCGGCGGTTCTACCTGTGGTAGAGCCGCTTTTTTTTGCGGTAGAAACATGATTTTAAAGTGTGTAGAGCATGTCCCCTGAGGGCCCGTGTGCGATGATTGACAAATTTTTGCCCGCCCATATAATGAGAAACTGGAAACAGAAAAACCGCCCTGTGGAAAGGGCGGTGTCATCACACTTTACAGTCCGGCACGCTAAGCCGGAGCCATACAGGAGATACGTATTATGGCAGATTACAAGATCACTTGCAGTTCAACATGCGATCTTTCTGCGGAGCACCTTAAGAGCATAGGGGTGCCTTACAACTCATTTCACTACATCATAGATGGACAGGTGTTTGAGGATGACCTCTTCCAGTCCATCACAAGGGAAGAGTTTTACGGCAAGATAGACGCAGGGGCGCTCCCTACAACAGCGCAGGTTACAGAAGATGAGGTCTGGGACTTCCTGGAGCCCATCTTAAAGGAAGGATATGACGTCCTTCATATAGAGTTTTCATCCGGCTTGTCCGGCGGCTGGCAGTCCGCCAAGGCTGCATGCGAAGCTTTGCAGAAGAAGTACCCGGAAAGAAAGGTTCTGGCCGTGGATTCACTTGCAGCATCCTCAGGCTACGGGCTCCTCGTAGACAAGGCCGCAGAGCTCAAGCAAGAAGGCAAGAGCATAGAAGAGGTGCGGGACTGGGTAGAGGCCAACAAGCTCCGTCTCCGTCACTGGTTCTTTGCAACCAACCTCAAGCACCTGAAGCGCGGCGGCAGAGTGTCCGGCCCTGCGGCAGTCATAGGAAGCCTCATGAGGATAGTTCCCGTCATGGACGTCAACTCAGAGGGCAAGCTCATTGTCCGCAAGAAGGTGTTCGGTAAGAATGCGGCCATGAAGGAACTCGTCAACCAGATCAAGGCCCAGTCAGAGGGCGGCAGCGCATACGACGGCAAGGTCTACATCAGCAATTCCATGCTGCAGGCAGACTCTGAGGCAATCGCAGCAAAGATAGAGGAGGCTCTTCCCTCAATGAAGGGGAAGGTACTTATCAATGACATCGGGCCCGTCATCGGCGCCCACACAGGCCCCGGCACCATAGCTCTGTTCTTCTTCAGCGACACAGAGCGCCAGCTCTGACCGGAGGCCTCGCAAGACAACACAAACGCAAGGGAGGCCAAACAAGCTTCCCTTTTTATAACGGGAAATGATACGGACCGGCATGCAGCTCCGGGATTTCGGGCCGGTTTTTGTAATGCGGCATATGACAAAGTTCTGTTGTGAAATGTCGGAGCAAAGTACCCAAAATCGTATCATATTCATGAAATTTCACAAATCCACTCGGATTGTGCATGTTATTTTGTTGACATTTGTCATATAAAATCATTATAATGTCCTCGAAAAATATGACAAAGGAGGCGCACAAGATGTTAGTCAATGAGATACTGATCTGCTATGCTGTCATCGGGCTTTTGATTGTTATTATCTACTTGCCTAAGCTTGTGCAGTTCTTCAGCATCAATTACAAGCCGGAACACAGGATTGCAAAAGAGAAGAGAAGAATTTCCATAGTCATCCCCGCCCTGAACGAAAGCGCTGTCATAGAGGACCTCCTGCGCTCCATAGAAGTGCAGACGTATGACAGGAACTTCTTTGACGTCAACGTAATTGTAAAGGAAGATACGGACCCCACAATCCAGATTGCCGAAAGGTACGGCGCAAGAGTGTTCGTAGTGCCTGAGCAGACATGCAAGGGCGGCGCCCTTGACGGATACTTCAAGAGAATAACCCGTGACGAGATGGACTCATACGATGCCTTCGTCATCGTGGATGCAGACGGGGTTCTCGCAAAGAACTACGTCGAAGAGCTCAACAACGCATTAGAGTACAATATAGACATATACCTGTCCCGCAAGGACAACAAGAACAACTTAGGCTCACGCAAGGACCGCACAGTCATCTCCAACTGCTCCAGCCTCATCTATGCCCAGCTTGACGACCTCGGCAACCGCTACCGCATGAAGAGGGACACCCCAATGAATATGTGCGGGCAGGGCATGATGATCCGCCGCCGCGTCATAGAGGAGATAGGCGGATGGCCCTACAGGACGGTCACAGAGGACTATGAGCTCCGCATGGACTGCTTCATCAAGGATTTCACCTCAATGTACTATCCTGACGCCAGGATCTACACCGAGGAGCCCACGAAGCACAAAGAGTGCTTTGAGCGCCGCGTACGCTGGCTCACCGGATTCTCCCAGTGCGACAAGAAGTACAAGAAGCCCATCGCAGAGCATGCAAAGAAGCGCGGCTACATCACCGAAGGCGAGTTCGAGTACTTCTTCTGCGTAGTGCCTCTCGTAATGTTCATCGTGCTGACTGCTCTTACCGCCCTCACCGGCGCAGGCCTTTCCATCTACTTCGGCATCTTTGGAAGCTCCGAATGGATCCGTTCCCTGCTGCTCCTCACTGTAATGCCGCTTGCCGTCATCTACCTGTTCATGTTCATCTACGTGGCGCTGTGCATGATAGCCATGAGGGACGTATACCGCCGCATCACAGTCCCCGAGAGGATAGCCGTTCTGTTCTTCGGCCCAATCTTTGAGCTTGAATACTTCCCCATCTACGTCCAGGGCATCATCAAGGCCACAAAGAACGAGTGCTCCTGGTCCGTGACGGAGCACACCGTGCACAACGACGAAGAACCGTCCAGCAACGGCATAGAGCGCCAGCGCGGCGGCTTCTAACCCACAAGATTACAATCCCATCACAATATACGCATTAACCGCCAGCCCTTCCGCAGGCGGTTTTTGTATTGCTCTTTGCGCAAAAAGGGGAGGCTGATTTTCTGACCTGCATCTTTCACACTTTACAGCCTGCAAAATCCGGTGCCGCTGCAGTCTGCCGCAGGCAAAACCAGCGGAGCATATGAGCCACACAGGGGGACGCAAGGAGCGTTCTCCCCAGGTTTTGTGCCCGGAATCCGATACTGTTTCTTACCTGCAAGCACCCGCAAATCTTATCCATACAAGACTCAAAACGGGAGCAGGAAACACCCTCAGGGGTGCTCTCAACGGGGTGCTGGAGTGCTGTATGTAAACATTTGTTCATACGGGTTCCAAACTGCGCTTTGTCTGGTGTGGAAATCATGGTTTCTGCGCAAAAAATACAGCGGTTTTTCGACAGTCTTCAGGCCGTATTTTGCAGCCCGGCGCTGTATGAGGCAGGCCGATATCCGCACATATCCGGCCATTTTTACTGGCTCCGGAGGCCGCCGGAGGGGGCCGAAAATGAGAGTAAAAATGTTGTATCCGATGTTGTATCCATTTTTCGCGGGGCGTAAGAAAACCGCCTGCCGGAAAGACAGGCGGTGATGTGCTGCGGCGTTACTCATCCGTGGGATGAGGGTTCTTGCGGACGTCCGGGAGGTACTCGAGGGGCTTCTTGTAGACCTTCTCGTAGCACTCTTTCCAGGCCTGTTCGGTACGGGCCTTGAGGTCTGCGGCGCGGTCCTTTTTGGGAAGGTCTTCGTTGATGTAGATGGCCGGCAGGATGTGTACGCGCACCCAGCGGGCGTAGCCGTGCTTCTTGGTTTTCTTGAAGGTGCAGAAGACGGGGATGACGGGGACGTTGAACTTCACGGCGTAGTGGAAGGCGCCCTCCTTGAGCGGACGGGGCTTCTGGTAGTTGCTCCACATGGCACGCTCTGCGTAGAAGTTGATGAGCTTGCCCTTCTTGAGGAGCCGCTCCATCTCGTTGTACATGTTGCGCATTGCCTCAAGATTGGGGCTGAAGGGCAGCATGCCGGAATGGTTTATTATCCAGCCCAGGAAGCCGCCCCTGTTGTTGTGATATGTCATGGTGTGGTAGGAGCGGTAGAAGCCGAGGGCCTGGCGAAGGATGAGGTTGTCCAGGAACATGAAGTGGTTGGAGATGCAGATGGCGCCCTGCTTCCTGCCGAGGGCTCTTATGTTCTTGCGGCCTGTGACCGTGGCGCCGTATCCGAACCAGTTTACAAGCGGGCCGAAGATCTGCGTTATGGTGCGCAGGAGCCCTGTCTGGAAGCGATGCCAGCCCCTCTTGCGGTAGGGGTATGTGCCGTCAGGGATGGTGTAGGTGTCGAACGGAATGTAGTCGTAATCGAACCGCCTGTGGCTTTCAAGGCAGTCCTGGATAAGGGGGCGCTTCTCGTAGTTCTTGCGCGGCTTCTTATTTTCCGGGTTGTTGTACACTTCTTCTTTCATTTCTCTTAAGTGTCTATGTCGGGTCTATGCGTACATGATTTGGAATCCAGAGTGTCCGGCCCTTTGTATGATTCGGACAGGTATTTGTCTCTGAGGAGCCGGATGTCTGCATCCGTGAGGCCAAGGGCGTCCTTGCAGTATCCTGTGACGGAGCCGTACCGCTCCTTTATGGTGTCCAGAACGTCCGTGATGTACTGCGGGCGGGCTTCCATGAAGGCTATGAGGAGCTCCTTGAATTTGCGGTAGCCGGGGACCAGTTTCAGAAGCCTCTTCTGCGTGCTGCGCTTCCTGCGCTGGAACACTTCAGAGGCGGTGTAATCCTGGATGACCAGGTCTTCCGGAACCCCTAAGACGGACTCTAAGAGCATTGCTATTATGCCTGCCCTGTCCTTCCCGCCGCTGCAGTTGAAGAGGATGCAGCCGGGCTCCGTGAGGAAGATGTCAAAGACCTTGCGGATGCTTTTCTGTGACTCCCCGTCGAACAATATGTCCGTGTAGATCTTGTGCATGTACTCATCCGCATCCTTGAACTCCGTCTCGATGAGGGTGCTCTCTTCCTTCATGAGGCTGGGCATGCTGCGCCCTTCGTACGTGATTCCCGGCTTTGCCGTTGTGAGCAGAGGTATATGCACATACCTCGTTCCTTCCAGCATATCCGGGGGGTATTGCTTCACTTCGTTGTCTATCCTGAGGTCTATGACAACGGATACCCCTATCGCACCAAGGCTCTTTTTCGTAATCTTCGGCAGCTTGTACAGCTTGCCGCTCCGGATGAGCTTGCCGGGCACTATGTATTTTCCGTCCGCAGCAGGGAAGCCGCCCAGATCTCTCGTGTTATTCAGTTTTCTAAGCTTCAGCTTCTCTATCTGCATGCTTCAATTGTAACATATCCGAATCGGATTGGTCAACAGGTATTATTAAGCCTCAGTCAAATCGGCACAATCCGGCCTTCGGTGTTCAAGTCCGCACACAGGGGCTGTTACTGTGCCGCAGGGGCCTCCGTGGTGCAGCTGTCGGCAGAAGAGGCCGCAGGGGCCGGCCCCCTTGGGACGGAGAGCCGCAGGGGCCGGCCCTCTTAAAGGGGAGAGGGGGCAGTTATTACAATTTTATTACAACTTGCAGCCCTAGATTTTTACGAATGGGCGATATAGTTAAGGCGTAAAACAAGAAAACGAAAAATCAGTCGGGAGACAGACATGAAAGCAAAGAGAGTTGCGGCAGTTATACTGGCAGCAGCGTGCACAGCGGCCATTAGTGCTGCTGTGGCATTATCCGGATGCGCTGAGGGAGAGATCAAGGCGCTCAAGTTTAACGGCGTGGAAGCTACTGTAGAGAATGTGGAAAACGGCACGTACACGCTTTCCAGGCCCTTTATCATCTGTTACAAGAGCTATGACGGCCTTTCTGCGGCCGCAAAGGACTTCGTGAACTACATCTTCAGCTCAGCAGCCCAGGATGAGGTTGCAGCGGAAGGATATATCGCGGTGACGGCAGAGGAATACACCACGGACACAACCGCCTCAGGGACAGTCAAGATAAGCGGCTCCACATCCGTAGGACCCCTTATGCAGAATCTTGTGGGCATGTATGAGAGCGTCAATCCCGGAGTCAGGATCACTGTAAACCAGAACGGCTCCGGCTCAGGCATAACCGAAGCCACGGACGGAACGGTGGACATAGCCATGTCGTCAAGAGAGCTCACTGATACGGAGCTTGCAAGCCTTGAGGACAAGCAGCTTGCCACAGACGGCATAGCTATCATTGTAAATGCCAATTCAGACCTTGAGAATGTCACATCAGAACAGATCAAGGCCCTGTATGAGGACGGCACGGCTTTTGAGGGCATTCTGGCAGGAATTTCAAGAGAAGAGGGGTCCGGCACGCGCTCTGCCTTTGAGGAGCTCATAGGCATAGAGAAGATCTATACGGGTGTAGGGTTTGATGCATACAACTCCACGAACGCAGTCATCTCCGCCATCAAGAGCAACAGTGCCGCCAACAAGATAGGCTACATCTCACTCGGATCACTGTAATCAGCGGCCGGAACAGGCGGCACATTATGAGAGAGCATACAGATTACATGAGACATATTGAACACAGCGCTGCCAGGACCCTTTAAGGGTTCTGGCTTAAGTGCTGAGCGGGATAAGGTTCTTCAGCGGAGAAATTATGCAAAGAGATCATCAAGGACGGCTGGGCAGAATATTCAACAAGGAGTCCGTTGCAAAGGGAATATTCATCTTCTTTGCGGCCTTTTCCATAATCGCCGTCCTCGCCATAGTCATATACATTCTGGCGGCCAGCATACCGGCATTCCGTGAGACCGGCTTCTTTCATTTCATCTTCGGCGCCCAGTGGGACGCAAGCACGAACACATTCGGCGTCTTCGCCATGATAGTGACCACCCTTGTGCTCACGGCCTGCTCCGTGGTGCTTGGCGGCATTCTTGCCGTCTTCATGGCGGTCTTCATCGTCTATTACTGCCCCAAGAAACTCAAGGGCGTCTTCTCGCAGATCATCAACCTTCTTGCCGGCATACCCTCAATTATATTCGGCTACTTCGGCCTTGAGCTTGTAAAGCCGGCCCTTGAGAACATGTTCGGCACTTTGTCGGGGTCAGGCCTGCTTCTAAGCACCCTGATCCTCAGCATAATGATCCTGCCGACCATCGCCTCCATAACCAGGAACTCTCTCGAGTCAGTGCCCATGCACTACTACGAGGGCGCCCTGGCTCTGGGCTGCACCAAGAACCAGGCGGTCTTCCGTGTTATGCTTCCTGCGGCAAAGAACGGCATTCTGGCGGCAATGATACTGGGCATAGGCCGTGCAGTGGGCGAGACCATGGCCGTGCAGTTCCTTTTGGGCGGCGCCGTCAACTATCCGTCCTCGTGGTTCATCCCCTTAAGGTCCCTCACCTCAAACATAGTGATGGAGTTCGGGTACGCCACCGGGACGCACCGCAGCGCCCTCATCGCCACAGGCTTTATCCTTCTAATCTTCATTCTCATAATCAACCTCATCCTGTGGGTGGTGAAGCGCAACAACGCCGTCTCAGGCAACAGCTTCTTCTCCAGAAAGGTTAAAGAGGGCCACACGGCAGAGAACATGCAGTTCCGCAAGGCGGGTTCCGTCCAGGACGTACTTGCAGTCATATCATGGATAGTGTCCATTCTTGTGACGGTTGTTCTCGTGGGCCTCGTAGCCTACGTGTTCGTGCGCGGCGTGCCGTACCTTACAACGGACTTTGTCTTCGGCAACAGCTCCTACTCAAACATAACCATGGCCCCGGCCTTCGCCTCTACGGCCCTGGTCATAGTGGTGGCTCTCGTATTTGCCCTGCCGTTCGGCATCGGAGCTGCCATATTCCTTAACGAATATGCGAGAAAGGGCAGCTGGTTCGTCAAAGTGGTGCGCCTTTTCATAGACACCCTGGCAGGTGTTCCGTCCATCATATTCGGCCTCTTCGGGTACCTGTTCTTCGGCGTATACTGCGGCATGGGTGTCAACATCTTCAACGGCGGACTCACCATGGCCCTCATGATCCTGCCAACTATAATCCGGTCCACGGAGCAGAGCCTCTCCGAGGTGCCGGATTCCATGCGCGAAGCTTCGTACGCCCTGGGCGCCGGGAAGCTTAGAACCGTCTTCACGGTAGTCCTGCCGCAGGCCATAGCCGGCATAATCACTTCCGTCATTCTTTCCATAGGCCGCATAATAGGCGAGACAGCGGCACTCATATACACCGTAGGCATGTCAGCATACATGCCCACAGGCCTCTTCTCATCCGGCTCAACCCTCGCCGTCCTCATGTACTCGATGATAAGCGAAGGCCTTGAGGTGGGGAAGAGCTACGCCGTAGGCACCGTCCTCATCATCTTCGTCTTCCTTCTGAACCTCATCGTGTCGCTCATAGAGCACATCCTGGAGAACCGCAGAGCAGGCAAGAAGAACATCTTCAAACGCATCAAGATCTGGTTCCAGAACAAGAAGAATCCTCCCGCAGAGGAGGAGTACTTCAACCCCATGGCCCACACGGACAAGGGCGATAAGGAAGACACGGATGCAGATGCAGAGCATCCCGCATCCTCAGAGGCCGGCGCAGACTCTGCAGACACAGCCGTTGCAGATGCCTTTGCAACAGACGCTGCAAGGGATGCCGTAATGGAATGGAAAGCGAAGAAGGCGGCCCAGACGCCGCCCGGAGGTTTTGCCTTCGTGAAAGATGCGCCGGAAGACGGCTCAGATCCGGCCGCAGAGCGGGGATATACGTTCTTCAAAGATGCTGCAAATGATGAGACCGGCCCGGAGGAAGGGCTTGGAAGGACAATGACATGAAAAAGATAGAGAACTTCAACATAACCGGCGACATAGCCGTATCCATAAAGGAGATGAACCTGTTCTACGGCAACTTCCACGCCCTGAAGAACATCTACATGGACTTCCCCGTAAAGAAGCTCACGGCCATGATAGGCCCCTCCGGCTGCGGCAAGTCCACGCTCATAAAGTCTTTGAACCGCATGAATGACCTCGTGGAGGGATGCAAGATAACGGGCGAGATAAAGGTGGGGGACACGGACATATACGCAAAGAACGCCAACCTCACAATGCTCCGCAAGAACGTAGGCATGGTCTTCCAGCGCCCCAATCCTCTTGCCATGAGCGTCTATGACAACATAGCATACGGCCCCCGCACCTTCGGCATACGCTCCCGCTCCGTCTTGGACGGCATCGTGGAGACCTCCTTAAAGGGCGCCGCCATGTGGGACGAGGTCAAGGACCGCCTAAACAAGTCCGCCTTAGGCCTTTCCGGCGGCCAGCAGCAGCGCCTCTGCATTGCCCGTGCCCTTGCGGTAGAGCCCCAGATACTCCTCATGGATGAGCCCACGTCTGCACTGGACCCCATCTCAACAGGCAAGATAGAGGAGCTGTGCTCAGAGCTCAAGAACAGGATAACCATCATAATGGTCACCCACAACATGCAGCAGGCTTTCCGTATCGCCGATTACACCGCATACTTCCTTTTGGGCGAGATGATAGAGATGGACGAGACCAAGCGCATCTTCTCGCACCCCTCAGACAAGCGTACAGACGATTACATCAACGGCCGTTTCGGCTGATTCCCTGTCTCTGGGACCTCAGCCCCAGGTGCCAGACGGCCACCCCTTGCGTCCCCGCCCCTCATTTCCGGGGCAGGGATGCGGGCTGTAAAAGATACTGCCCGGCATGCGGCCGGATTCAGAGCGGCCAGCCTGAGATACAGGCCTGAGTTGCATAGGCCTGAGATACGGGCTTTCCAATGGTTGATAAGTTTTCCCCTTTATGTTAGAATGAAGGCACAGACATAAAAGAGAGGCAGCATAATGAAGGGAAGGATCTGGATTCTGGAGGATGATGCATCCATATGCGGGCTGGTTAAAGTGGCTCTGGAGATGAACGGCCTGGAGCTGCAGGCGTTCAGCACCATATCATCCTTTGAGCATGCGCTGGAGGAAGACACCCCGGACGTGGCCCTTCTGGACATCATGCTCCCGGACGGCTCCGGGCTGGATGTCCTTAAATACGTCAAAGCCAAATGCCCCTCTGTGGCAGTCATAATGCTGACAGCCAAGGGCCGTGAGGAAGACAAGGTCACGGGGCTCAACATGGGTGCAGATGACTACGTCACCAAGCCCTTTTCCGTCCTGGAGCTCACGGCGCGCGTCAACGCCCGCTTAAGGGGCAAGGAGAAGCGCGGCGAGATAGCCGCCAGGGGCGTCATCATAGACATAGACAGCATGTCCGCCACCCTGGACGGCATGCCCCTCGTGCTCAACAAGAAAGAGTACGAACTCCTCAAATACTTTGTGGAGAACGCAGGCAAAGCCCTTTCCCGCGAGAAGATTCTCACGGACGTCTGGGGCTATGACCAGGGCGAGACCCGCACCTTGGACAACCACGTGGCACGCCTTCGCAAGCTGGGCGTGAAGATAGAGACCGTCTTCGGCGTGGGATACCGCTTCTAGCCCTTCCAGGGCCAGTATGCGGCCCTTCAATTGGCGGCGGCAGACAGTCCGCCGGGCGGCAAAACAGGCATACACCCCGCTGTATGCGCCAAATACAGGCAGATAAACAGGCAGAGTACAAGGAACCGTAAGAGACATGAGAGCAAGAATTCTTATCTTTTCACTGATAATAACCATCATCTCAATCATTCTCTTCTCGCTTGCGTCCACGCAGGTGTATTACAATTCCTCCGTGGAAGAGACGGAGGACTATCTGCTTGTCTACATGAACCTCTATGACGAAGACCTGTATTCCGCAGACCAGGACGGCGCGGATGCACTTGCGGAGGAGCTCAACGGCGCCAGGGTTACGTACATAACGGAAGACGGCACCGTGCTTGGGGACTCCAGGCAGAAGAACATTGAAGAGAACCATTCGGACCGCCCCGAGGTCATAGCCGCCCTTGCAGACGGCGAGGGGTATTCCGTGCGCAACAGCGAAACGCTGGGCGAGAACATGGTCTACTACTGCAAGGCCTATACGGAAGCAGACGGCAGCACTCTTTTGGTGCGCATAGCCGTCTCAATACCCTCTGAGTGGAACCTGTTCGTAAAGACACTTCCCACAACGGCAACGTACATAGCCATAGACATAGTCCTGTGCATTATCCTTGCCTTCGTGGCCACGTACTTCATAGTAAAGCCCGTACAGGACCTTGCCACCAATGCCTCCAAGAAAGGCCTTGTCACCACCAAGTACTCCGAACTCAAGCCCATAGCGGAAGTGCTCAATGAGCGCAACCGCAACATAGAGCGCCAGATGGCTGAGATAGTGGAGGAAAAGGAGGCAGTCAACACTGCCCGCAAGACCAAGGACGAGTTCATCTCCAACATAACGCATGAGATGAACACTCCGCTTACCTCCATCCAGGGCTATGCGGAGCTTCTCAAAGCCGGCGCCCTTACGGAGGAGCAGAAACAGAACGCATATGACGTCATCTCCACGCAGGCATCAAGGCTCACGTCCCTCATAACCTGCATCATCAACTACAGCGAGATAGACAGCGACGAGATCCAGCCCGAGGAGGTCAACTTCTCAGAGATCGCCCGCGAGATGGTTGAAGTGCTCCGCCCTGAGGCAGAGTCCCGGGGCGTCACCTTAGAGGACCACATAGAGGACAACGTCATCGTTCAGAGCCGCCACGAACTCGTATGCGAGGTCTTCGGCAATCTCGTGCGCAACGCCATCCGCTACAACAAGCCCGAGGGCCGCGTCACCGTCACCCTCAACTTCGACGGCCTCAAAGTGGAGGACACGGGCGTCGGCATCGCCCCCGAGAACAAGGACCGCATCTTCGACCGCTTCTTCACCGTGGACAAGTCCCACGGCGGCAAGAACGGAGGCTTCGGCTTAGGCCTTGCGGCCGTCCGCAAGATATGCCTCAAGTACGGCTGGAAGATCTCCGTCGAGAGCGAACAGGGCAAGGGCTCAACCTTCACCGCGGAGTTCTGACGCCACTGCAGGGCGCCCGTCTCCAGGCCCGCTGAACAAGCTCACCCCCATGGCACGGAACGCTCATCCGTGCCGTTTTTCATGTCCGCAAAGCCTCCCGGAGGCCTTTCAACGGCCCCAGATACGCCCCGGAGGGCTTATTCTGCAAGACATTTTGAAATCAAAATAATTTTTTTTGACAACTCCCACCCGTCTGCCCCAATGAAAACTTCACATTCAAAAAGTGTTAATTTGTTAAATAGTTGGGCAAAATGCATAGAAAATTTACACCTTAGGACCCCCTTTGAAAGCCCCGCAGGCCAAAACAGGGGGTATTGACACCCTTTTGAGGGTATGCTATTATTAGCCTAATCTCCGGAGCGACAGGAAAGGTAACGTGCCAAGCAGCAGTGTCCGGCCTGCATTCTCCTAAGAAAAAGATTATGGTTCCGGAGTATCCTCTAGACTTTACGCTCATATAACGTATCTTCTATAGCGAGGTTCCCTCTCTGTTTCGGCAGGGAGGGAATTCTCATATACGGAACACGCCAAAATGTGCCCTATCAAGACGCCAAAACGTATACGGAGCCTCTTAAACTTTGCCCGGGAGTATTGAATTCTGCCCTGCAAAAGCATATTATGGAAGGCACGGGAGGTCGCCATGGTACCAGCAGACACAGACAACTTAATGCCAGAAGACCTGGAGCCGGACATGGTGCCGTACGAGGACAGAGCCTGCCTCACGGCCGGCATGGATGACCTGCATTTGCAGCTCATAAGAGAGTATCTGCAATCCGCAGACCCCGGTCTGTACAGCCAGCTGAAGGGGGAGGACCTTATCACAACAGCCAGTGCCCTGCACCTCATATGCGGCTTTGGGGACAGTCTCAGACCCAGCAATGCTGCCGTTCTTATGTTCAGCTGGCCCCCTGAAAAATACCTCCCTCACGCCCGGATAGACGTAGCCCTTCTGCCCCGGCACGCCGGGATAAGCGTGCAACAGTCCTCATATACAGGGCCCCTGCCAACGCAGTTCATGTTCGCCCTGGAAAGCACAAAGTCCTTTGCCCTTGTGGAGATGGTCATAAAGCATCCGGATATTCCGGAAGCAGACAGAGTGCTCCAATATCCCGGGTACTCCATAGACGAATTGCTTGCAAACGCAGTATATTACCACTCGTATCAGTCACGGGAGCCCATAAAGGTTAAGATTACGCCCACAGAGATAACGGTCACCTGTTATCCTGCGTATAAGGCCTGTGCCACGAGGCAAGACATCATGAGCGGAAACATGCAGGGCAGAATATGCCCCAACGAAAGGATAGCAGACTTCCTCAGCAAGCTCCGTCTGCTGGATTATAATGATCTCGGTTACCAGTCTCTGAAAGACGACCTGAAGAAGAACGGAAACGGGCCTCCGGTGTTTGAGACAGATCCGGACATGCGCGCCCTGTCCGTCACCATCCCGGCCCATCCGTGCTTTCTGCCTGAGGACAGCGCCAAGGACAGACCATTCAAAGACAGGATTCTTTTTGCCATAAAGGGGGAGGCCATGTCCAGCACAGAGTTAGCCGCAGCGATGGAATACAAGGGCATAACCAGCAAGCTTTCAGCGGCAGTGAAAGAGATGCTCCGGGAGGGGACTCTGTACAGAGTTCCGGCCGGGGTCTATACGAAGCTGAAGGCCACGCATCCGGTCCGCTGGTAAGCACATAGCACATAGCATACAGGCATGCAGAGCTCTTTCCGTACGGGAGAGGGCTCTTTTTGGATGCTCTTCGACGTTTTGACGGGCCGTGTCGACGCCTTTTCGTCGACAACGTCGACAGAATTTTGTCGATGACGTCGACAAAATCTTGTCGAAGCGAAGGGTGTTTTTGTCGAAGAGCCCGTCCAAGGGCCGCAATTTTTCCAACATTCTGTCGTGAAATGGAGCGTGGTGGGGGTCAAAACAGTTGACACCCCCTCTTGAGGTGCATATACTATATATAGTTGCGTGCGCAACTAATTGGACGGAGGCGGCATATGGCTACATTTCTCAAGAACATCAACATGATATCTAACTCGGCGGCAAGGTTTCTGGAGCAGGAGCTCCCGCCTCATGTGAAGGGATGGCAGTCCAAGTACGTCTTGTGCGTGTGCAGCAATCCGGGGATTACGCAGGACGGGATAGCGAAGGAGATCTTCGTGAACAAGTCCAACGTATCCCGTCAGGTGGCGGCACTGGAAGAGGCCGGTCTTTTCAGAAGGGAGGCGGATTCGGAGGACAGCAGAGTGTCGCATATCTATCCCACAGAGAAGGCAATGGAGCTCCGGGAGGAGATCAGAACTGCCAATGCGAGGTGGAGGGAGATTATAACGGAAGGGCTTAGCCCGGACGAGAAGGAGGAGCTGTACAGGCTCACGTCCATTCTGTATGAGAATGCGGAGAAGTACATGAACGGAGGCAGCAAGAGTTGAGAACGGTAATGAAGTACCTGTACCCGTACAGGTGGCTGTCGATAGCGGCCATCATAGTGAAGTTCCTGGGGACGGTGGCGGAGCTGGTTCTGCCGCTTCTCCTGGAGTACGTCATAGATACGGGTGTCTCAATGGGCCTTTCGTACATCATAGTGCCGGGCGTTGCCATGCTGCTCTTTGCAGCCCTTGCGCTTGTGGGGAACGTATGGGCCAACAGGCTCTCCGTGAACGCCTCAGGAAAGCTCACGCATGATCTTCGTAAGGACCTGTTTACAAAGATAAGCTATCTGAAGTGCGGGCAGGTGGATGTAGTGTCCACGCCGTCCCTCATATCGAGGCTTACAAGCGACACGTATTACGTGAACGAGATGGTGGCAAGGGTCATGAGAATGGGCATACGCGCGCCCATACTGGTCCTGGGCGGGCTCATATTGAGCTTCGTACTGGATCCGCTGCTTGCCTGCGTGCTGCTTATATGTATTCCAATCGTTGGCATAGGCCTGTGGTTCATAACCCGCAGGAGCGTGCCCATGTATGCCGCCGTGCAGAAGAGCGGGGACAGGATGGTCCGTTCCGCACAGGAGAATGCGGCCGGCATAAGGGTCATTAAGGCTCTCTCCAGGACGGAGTACGAGTCCGGCAAGTTTGAAGGCGTCGCAGAAGACCTGTCAAACAAGGAATACAAGGCCAACAAGCTCATGGCCATGCCCAACCCGCTGTCTGCGGTTGTGCTCAACCTAGGGATTGTGGCCATTATCGTGATAGGTGCCGTATGCGGAAAGGACGGCGGAGTCATACTTGCGCTCCTTTCATACTTCACCATAATCCAGAGCGCCATGATGGGCATCTCCAAGATATTCGTAACCCTTTCCAAAGGCATAGCATCCTCGAACAGAATAGAGCAGGTGCTGGAGACAGACTCCACTGAAAGCACCATAGAGTGCCCTGGAGGGGATGAAGGGTACGTGGTGCAGTTCAAGGACGTATCATTCTCATACAACGGCAATGAGAACAACATAGAGGGCATAAGCTTCGCCTTGAAGAAGGGCGAGACGCTGGGCATCATAGGCGCCACGGGCTCAGGGAAAAGCACCATCATAAACCTCATGATGCGCTTCTATGACGCCTCAGAGGGCGCCGTGTACGTAGACGGAGACGACGTGCGCTCCGTGCCGGAGGCGGCCTTGCGGGCCAAGTTCGGCGCTGCGTTCCAGAACGACTTCCTCATGTCCTACTCTTTGAGGGACAATGTGGCATACGGCCGCGACATACCGGATGACCGCATAAAAGAGGCTCTGAGGGACGCACAGGCGGAGGAATTCGTAAAGACATTGGACGGGGGCCTGGACTTTACGCTCACCCAAAAGGGCACCAACCTTTCCGGCGGGCAGAAGCAGAGGATTCTCATTGCCCGCGCCCTGGCCGGAAACCCTGAGATCCTTATCCTGGATGACAGCTCATCCGCTCTGGATTACGCCACGGACGCAGCCCTCAGAAAGGCCCTTGCGGAGCATTATGCAGACACCACAAAGGTTATAGTGGCCCAGAGAATAAGCTCCGTGAAGTCTGCAGACACCATACTCGTTATGGACGACGGCCATCCCATAGGCATTGGCTGCCACGAAGAGCTCATGAAGTCATGTGAGGAGTACCGCATGATATACGCAGCACAGATGGGAGGTGAGTGAGATGCCGGATTTAAGAATGAACCTCTCGGATACCCGCAGGCTGGACAAAAAGAAGGTGGACAGGAAGTACGTCTTCGGAAAGCTCATGCGCTACATGAAGCCGTACCTGTGGTTCGTTATCCTCGTATTCCTGCTCAACGTGGCAAGCTCTGTCTTGAACCTCATAGGTCCGGAGCTCTGCGGCATAGCCATAGACTGCATAGACCCCGTGAACGGCACTGACTTCGATGCCATAACGTATTACTGCGTAATTCTGGCTGTATTGTACGTTATTTCCGGCATAACCCTGTACCTTTCCTCCGTGGGAATGGCATACATAACGAAGCGCATGACCCGCCAGATGCGCGCGGACACCTTCCGCCGGCTCCTGTCTCTCCCGGTCTCATACTTTGACTCCCGCCAGACGGGAGACATAATCTCCGTCTTAAGCTACGACATAGACTCCATAGGCACGTCCCTTGCTAACGACGTCATAATGGTCCTCCGGTCCATAGTGGAAATAGCAGGCTCCCTTGCCATGATGCTCTACATCGCCATCCCCATGATAATAGCCTCTCCGGCCGTCTCTTCGCCGCTCCTTATCATCTTCGTGATAACGATACCCCTTACCGTCTTCACCACCCAGTTCATAGTCCGCAAGGTGCAGCCCATGTTCCGCAAGCGCTCTGCTAAACTCGGTGAGCTCAACGGATTCGTGGAGGAGATGGTGTCCGGGCAGAAGACCACAAAGGCCTATAACTGCGAGGAAAAGCTCATATCAGACTTCGAGAAGAAGAACGTGGACGCCGTGGACTCATACGCCAGGGCAGAATATTACGGCACCATGACGGGCCCCTTCAACACCTTCATATCCAACATCTCGCTCACCCTCGTGAGCGTCATAGGCGGCCTCATCCTGTTCCTGTCGCCTGCGGCGGCCACCATTGGCCAAATATCATCCTTCATGCTCTACTCGCGCAAGTTCTCCGGCCCCGTTAACGAGGTGTCCAACGTCATGGGCGAGTTCCAGTCCGCATTCGCAGCGGCAGAGCGCGTCTTCCGCGTGCTGGATGAGATCCCCGAAAAGGACATCGCAGACGGCACGGAGGAGCTCACGGACGTGCAGGGAGACGTGGAGATATCCCACGTGCGCTTCGGCTACGTGCCGGAAAAAGTCATCCTCAAGGACTTCAGCCTGGACGTTAAGAAGGGCCAGACAATAGCCATAGTGGGCCACACGGGCGCCGGCAAGACAACCGTCATCAACCTGCTCATGCGCTTCTATGACCCCCAGGAGGGCACCATAAGCATAGATGGCAGGGACATCAGCACCGTAACCCGTGACTCCCTGCGCCGGGCCTTCACCATGGTCCTGCAGGACACCTGGCTCTTCGCCGGCACGGTGTATGAGAACATAGCGTACGGCAACGAGAACGTAACCCGTGAGGACGTGGAGCGCGTCTGCAAGGCCGCCAAGATCCATACCTTTATAACCCGCCTGCCGCAAGGCTATGACACCGTACTCACAGACAACGCCGTGAACATCTCCAAGGGCCAGAAGCAGCTTCTAACCATTGCCCGCGCCATGCTCCTGGATTCGCCCATGCTCATTCTGGACGAGGCCACATCCAACGTGGACACCCGCACGGAGCAGACCATCCAGCAGGCAATGCGCCTTCTCATGCAGGGCCGCACCTGCTTCGTAATAGCCCACCGCCTTTCCACAATCAAGAACGCAGACAAGATCCTTGTAATGCAGGACGGAGACGTGGTGGAGCAGGGCACCCATGAGTCTCTCATGGCCGCCGGCGGCGTGTACAAGGACCTCTACACATCGCAGTTCGAGAGCTATTAGCCGCTCTGCAGGCAGCCTCTGTCTGCCGCCGCAAAAGGGCTACAAAGATGTCTCTGCAAAGCCCTCCGGAGGGCCTTTAAACCGTTATAAGTCCCATGAAACACAAAAAAAGCCGGGTGCCTTATGCAGCATCCGGCTTCGTTCATTTGCGGCATGTTAATTACGCAGAGGGAGTCACCCCTCTGTTTCGGAAAGGGCGTCTTCTGCAGGCTCCGGGGCTCCGGACAGGAAGTCATTGCTCCAGACGGCAAGCTCCGCAAGGATGGGGATGAGGGACTGGACGGAGTCTGTTATCTCGTACTCCACACGGACAGGCACTTCCATGTACTCATGCCTTGCCACAAGGCCGTCTTGCTCAAGCTCCTTGAGGCACTTTGCCAGCATGGTGTTGGAGATGCCGTTCATCTTGCGCTTCAAATCATTGTACCTTGTAGGGCCGTCATTGGTGAGGGAGCATATGATGGACATCTTCCATTTGCCGCCAATGGCAGTCATAGCCTTCTGCAGCGGGCAGCCCGCAGTGCAGGGGCACACGTGTTCATTTGCCATATCCGTCCTCCAGCGGTAAGCTTTTTCTTACCTGATACGCAAATTCTAAGTAGTTGACGCCTCGCCGGCCTTTCTGTATAATCAGTATAGCAGATAGCAAAAAAAGAGTAAAGACTTTTTTAAGAGTGTAAGCCCCGTATGCCGCATAAAGCGGCTTTGCGGGCGGGAGACAGGAATGGCAGACAAGAATATCGCCGTGCGGTATTTCAGCAAGGGCGGCCACACAAAGGCAGTGGCAGAGGCCATAGCGGGAGCTTTGGGCCTTGAGGCCAGGGATATTGCAGCACCCATTGAGGAACCTGTGGACATACTGTTCCTGGGCGCTTCAGTGTACTGGGGCGGCGTGAACGGAGCCGTGAAGGACTACATCAATGCCCTTGGCAAGGAAAAGATCGGCAAGGCCGTCATATTCTCCACGTCCGGCATGGCAGAGAGGGCATATCCCCAGATGAGCAAGCTCCTTTCCGGTGCCGGCATAGCCGTGGAGACAGAGAACTTCTACTGCCGCGGGCAGTTTATGGGCATGAACAAGGGCCGTCCCAATGAGGATGACCTCAAGGCGGCCGCAGAGTTTGCCTTGAAGATGGCATCAGATGATCCTGAAGCTGTTGCCGCACCGGAGGCCGGAACGGAGGAGGAAAAGGCAGATGAGTGAGGGGGTCAGCATAGAACAGTACCTGTATGACGGCATAACCGGCATACTGAAGCGTGAGGCCAGGGCCTTCTTCTCCAACCACAGGGAGTCCGTCTTCATTGCCAGATACGCAAAGGCCGCAAAGAAGGCTTCGGAGAAGCGTGCGGCGGCGGAGAAGGAAGGGACCAGCGTGCCCGCCTTTCTCATAGCCAGCATAACGTCCGTCTGCAACCTGCACTGCGCGGGGTGCTACGCAAGGGCAATGGATGCATGCAATGACAGCGCCCCCTCGCAGCAGATGACGGCGGAGGAGTGGGGCAAGGTCTTCCAGGAGTCAAAAGACCTGGGGATATCCTTCATTCTTCTGGCCGGCGGGGAGCCTCTCATACGCAAGGACGTCCTGCGTGAGGCGGCCAAATACCCGCAGATTCTGTTCCCCGTCTTCACCAACGGAACGCTCCTGCACGGGGAGTGCATGGACCTTCTGGACAGCAGCCGCAACCTTGTGCCCGTCATAAGCCTTGAAGGCGGCAGGGAGGCAACAGAGGCAAGGCGCGGAAAGGGCACGTACCAGTACCTGGAGAAGGATATGGCAGAGATGAAGTCCAGGGGGATTCTCTTCGGCGCCTCGGTTACCGTCACCACAAAGAACATGGCAGAGGTCCTTTCGGATGAGTTCGTGGACGACCTTTCCGCCAAGGGATGCTCTGTGGTCATATATGTGGAGTACGTGCCTGCGGAAAGCGGCACGGAGGACCTGGCTCCCGGAGATGCAGACAGGGCCGTCATGAATGAGCGGCTCACAGTCCTCCGCCGGCGCATGGACAAGATGGTCTTCCTCTCATTCCCCGGAGACGAGGTTGCCACCAGCGGCTGCCTTGCGGCCGGCAGGGGCTTCTTCCACATCAACTCTCACGGCGGCGCAGAGCCCTGCCCGTTCTCGCCCATATCAGACACAAACGTCAGGGATGTCGGCGTTGCCGGCGCCTTGAAGTCCGGCCTGTTCCAGGCTCTCAGGGAGAGCGGCCTGCAGGAGGAAAGCCACAGCGGCGGCTGTGCCCTCTTTGGCAAGGAAGAGCGCATCCGTGAGCTCATTAACAAGGAGTCATAAGCTCAGCTTACAGCAAATCATTATGCACTTTGCACAAGACCCGTCCCGTACCCTGCGGAGGCGGGCCTTATTGTTGCGGCTCCCATGCGGGATTTGCGTCTGGACACCATTGTTTGTTGCTTGTTATCATTATAGGGGCCGCATTTGTGCGGGCAGCGCACAACGGGAAGTGTTTTGCGCTTTTGTGGTAAAAAGTGTTTGGCATTTTGCATAAGGCGTGCTATACTTATTAAGTAATCGTATATCTATTCAGACAGATGGATGTTATATGGCGTAAAGGCCGGCAAGAGGCGCCCGGGAGGCGGCAGGCCGGCAGTATATTAAGATGAGGAGATGTTAATGGCACAGATTCTTTTTGAGGACACTGAAGAGCAGCATGAAAAGCTCATGAAGTGCATAGGAAAGCATCGCGGCGAGAGAGGGGCGCTTATGCCTGTTCTTCATGAGGCGCAGGATATCTACGGATACCTGCCGTATGAGGTGCAGACGCTCATTGCCACAGAGCTGGGTGTTTCCCTTGCGGAAGTGTTCGGTGTCGCAACGTTCTATTCCCGCTTCTCCCTTACACCCAAGGGGAAGCACCAGGTATCCGTATGCCTGGGCACGGCATGTTATGTCAAGGGATCGGACAAGGTGCTGGACGAGGTTGAAAAGGAGCTTGGAATCAAGTGCGGCGAGTGCAAAGAGGACAGAAGCTTCTCGCTGGACAGCTGCAGGTGCGTCGGTGCGTGCGGACTGGCTCCCGTCATGATAGTGGACGGGGAAGTGTACGGAAGAATGACAGCGGCCCAGGTAAAGGGCATACTGGACAAGCACAAGGACTGAGGCGGAGGAAAATGGTATGACAAGAGAAGAGCTTGCTAAGATCGCCGCCGAAGGCGCAGACAAAATCAATGTGAGAAGACTGGTTCGTGAGCAGGCCGAAAAGCTGGCTCCCCAGACCGGATACAGAAAGCAGGTGCTGGTGTGCGGAGGCACCGGATGCACATCCTCACACTCACTCAAGGTAATAGAGCAGCTTGAGGCCAGCCTCAAGGAGCTTGAGATTGATGACGTGCTCATCGTAAAGACCGGATGCTTCGGCCTCTGCGCTCTGGGACCCATCATGATAGTTTACCCCGAGGGCGCTTTCTATCCCCACATGACCCCGGAGCATGTGAAGACCGTTGCAGAGAAGCACCTTGTTCCCGGCGGAGAGCCCGTGAAGGACCTCCTGTTCCAGGAGACAGTGAAGGAGGACGGCACCATAATGCCGTTTGCCGAAGTGCCTTTCTACAAGCACCAGATGAGAATAGCCTTGAGGAACTGCGGCGTGATAGCTGCGGAGGACATAAGGGAGGCCATTGCGGCAGGAGACTATTCCGCCCTTGCAAAGGTGCTCTTTGAGATGACCCCGGACGAGGTCATAGCGGAAGTCAAGAAGGCGGGCCTCCGCGGCCGCGGCGGCGCAGGATTCCCCACGGGAGTAAAGTGGCAGTCCTGCAAGGATGCGAAGGGAGACGTGAAGTACATCTGCTGCAACGCAGACGAGGGAGACCCCGGAGCGTTCATGGACAGGTCCGTTCTTGAGGGAGACCCCAACACCGTCCTTGAGGCCATGACCATAGCCGGCTACGTTGTAAACGCCCACCAGGGCTTCATATACGTCCGTGCGGAGTACCCCATTGCCGTGGACAGGCTGAATATTGCCATCGCCCAGGCCAGAGAGTTAGGGCTCCTCGGCAAGAACATTTTGGGCAGCGGGTTTGACTTTGACATCGAGATAAGGCTTGGCGCAGGCGCATTCGTATGTGGCGAAGAGACCGCCCTTATGGAGAGCATAGAGGGCAAGCGCGGTGAGCCCAGGCCCAGACCGCCTTTCTCTGCGCAGAGCGGCGTGTACAGGAAGCCTACCGTCCTCAACAACGTTGAGACGTGGGCCAGCATCAACCCCATCCTTACAAAGGGCGCAGACTGGTTTGCATCCATCGGAACCGCAAAGAGCCACGGCACCAAGGTGTTCGCTCTCGGCGGAAAGATAAACAATGTAGGCCTTGTGGAAGTTCCCATGGGAACAACCTTGAGGACCATCATATATGACATCGGCGGCGGCATCCCCAACGGCAAGAAGTTCAAGGCGGCCCAGACAGGCGGCCCTTCCGGCGGATGCATACCGGCAAAGTACCTGGATGTCGGAATGGACTTTGACAACCTCGTTGCCATCGGCTCCATGATGGGATCAGGCGGACTTATCGTAATGGACGAGGACACCTGCATGGTGGACATCGCCAAGTTCTACCTGGAGTTCACGGCAGACGAGAGCTGCGGAAAGTGCATACCCTGCAGAGTAGGCACCAAGAGGCTTTTGGAGCTCCTCCAGAAGATCTGCGACGGCAAGGGAGAGCCGGATGACCTCGTAAAGGTCAAAGAGATTGCCCAGCACATGAAGACATCTTCACTGTGCGCACTCGGGCAGTCCGCTCCCAACCCCATACTCTCCACGATGGAGCACTTCGAGGATGAGTACTGGGCTCACATTTACGAAAAGAGATGCCCTGCGGGCGTCTGCAAAGCGCTTCTCAATTACTATATCCAGCCGGACAAGTGCCGCGGCTGCACTCTGTGTGCACGCAACTGCCCTGCAAAGGCAATTTCCGGCACCGTCAAAGAGCCTCATGTGATAGACACCACCAAGTGCATCAAGTGCGGCCTCTGCATGTCCAACTGCCGCTTCGGCGCTATAATCAAGAGGTGAGAGATATGGTAAATCTGAAGATAAACGGAATACCGGTATGCGTGCCGGAAGGATCCACAATACTTGAAGCGGCAAGAGCCGCCGGCATCAGAATCCCCACCATGTGCTACCTCAAGGACGTCCAGTGCGTAGGCGCCTGCCGTCTCTGCCTTGTGGAAGCCACAGGAGCGCGCGGCCTCGTTGCAGCCTGCGTGTATCCCGTAGCGGAGGGGATGGAAGTAAAGACCAACACTTTGAAGGCCCGCAGGTCCAGAAAGACCACAATAGAGCTCCTTCTTTCCACGCACAGGAAGAAGTGCCTCTCATGCGTGCGCTCCGGCAAGTGTGAGCTGCAGAAGCTTGCGCAGGAGTACAACTGCGACGAAGACCGCTTCGCCTCAGACAACACCCCTCAGCCCATAGATGACTTGTCCCTGTCCATTGTCAGGGATTCATCCAAATGCGTGCGCTGCATGAGATGTGTCGCAGCCTGCGAGAAGCAGACCATCTCTGCGATCGGCCCCATCAACCGCGGCTATGCCAAGAACGTAGGTTCTCCTTTCGGCGAGTCCCTGGCAGACACCCCGTGCGTAAACTGCGGCCAGTGCGTCGTTGCCTGCCCCGTTGGAGCTCTGTATGAGAAGAGCAACACGGCAATAATCTGGGACAAGATTGAAGACCCGGACGTGCAGGTTGCTTTCGTAACGGCACCTTCCGTCCGCGCCACCCTCGGCGAAGCCTTCGGCCTTCCCGCAGGCACCAACTGCGAAGGCAAGATGGTAACCGCCATAAAGCAGCTGGGTGAGACATCCATGTGCTTCAACATGGACGTCACCGCAGACCTCACCATAATGGAGGAGGCCACGGAGCTCATGAGCCGTCTTAAAAACGGCGGCAAGCTGCCCATGTTCACAAGCTGCTGCCCGGCTTGGGTAAAGTTCGTTGAAAGCTACTATCCTGAGTTCACGGACAACCTTTCCACCTGCAAGTCCCCTCAGGAGATGTTCTCTGCAGTCCTCAAGACATACTACTGCGAGAAGAACGGCATAGACCCCAAGAACCTCTTCGTGGTCTCCGTAATCCCCTGCACGGCAAAGAAATTTGAGTGCCAGCGTCCCGAAGAGGGCGGATACACTGACATGGCCATAACCACCCGTGAGCTCTCCCGCATGATATCCGAGGCCTCCCTGAACTTTGCAGATCTTCCGGACACCCCGTTCGATGACCCCTTCGGCACCGCCACAGGAGCCGGCGCCATCTTCGGCGCAACCGGCGGAGTAATGGAAGCGGCGCTCCGCACCGCAGCCCTCAAACTGGACGGCAAGGCAGCACCCTTGAAGTTCCACGAAGTGCGCGGAACGCAGGGCATCAAGGAAGCCACATACCTTCTCCGCGGCGCAGAGATCTCTGTAGCCGTAGCCTCCGGCCTCGGCAACGCCCGCAAGGTCATGGAGATGATAAAGAACGGAGAGAAGAACTATACCTTCGTCGAAATCATGGCATGCCCCGGCGGCTGCGTAAACGGCGGCGGCCAGCCCTACGTCCATGACGAAGTGCGCAACAACTACGACCTCAAGGCCCTCCGTGCGCAGGTTCTCTACGACAGCGACCGCAAGAACAAGCTGCGCCGCTCCGACTCCAGCCCCGCAGTCAACAAGCTCTACAAGGAGTACTTCGGCGCTCCGAACTCCCCGAAGGCCCACGAACTCCTTCACACCCACTACGTAAAGCGCCGTCTCTACTGATTCCAATTCATTGACATCTTAATATACAAAAACACCCTCTGCCCAAACCCGGGCAGGGGGTGTTTTCTTTCTCGCAGTACAACCATAGCGCAGCTTCTGCTGCGTTCAGAGCGCTTCGTTTCACCAAAGGCCCCCGCACACAAATTCGGGGCACAATATGGCTTATATAACGGCTCAGACGGCCTCACAGGGCCCCTCAGGAGCGGTCCTGCGTCTCTATCTCATCCAGCTTGTCCAGATAGTCCTCCACGGCGGCCTGGAAGGCCTTCTCCAGCTCTTCCAGAGAATGCCCCTCATACGTTACAGTGGTCTCCAGACCCAGCACCTTTCCATAATACCTGCCGTGTCCGGCCTCTTCAATACTTCCGGTGCATCCGAGATACTTCATTGTTGTCTTGCACATAATAATCTGTCTCCAATCCCATCTGCTCTCTCATCCCAGGCCTCAAGATCCGGCTTTGGCGCACCTTCTGGCCAGTTCGTTGCGCACGGACTCCTCCACAAAGCTGTTGAGGCTCATGTCATGAGACAAGGCGTATGCAGCAGCTCTTCTGTGGAGCTCCGGCTCCATCCTTACATTGAAGGTTCCCTTGTATGCCTTCTCCGGGCGCACCCCTTTCTCTTCGCAGAGGGAGAGGTATGAGTCCACGGCGTCATGGAAGTCCTTCACGAGTTCATCCCCCGTGTGGCCTTCATATGATATGAGCGCCTGGACACCCAGGACCTTGCCGTAAAACAGCCTGTCCTGTTCAGAGAACTCTATACTCCCTGTATAGTCCTTGTAATTCATCACAGCGCTCATTTTGCCTTCCCCCATGGAATTCTGCAGCCGGCCTTGGGCGGCCATCTAAAGCAAGTATACTCCAATGCCGCCTGTTTTGCAACTGATATGCCCCGCTTAGATATGATATGGTCCTTTTTTGCAACTGAATAAAGTTGCAAAACCAGAACTTATGCAAATTTCAGGCAAAAAACAACCGCACCCCGAAAGTGGGAGTGCGGCGATTTTCTGTTAAGTCTTAAGATGTGCCTTATGGATTACTCAGCTGCGGAATCATCTGCTGTCTCTTCAGCTGCAGCCTCGTCTGTCTTCTCTTCGGGAAGGGTGTCGGAAAGCTTGGAGCTGTCGATCTTCTGCTCTTTGTTCTTTGTGAATGCGTTGTAAACAACTGCTGCAAGGATGCCGCCGATGCACGGAGCAAGGATCCAGATCCAGATCTGGCTTGCAGATGTGGTGTTGCCGTCGATGCACTGAAGGATGGCGGGAGCTATGGATCTTGCAGGGTTGACGGATGTTCCGGTGATGTTGAGGCCAAGAAGATGTACAAGGGTGAGAGCAAGGCCGATAACGATGCCTGCATGCTTGCCGCTGTGGAATCTTGTGTCTGTGGAGCCGAGAACTGCAATAACGAATACGAATGTCAGGATAATCTCTGCGATGAAGCCGACGATGAGAGCAGCAGCCGTTACATCACCGGTATCACTGTATCCTTCAAGAACAGCGGACTGTATCTGGTTTCCGCCGAGGGAGCCGAAGCCGCCCATGAAGAGAGCAAGGATGAATGAACCTACGAATGCGCCGATGACCTGAGAAAGGATGTAGAATCCGCACTCCTTCCAGGACATTCTCTTGGACATAGCCATGCCAAGGGATACGGCGGGGTTGATGTGGCAGCCGGAGATGTTGCCGATTGAATATGCCATAGCAACGATTACAAGGCCGAAGGCAAGTGCTGTGGCTACGATGTCGGCATTGGTGAATGCTGCGACGCCGCATGCGAAGAGCACAAGCACGCAGGTTCCGATGCCTTCTGCAAGACACTTCTTAAGTAAAGACATAACGATACCTTCTTTCACTTTGATTTCGGGTTAAATTCTAGTCATTTGACTTTTGAAAGTCAACCGAATTAACAGACAAAAATTGCTTATATGTAGGAATTTAGACAGGTTCATGCACACATATGTGCGTTGTGTCCCTTAATTTCCCATGCCGGTCTCCGGGGCATTGCCCGCAGAGGAGTGAGGCCCTTGGAGAGCCGCTTTAAGGTGCTGTGACGGGAGTGTGAGAATCGTGAAATATGCCAAGATTTTGTGCGGAATTTCACATGCGGGTGCGTTAAATATTGTGCAATTCGGATTTGTGTGATATAATGGCTAGCAATTGACCGGGCAGGAGGCCCGGAGAGAAAATGAGACTGCCAGATACCGTGGCAGCGATTTGCAGGAGAATGGAATAGTGCCGCACAATGTTATAGCCGAGGCAAAGAGATGCCTCAACTGCAAGAACCCGCTCTGCATGAAGGGATGCCCCATACACACCCCTATTCCTAAGATGATTTCAATGTTCCTGAACGGCGAGATCAAGGAAGCGGGCAAGATGGTCTTTGACAACAACCCCCTCTCGGTGGTCTGCTCACTGGTGTGCAATCATGACGCACAATGCCAGGGGCACTGCGTGAGGGGCATAAAGGGAGAGCCCGTGTTAATCTCCGTAGTGGAGAACTTCGTGTCATCCAACTTCCTGGACTGCATGAACGTAGAGAAGGCTCCCTCCAACGGCATAAAGGTGGCCGTAGTGGGCGCAGGCCCTGCGGGAATAACCATTGCCATCAAGATGGCACAGCTTGGATACGACGTCACAATGTTTGACTCCAAGCCCAAGGTGGGCGGCGTGCTCCGTTACGGCATACCGGAGTTCCGCCTTTCCAACACCATCGTGGACAAGTATGAGGTCCTTCTGCGCAAGCTGGGCGTCAAGATCCGCTACAACATAACCATAGGAAAGGTTATAGGCATCGAGGAGATGTTCAGGGACGGCTTCAAGGCCATATCTATTGGAACCGGCGTTGCCTGGCCCGTGACCCTCAACATCAAAGGCGAATCTTTGGGCCACGTGCACTACGGCGTTCATTATCTCTTTGACCCGGACGTGTATGACCTCGGAGACAAGGTGGTGGTCATCGGCGCCGGAAACGTCGCTATGGACGTTGCCCGCACGGCTCTCAGAAAGGGAGCAACAGACGTCAAGATAATGGTGCGCTCAGACCGCTACACTGCCAGCAAGGAAGAGCATGACTACGCCGAGATAGAAGGAGCCCAGTTCATCTTCAACAAGGCTCCCATGGAGATAACCTCCGAAGGCGTCTACTTCGCCAACACAGTATGTGACGAGAACCACAAGGTAATCTCCATGTCCGAAGACTGGGAGTTCGTTCCGGCCACTACAGTCATGATATGCGTATCCCAGCGTCCCTCCAGCTTCATCCTGACCCAGACCAAAGGGCTTGAGATAAACGAAAGGGGTCTTGCCAAGATAGGCGAGAACGGCGAGACAACCCGTGAGGGACTCTTCGCAGCAGGCGACGTAATCCGCGGCGCCAAGACAGTAGTAGAGGCTGCCGAGACAGCCAAGCGTGTCGTTGCCGGCATGGATGCATACCTCAAGAGCCTTCAGTACGGAAACGAGGAAGGCGGGGATGAGCAGGACAGAGACTGATCGCTCTCCGTCCAGACGCAAAGAACAGCGCATATATACCGCCCAATGCCAAAACAGGGCTCACACAGGCCCAAACATAAGCAAATGTCACGTCTGCATGGGATTCATGCGGGAATATGGCTTAAACACAGTGTTTAAGCGCAGAACATTAGCGGGGAAAAATCAATGGCAATCAAGACCAGCAAGTCTTCAGAGAACTATCTGGAATGCATTCTGCTTCTGTCCGGAGAATCCGAGAAGGTGCACAGAGTGGATGTGGCGAGGCGCATGAAGGTGTCCCAGCCGGCCATCCAGAAAGCGGTGCACGTCCTTGAGGATGAAGGATACGTGGAGTGTGAGGGGATGCATATCTATCTCACGCCCAGAGGGCAGGAGTATGCCTCCTATGTGTACAACAGGCACTGCATCATCCGTGAGTTCCTGGAGTCGCACGGCGTGAACTTCAACGATGCCAACGATGATGCCTGCGAGATGGAGCACATAGTGAGCGACGCCACCTTCGAGATGATGGAGACATACGTCAACGCCCTGCACGGCAGGAAGAAAGAATAGAACCGCACAGGGTGCGCAGGGCTTCCTCCGCACCTTGTATCTTATCAGAAGCAAAGCAAACCGCCGCATGCGGGCCCCCTCAACATATGAAGAAAGTAGGTTTTGCGATCCTTACATGGAATTCAGTCAACTGCATAAAGGACTGCCTGGACGCCATCCGGAAGCTCACAGAGGTGGACGCTGAGATTTCCGTCCTGGACAACGGCTCTACGGACGGTACCGCAGACTATCTGCGTTCGCTCAATGCGCCCAACATCCATACATCTTTCTGTGACAGGAACATAGGCACCACGAAGGGGCGCAATCAGGCCGCTTTAGGCCTCCCGGAGTGTGACTTCATCTGCTTCCTGGACTCAGACGCCTATATACTGGACCAGGACGGCTTCATGGCCGCACTGGATTACTTGGATGCCCACACGGAAGTCGGCATCCTCGGGCCCGCACTTGTTGGCGAAGACGGCTCCATACAGCCCTCTGCCCGCAACATACCCTTTCGCCGTGAGAAATTTCTCAAGGTCATGCCCTTCAAGTCCTCGCACCGCAAGGCGGAAAGAATGGAGCACGTGGACTATGACACCTCCCCGGACGTCTTCCCCGTGGGCTACCTCATGTCTGCCTGCATCATAATGAGGGCTGAGACATACAAAGCCATAGGCTCCTGGGACGAGAAAATCTTCTATGCCCCGGAGGACGTAGACTACTGTGTCCGTGCGTGGGAGCAGGGCCTCAAGGTGGTATACTTCAGACACTGCCTCGTGATGCATGAGTGGCAGCGCATCTCCCGCAGGAAGTTCTTCTCCAAGATCAACTTCTCGCACATAAAGGGCCTCATGTACTTCTACCGCAGGCACAAGCACCTCAAGAAGCTCCGTGCCCGTATCCAGGAAGAGTACCAGGCCGCCTGCAGCGAGTCCCAAGAGCCCGCCGCAGATGCGCCTGCAGAGGCAGAATAACGCACCCGCATGCGTTTTAAGCGGGGTTTTGTATGAAAGAGATAGACTCAGAAGAGCTCAAGAGAATAGAGCTGGACCTGCTGTCCGCCGTGGCTGAAATATGCAGGCAGCAGGGCTTCAAGTACGCCCTGTACGCAGGCACTCTCATAGGTGCCGTGCGGCATCAGGGCTTCATCCCGTGGGATGATGATGTGGACATTGTTCTTACCCGCCCGGACTATGATGCATTCATAGACTACTGCATGAACAACGAAGTGCCATTCAAGCTTGTCTGCAGCCAGACTGAGCCCAACTACGGGTACCTCTTTGCCAAGGTCTGCGCAAAGAACACATCCATAACGGACAACGTCATAGACATAGACGGAGTGGACTTAGGCGTCTACATAGATCTCTGGCCCCTGGACGGTCTCGGGGACACTCCAAAGAAGGCCGTCAAGAAGTACCGCTCCACGCTCTTCAAGCGAGAGCTCCTCGTTGCCGCCAACTGGAAAGGTTTCCACCGTTCCAAGACCCGTCCCTGGTACGTGGAGCCCGTCCGTCTTGCCTTCTACATCATGAGCCGTTTCTCATCCCGCCGCAAGCTGGTGGCATCCCTTGAAAAGAAGCTCCGCAAGACCCCGTATGACACCACCGAATATGACGGCATCATCATGGGCTCATACCTTCAGAAGGAGATTTTCCAGAAGGGAGAGGTGCTGGATGAGGTCATCCCGGCCGCCTTCGAGGGCCGTGAGTTCTTCATCCCCGCCAACTATGACTCCATCTTGACGCAGGTATACGGCGATTACATGCAGCTTCCCCCTGAGTCCAAGCAGGTCTCACGTCATTCCTTCACCGCCTATTACACGGACACAGAAGCCTCTGAAGAGCCGGCAGAACCCTCCGGGGACTGAAAGAGCCCCGCATATTCCAAATACAAGCATAAAAAAGCGGCCTCCGCAAAAGGGGACCGCTTTATTCGTTGTGTCAGTGCTGGAATGCTGGATTAGAATACAGCCACAACAGCTCCGCCGTAGGTGTTGGTGATGTATGTTCTTACATCATCTGAAAGAACGGCCTTTACCAGAGCCTGGATCTTGTCGCTGTCCTTGTTGTCCTGACGTGCTGCGATGACGTTGACGTAATCGGTTACATGCTCATCTGTTGCATCTTCTGTGGCAAGAACCTGGTATTTGTCCGCAAGGTTATACTGAAGGGCGTAGTTGCCGTTTACGATTGAAATGGTGGCATCATCAATATTGGTGGCGCAGTACTGAGCCCCGACTTCCGTAATGGTAAAATCATAGGAGTCCGAAACAATGTCTTCCTTTGTCAAGGCGGTCAAATCGGAATTATCTTTGATTGTAATGAGGCCTTCTGCCTGGAGAAGGAGCAATGCTCTGGCCTCGTTCGTTCCATCGTTGGGAACGAGGACGACATCCCCTGACTTCAGGTCGTCAAGGCCGGTGTAAGAGCCATACTTTCCGCCCGAGTAGATGGAGAACGGCTCATAATGCACCTGAGCAACGGCCACAAGGTCATAATTCCATTCTTCGTTGAACCAGTTGAGGTACTGGTTGTGCTGGAAGTAGTTGGCATCCAGAGAGCCGTCATAAAGGAGTTCATTGGGTGTCACATAATCATCTATGACTTTTACTTTCAGCTTGTAGCCTTCTTCCTTAAGGATGGGAGCAACAACATTTTCCAGTATCTCAGCATGGGGAGTGGAGGATGCGCCTACTTTGATGGTGTATTCGCTATTTCCGCAGGCGGAGAATGCGAATGTACCGCAAACAACTGTGGCAGCAATTGCGGCTACTGCCAGGACCTTAAAAAGCTTTTTCATTATGTATCTCCTTATTCTCTTCTGAATTGATTATTGTTTGATGGTTTGGGACATCAGCCCATATTATTTGGCCATGCCTTTGCTGCGTCTGTCACGCTTCTTTGCAAGCCACAGTCCAAGCTCCTGGAACACCTGCACGATTACTACAATGAAGACCACAGTCACAATCATTACTGTCGTGTTGTTTCTGTAGTAGCCATATGTCAGAGCTATCGTGCCAAGTCCGCCGCCCCCGCAGAAGCCCGCCATTGCGGAGTAGCCTATGATTGTCACAAGAGCTACCGCAGCGTTGGAAATGAGGGAAGGGACTGCCTCAGGGAGCAAGGTCTTCCACATTGTTTTGAAAGGTGAAGCACCGCATGCAAGGGAGGCTTCTATGAGACCGGAGTCAACTTCTTTCAGAGATGTCTCTGTAAGTCTCGCTATAAACGGCGCAGCCGCTATAGTCAGCGGCACGGTCACTGACTGCCACCCAAGGGCCGTGCCAAGAATTGCCCTCGTAAAAGGCATTACAAGCACAAGCAGGATGAGGAAAGGGATGCTTCGCAGGATGTTTACTATGACGCCCACAATCTTGTTGAGCCAGATACAGGGCTTCAGGCCGCCCTTGTCCGTTACGGCAAGCAGCACACCGAGGGGAATGCCTATGACGTGGGCTATTATTGTTGAGATGACGGTCATCCCTAATGTTTCCAGGATGCCCCATCCGATTTCGCCCCATATGTAACTGGTTATTTCCAACAGTCCTGTTGTCATAATGACGCTCCTTCGTATGCAAGCAGTCTCTTTGCGGCTCTAGACTGCGGGTTCTTGAAGACTTCATCCACGGTGCCCCGCTCCTGGATCTGGCCGTCCTCTATGACGGCTATCCGGTTGCAGAGGGAGCGGACGATGTTGAGCTGGTGGGAAACTACGAGGATGGAAAGGTTGCGGGTCTTGTTGATGTGGAGGAGGAGCTCCACTATCTGCTGCGCTGTCTCAGGGTCCAGGGCTGAGGTGGCCTCATCGCAGATGAGAAGCTCCGGGTCCAGAGCGAGTGCTCTTGCTATTGCCACACGCTGTTTCTGGCCGCCTGAGAGCTGGGAGGGGTAGGACTTCAGCTTGTCTCCAAGCTTCACTTCCTCGAGGAGGCTTGTGGCCTTCGCAATGGCCTCATCCTTCTTGACGCCTGCGGCTTCCAGGGGGTACATGACATTCTTCAAGGTGTTGCGCTGCTGCAGCAGGTTGAAGTTCTGGAATATCATGCCTATCTTCCCGCGGGCCGCATACAGGTCCTTGCCCTTGAGCTTCAGAATGTCCCTTCCGCAGAAAAGCACTTCGCCGCTGTCCGGACGCTCCAGGACGTTGACGCACCTTGCAAGGGTTGACTTTCCTGCTCCGGAGAAGCCTATGACGCCCAGTATCTCGCCGTACCTTATGTCCAGGTTGATGTCCTGCAGTGCGTTTACGGTGCTCTCTTTTGACTTGAAGGTCTTGTTCACGTGCCGTATGCGCACAACGTACCTGGAATCATCTTCCGTTTCTTCGGACTCCAGGGACGCCTCCGTAGCTCCGCCCTCTGCGGGCACTGCCTCTGCTGTACAGGCCTCAGTGTCCGGCATGGCCTCTGTACAGGCATCACTGCCCGGCTCTGCCGCTGTGGATTCAGTTGTCTCAGGGGCACCTTGCTCCAGTATCTTGTCTTCCATAACCTCGTACTCCTTATAAAAGGATCAGATGTCTGCGCCACAGGGCGCAGGTTAATTTCTCAATGTAGTGTACCTGGCATCAGGTGCACATTCGGAACACTGCAGATGGATTCATCTTTTCCCTCCCCAATAAAAAAGCCCGTGTCATCTCACGCGCACGGACTTAAAATAAAGCGGAGGCAATATAAAAGCCTGTGCGCATCACACAGGCTCTGCTTGTTCTATTTCAATCAACATGCGAAGACTGTGTGCCGGATTAAAATTCGCCACACATGCCCATAATGCTTGAATTGTAATAACTGCTGGTACGCATAAGGCTTTCCTCACTTGATTAGTGTCTATACAATAGCAACCTCAAATCTGTTTGTCAACAGATTTTCAGTCCTTTCGCACAAAAAACCGGCCGGATGCCAACTTTCGTAAATTCTGCAATCTTACAGAATATTCAACAGAGTGTTGCATATCTCTGTTGCTTTATACAGATGTGTCCATAAAACCCTTGCCAAAACGGCTGTTTTGTCAGCTGTTTTGGCCAAATGGCAACCCTTTCGTGGACAATTCTGTTTAAAGTTCTGCGTACAGGCGAAGCCCGCAGAAGCAGGCCGGGAGCAGGGGGAGATGTTTTCATGAGCCCTTGCGCAAACGCTTGCAGGAAGGCGGCTTCCCGTGGTATAATTCGGGCATGGAAAGATATGTGGCATTTGACATCGGAGACAGAAGGATAGGCGTGGCCATATCGGACCCGGGCAACACGTATGCTTTGCCGTCTGAGACATACAACCGCAAGGGCTTTAAGGAAGACGTGGCGGCTGTGGCAAGGATAGCAAGGGACAAGGGCGCCACTTGTGTGGTCTGCGGGCTTCCGGTCAACTTTGACGGCTCCGAGTCGGTGCAGACGGAGAGGGCCAGAGGCTTTATCCGGGAGATGGAGAAGCAGCTTAAGGTTCCGGTTGTCTGTGTGGACGAGAGGTTCACGACCATAATGGCGGATGACACGCTGAAGAGCGAAGGGATGAAGGGCGAGAAGCGCAAAAGGTATGTGGACGCCCTGGCTGCGGCCAACATACTGGACGGGTATCTTTCCGGACTGCAGGCACAGAAAAAGAGTGAGGAGACGGATATGAACGAAGACATGGATGATGAGATGGATGACGAAGACGAAGAGTATGAAGAGGGTATTATTGAACTCATAGATGACCAGGGCGAGACTGTGAAGTTCACGCAGATAGGCACCATGGAGTACAAGGACGTGCCCTATGTGTTCCTTGTTCTTGCAGAGCCCAAGGAAGGGTACTCCGACGAGGACATCTTCGTGTTCAGATATGAGCAGAAGATCTTAAAGCCCGGCGATGACGGCTACGAGGAAGGCGCAGACAACGTTGCCGGCATGCTGTATCCCATAGAGGACGAGGATCTCATGGAAGAGGTCTTCGAGGCATTCCAGAACGAGACGGATGACGAAGACGAGGAAGACGAGGACGAAGAGGACGGCTGATCTCCCCTCCAAAAACCCTTGGATTGCGCATATTTGCACTCCAATGCGCCCCAGGCGCCGCTATTCCGGCTGCCGCATAACTTTTCCGGCTGCCGCATAACTTAACGAGACAGAACAAAAGACCCGTGCAGGTGAACTGTACGGGCCTTTCTTTCGGGAGAAAATGTTGATACGTCTCACGCCACTGAAGGCGTGATGAAAAGGGTTAGTCGATGGTTATCTGGTGTGATGTGTCTGCCTTGGGAGCAGCCTTGGGAACCTCGAGGGACAGGATGCCGTTGTTGTAGCGGGCCTTGATGTCCTTCTCCGTTACGTCCGTGCCCACGTAATAGCTGCGCTGGCATGACTCGCTTATCTCTCTGCGGATGTAGTGCTTGTCTTTGGACTCTTCCTTGACTTCCTTCTTGGCAGAGACGGTGATGTAGCCGTTCTCCAGTGATAACTTGATCTGGTCCTTGTCATAGCCGGGCATTTCCAGCTCCAGCTCATAAGAGGTCTCTCCCTCTCTGATGTTCGTTCTCAGCGCATTGGGCTCATCGTAGAAAGCAGGCATGAAGAAGTCATCAAACGCATCGAACAGATCGTAGGGTGTGGTTTTCTTCTGCAGTGAATTTTTCATAATCTGATCTCCTTATACGTTTATTCCGGACCTGCAAGTCGCTTGTGCTTTCTTGTCCGTTCATAATATTATTTAAAGCAAAATCCGGGCCGTTAAACAAGATCCGGATTTTTTTCACACAATCTTAACAAAACCCCTCACCTGGCCGGGTGAGGGGATATATTTCTGTTCTGCTGTGGCTAAAGACGACACTGTTCCAGGCACTATAGTGCCTTTTGGGCGCTATCTCTTGATGTCGTAGTTCTGGTTCATGAGGGTCTTTATGGACTCCTCGTCGTCCGTTATGTTGAAGTCTCCGTGCATCGTGTGCTTGATTACTGATGATGCCACGGCGAAGTTTACGAGGGTGTCCGGGTCCATTTCACGCATCATGCCGAATATCATGCCGCTGGCGAACGCATCTCCGCCGCCCACGCGGTCCAGGATGGAGAAGCGGAAGAGGTTGCTCTCGAACGTCTCGCCGTCATACCACATGAAAGCTTTGAGGGAGTTTTCGCTTCCTGAGTGGACGTATCTCAAGTGCCTGCCTATGGCCTTGAAGTTGTAGCGGTTGTGCAGCTCACGGAATATCCTGTCCTGCTCCTTGTATGAAGGGTACGGGGGCAGGGAGTCCTTCATGTCCACGCCGTTCTCGTCCTTGAGGTTCAAGGGCTCTATGCCGAACAGCACGTCCACGTACGGCAGGTACGTCGTTATGCAGTCCCTTGCTTCCTGCCAGTCCCACAGGGCAGACCTGAAGTTGCAGTCAAAGGACACGGTGAGCCCCAGATCCTTTGCGGCCTTCAAAGCGTACATCGTAAGATCCCTGCAGTTCTGTGACAGGGCCGGCGTAATGCCGGACATATGCAGCCACGTGAACCCTTTTAGGATCTTCTCAAAGTCTACGGTAGAGTAATCATATCTCGAGAATGCTGACCCCTTGCGGTCATAGAACACCTTCGAGGACCTCACGCCGAAGCCCTCCTCGAGGTAGTATATGCCAAGCCTGCCGCCCTGTGCATAGATGCAGGGTGAGCAGTGCACGTCATTTGATCTCAGATATCTTATGGCAGCCTTTCCAAGCGCCGTGTCCGGCACCACAGAGAAGTATGTAGCGTCCACGCCGAGGTTGGCAAGCGCCGCAGCCACGTTGGCCTCTGCGCCTCCGTACGTTATGCCAAAGGTTGTGGCGTTCTTGAGCTTCTCATAGTTCGGGGGCGTGAGCCTCATCATGACCTCGCCCATCGTTATGAACCTGTTTCCGGCCAGACTCTTTTCCTGATGTATCATTCTTTCCAGTCTCTCCTAATAGTATTGCGTCTTATGCATTTTCCTACCGGCAGCTTCCTGCCTCAATCATTATACACCGCCCGTCCAGATTTGTACAGGGGGCAATTTTTGCGCCAGCTGTCCAAAAAGCCGCCCTGCCGCCCCGGTCCAAAGCCCGCACGGAGACCGTTTTCCTTGCTATCCCGCCCCGGAAGGCTTATAATCTTAGCGCACGGAAGACCTCAGGAAAGACGGCAGGAGACACAATGAAAGTTGCTTTGGACATAAGCGCCGTTACATGCGGGGACATAGACTTCACGCCCTTTGAGGAGCTTGGAGAGGTGGTGCTCTTCAATGAACCCACGAGGGAGGAGCTGTACGCCCTTGCTGCGGGCATAGATGCCATCATAGTGAATAAGGTTCCCGTAGACAGGGAGCTTTTGGAGCACGCTCCAAAGCTCAGATATGTGGGCCTCTTTGCCACAGGGTACAACAACATAGACCTGCAGGCGTGCAGGGAGAGGGGCATAGTGGTTGCAAACGTGCCCGCATATTCTACAAACGCCGTAACCCAGCACGTGTTTGCCCTTCTTCTTTCGCTTATGGGAAAGGTGCCGGAATATGCTGCATCCGTGCAGAAAGGTGACTGGATCCGCAGCAAAGCATTCTGCTACTTCCCGTGGCCTACGTATGAGATATCCGGCAAGACATTCGGCATCATAGGATACGGAAGCATAGGCCGCAGCGTTGCCAAAGTGGCAGACGCATTCGGCACCAGGGTCATCGTCAACACCCGCACAGTGCCCTCAGACTGCCCGTATGAGCTTGTTTCCAAGAAAACCCTCTTCCGCACGGCAGACGTAGTATCGCTCCACTGCCCGCTCACAGACAGCACAGCGAAGCTTGTGAACGCCTCAACCCTTGCCATGATGAAGCCCACAGCGTACCTCATAAACGCCGCCCGCGGAGGCCTCGTGGATGAACCTGCCCTTGCCCAAGCCCTCAACGAGGGCCGTATAGCGGGAGCGGGAGTGGACACCATCTCGGAAGAGCCAATGAACCCATCCAACCCGCTCCTTAAAGCCAAGAACTGCATCATAACGCCCCATATAGCATGGACGCCGCATGAGACCAGGACCCGGCTTGTCCGGATTGCCCTCTCAAATCTTAAGGCTTTCCTTGCAGGCGCACCGCAGAACGTAGTCACGTAACCGCATTTAGAGGCGTGATATGCCAGATCAACCCGTTTTTATCGGGTGGTTTGGGGCTGAGTACGAACATTTGTTTGTGTTGAAATCCGAATCATTCTGATAACTTAAAGTAGCACTTCGGAATGGACCGGCCAGCCGTTGCAGACAGCAAAAAGCGCACCGGACCGGGTTGTCAGATGCGCTTGGAATTGCATGCTGTTTGCTGTGGGATTTAGTCTGTTGCGGTATCGTTCAGGACGCCGTCCCAGAGTGTGCTGTCTATCCTGTCCAGCGTATAGTTGAGGGTGCCGAGATTGTATGCAAGAGGGGATGAGATGGCCAGCATGGTGGCTCTGGCGGTGTTGTTCTTGCGGTTGGTGATCTCAGCGAACCAGTATGTCTGGTATACGCTTGCAAGGTTGCCGGAGCCCTCTACGGATACGGCCACGGTGCCTACGGTGTCATTTACCGTAACGTCTCCGTTGCTGTCCGTTGTGGTTGTAGTTGTGAAGAGGCCGTTGTCTTCAAGGATTCCGGATACGGATGCCAGGGCATCATCGTCCATAGCCGTGTCTGAGCCCACATAGGTGTATGTGAGCATTCCGGCCTGCGGCACAAAGAGGCTCACGGACTGTGAAAGGGAGGTGGAGAGGTCACTCATTGCTCTTATGGAGATCTCCATGGAGCTGAGATCAAAGAAGGTGTCGTCTGCGGAAATGCTGTACTCTGTCGTGTCGCTGTTGTCGCTGTCATTGTTGTCCACGTACTCCACGGTGGCGTTGTAGCCGTCATACGTATAGTATGTGGTGTATGTGCAGTCTACGTCTATGTAGCACTCATCAAGGGAAGCGGGGGCGTATTCTGCGGGAGAGTGGCTCACTATCTCCTGCCTGGAGTACAGGGGCCTCAAGTAGTCCTCGCATGAAAGGAAGTAGCACTCCGTTATGGCCTTGTCATGGTCATCACCTTCAAACGTAATGGACTCGTTGGAGTCATCCCCTATATAGGTAAATGTAACGGAGTCGAATTCGAGATCCGTCTTGTAATAGTATGCGGTTATTGTGCCGGCCTCTGCGTATGAATCTTTGTAGTCTTCATCATCGAGAACAAGGGTGCTTGTGTCGAATGTGGTGGCATAGAATTCGGTAGTGTAAGACCCGCCCTTGTAATCTACAGTGTATGAAGAGTTGTATGCCACATCCTCGCTGCCGTCAAAGGTGACGTCGTAGTGCAGTTTCTCGGGGGAGTAGTATTCGTTTCCGCTGTCTTCCACAAAGTAATCCTGGAATCCCTTTGAGTTGGTATAGTTGTACCAGTTGGAGTCCAGGGCCAGCTTTACGGCTGTTGAGCCGGAAGAGCATCCCGCAAGACCTACTATGCAGCACGTGGCGATTACGGCCGGTATGAGAAGGAACCGTTTTTTCATTGTCTTCCCGTGGGCAAATTGCTGCCATGAAAAAAATTCTAAGCCATTATAGCATACAATTTGGCAATTGTAAAAGCATTTGATTCAGCCTTTTTCGCAGAATCTGCCTCCAGAAGGCGTTTTACATGAAAATTTCACACGGAGATGCAAGGATACAGCCTCTGGACATAGGTTCCAGAGGTCATCTACATAGCGGATCAGAGGGCACGAATCTGTGCAGAATTTGCTTGACACCCCATATGGCCGTGGATATAATGATGGCAAAGTTGTTCTTTGAGGCGGGGCGCAATTCCCCACCGGCGGTAAAAGTCCGCAAAGAAGGTTCTCCTTCCCGAACAGGTGAAATTCCTGTACCGACAGTTACAGTCTGGACGGGAAAAGAATGAGAAAAGAATGTTATGCTTTTCGCATATACCCGCTCCTCTTTGAACCGGAGGGGCGTTTTTGTATGAGAGCAGCTTTTAATCCAATAAAGGAAGCTTCATTATGGAAAACGAGAATGCGGAGACCTTAGCCTCTCTGCAGGACGCAGGCGGACAGACAGATGAACAGGACGTAGTGCAGGACACAGCGTCCATGGACGCTCCTGCGGCGCATGGTATGGCGGTTTCAGAGCCAGCGGCGGAGAGCCAGGCGGCGGAAGGGGAGATGCAGACCGCAGCGCCTAAGAGAACGGCGGGAGAGAGGTTTGCGGCATACTTCACGGCCACGAGGATATCATACATTGCCATATTCACGGCCCTTTCGTATGTTTTGGGGCTTCTGGACTTCTCTATTCTGCCGGCGGTGCCCTTCTTGAAGGTAGATTTCTCCAACACCTTCGTCATGATAGCAGGCTTCTCTTTAGGCCCCGTTGCGGGCACAATAGTGGCCGTCTTAAAGGAGCTGCTGCATGCAATAACCTTCGGCCAGACGGCGTTCGTAGGAGAGCTGGCCAACATCCTTATGGTTCTCCCGTACATGCTCATTCCGGCCATCGTATATCACAAGCACAAGGGCATAAAGGTAGTCATTGTAACGCTCATACTCGGGTGCATAGCGCAGTGCATCGTGTGCATCCCGGTAAACTACCTGCTCAATTTTCCTGCATATCTCATGGCCTTCACGGGCTCCACGTGGCGTGAGGGCATGGATTACTTCCTGGACCTCTGGTACTTCGCACTGGCGTTCAACGCCATCAAGACGGTGCTTGTCTCTGTGGCAACGCTCATCGTATACAAGCCCCTGTCAAGGCTTATAAAGCTCACAGCGGCCAAGTTTGACAAGATGAAGGACAAGAGGGCAAAGGCCAAGAAGGCCGGCAGATAGCCCCCAGAGAGCCATACGGTGCAGTATGGCGCATTTACAGGCCCGGGCGCAGCAGCCCGGACAAACTGGAACGGACATATCCCGTGCTCTAAAGAGAGTGCGGGACTTTTCATGTTCCGGTCCATTTGCAGGGGGCGGAGTTTTGCAACAGAGTGTTGCATATCAGGGTGCGGATTGGGTGCAGGATATGGCAGAGTCAGAAATTTACGGCCAAAAATATGAGCCAAACAAATTGCAAAATGGAAATCATGTGTTTATAATATAGGCATGGCTGAATTCATTTCACACAGCGCAGATGAGACCATATCCTTTGCGGAAAGGTATGCCCGCTCACTTAAGGGCGGGGATATTGTGCTGTTAAAGGGAGAGCTGGGAGCCGGGAAGACGGTGTTCTGCAAGGGCCTGGCAAAAGGATTGGGAGTGGAGGATGAGATCCTGAGCCCCACATATGCCTATATGAATGATTACAGCGGTAAACTGTACCACTTTGACTGCTACCGCCTCGCTAACGGTGAGCAGGCGGAGGGCCTCGGGCTTACGGATTATTTCTATATGGACGGCATATGCGTCATAGAATGGGCGGAGAACATTGCCTCCGTGCTGCCTTCAGGGTGCAGGGAGGTGGAGATAGAAAAGATTGGGGATACCGTGAGGCGTATTGTATATGACTGAGCCTTTTAGCTGCATTGCTGTGGATACATCCTCCAGATACCTCACGGTGCTTGTCCAGAAAGGGGACAAGAGAGTTTTGCGGTACACGCCGGAGTGCGCCATGCGCCATTCCGTAATACTTATGGATGAAATAGATGCGGCCTTGAAAGAGGCCGGAATGGAGCCCCAGGAGGCAGACTTTTTCACTGCCGTAACGGGCCCCGGGTCCTTTACGGGCATACGCATAGGGATATCCGCCGTCAAAGGCTTCGCCCTTGCCTGCGGCAAGCCCATGATGGGCATTACTTCTTTCCAGCTCCTTGCGGACAACGTAAAGGCGGATGCCTTTCACGTGGTCATAGACGCAGGCCATGATCATTATTACGTCCAGGGATATGAGGGGGGCTCCGGCACGGAGCCGGCCTATGTGTCCGGGGACACGGTGCGCGCATATGCAGAGCCTCTGTACGGCTTTGAAGACCTTCCTCTGGACAACTATACAAAGCTTAACCCCGGGGATATGCTGGAAGGAGCCATCCGGAGCTGGAAGCATCCGTTGGGGGATGCCATATCTGCGCTGTACGTGAGGAAATCCCAGGCGGAGGAGGCCAGGGAATGCAGATAAGAGGCTGGAGATACAGGGATATACTTAGAATATCCGAGATGGAGAAGGAATGCTTCCCGGAGGAGCCGTGGAGCTTCCAGATGCTTGTCTCAAGCTTTGAGCAGGATGCCTTCACAGGCCTGGTGTCAACGGAGGAAGACGGGGAGATAACCGGGTACGCCGGCATTTCCGTTGCGGCGGATGAGGCAGACATACAGAACATTGCCGTCTCGGAACCGTACAGGAGAAGCGGCGTAGGGATGGCCCTTTTGGAGGCCCTTCTGGCAAAGGCAAAAGAGAAGGGCGTTAAGAGGGTTTTTCTGGAGGTGCGTGTCTCCAACAGCCCGGCCATGAGCCTGTACCTCAAGGCAGGCTTCAGCGGCGTGTACGCAAGAACGAGATATTATACGGACGGCGAGGACTGCCTCGTCATGGCGAAGGACATATAGAAGGACATATAGAGCGTAGAGAATGCGGGCCCGTCGGGTTTGGGCCCGGCGCGTAAGCGGCAGGTTATATCGTGATGGGGATTGTATAGGGTATGACGTTCATTTCTGTTGGGAATACGGTAGAGTGCGTGCTTGTGGCCATAATACTTGCGGCCCTTTTGACGGGCTGTTCATACAGGATCCTGGGGGTGGTGCAGTCCTCGGGATTTTCCGGCAGGCGCGCCTTCACGTGGTTTGGAAAGAAGGACAACCACGTGTTCGGGCGGCACGGAGTTCTGTTCGTGCTGTGCGCACTGTCTTCCGCAGTAATAGGCCTCTGCTTCGCATTCGCAGGCACTTGGGGCGGGGTATGCTCCCTTGCTCCCATAATAGCCTTCTTAATACTGTACATCTGGGCAGACAACAAAAGGGCCATATACGTGCCCGTGGAGAAGACGCCCCGCATAACGCGGATAATGGTCATCATCTTCGTGCTGTCCGCCATATTCTGCTACATAGCCGTAGCTCTCCTGAACTTCGCAGACGCCGTCTGGGGCAACATATACTTCAGCCTGCTTAGATATGTGCCCATGTCCCTCTTCGTTCTTCTGTTAATTCCCGTGGCCCTTCTTGCAAACCTCATATCCAAGGCATATGACACCCCGCACGGCAACAAGTTCCTTGCGGCCGCAAAGGAGAAGATTGCCGCGTCGGACATTAAGATAATAGGCATATCCGGCAGCGCAGGAAAGGCTGTCACCAAGTCCGTCCTCCATGACCTCCTGGAAAAGAAGTACAGGGTCTTTTCAACCGTCCGCGCGCATTACACCCCGCTTGGCATCTCCAAGGCCTTGGTAGGGGTCAACATGTCGGACTATGACGTCTTCATCGTGGAGATGAAGGCCCGCTTTGCGGGGGACGTGTCGCGCCTCTGCGACGTCCTTCCCCCGGACTATTCCATTACCACGGACATATGCCCGGAGCATGCAGAGGCCTTCGGCACTCCGGATGAGATGGTGGCGGCAAACGGAGAGCTTTTATCCCGCACCAAGGGCCTCAACATAATAGGCGCCTCCTGCTGGGACAGCTTCGCAGGCACAGAGTGCTCCAAGGAGAAAGAATGCTGCATATCCTCCGTCCAATGCTCCCTGGAGGGCACAGACTTCACCCTCACCTTAGGCGGTGAGTCCAGGCAGATCCACACAAAGCTCCTCGGAGAGTTCACGGCACACTGCATAGGCCTTGCGGCCCAGATGGCATACGCCATGGGGCTTACAATAGACGAGATAGCAGACGGCCTTGCCTCCACGGACTGCGTGGAGCACAGGCTGCAGCATTATGAAAAGGACGGCGTCCTCGTTCTGGATGACATGAGCGGCTCCACCTTAACTGAGGCCCGCTCCGCGGCCGGCGTCCTTGCAGCCCACACGGGGCGCAAGATAGTAATCACGGGCGGCCTCTCAGAGCTTGGCGTCCTGGAGCCGGAGGAAAACCGGAAGCTTGGCGCCACGCTCCTCTGCGCAGATGAGATAATCCTAATCGGCACCACCCTTGTAAAGGACGTTCAGAAGGGATACCATGCCGCCGGCGGCAAGGAAGAGAACGTCAGGATCTTCAACACGGAGCGCAAGGCCAAGGATTATCTCGCCTCAATCCAGGCCCCCGGAGACTGCGTCCTGTACCTGGACGTAGAGGTAGAGTAGCTTTCGCCTCAGGCCCTTGGCTCCCATATGCGTGTGCACACGCCGCTCATGCACGCGCGCACATGCGCGTACATGCGCATATACATCTTAGAAAAACGCAAGCCCTGCCATCCCGGCCGGGCTTTTCTGCGCCCCAGGCGGCTCCTGGAGCCCCGTATGGCGGTCTCTGCAAGCCCTCTCCGGTCTTTGCAGGCCCTCTCCGGCGGAGCCGTTTCACGGCAAACTCTGCCCGTATCCCAGACTGTTTTTCCCCGTCCGGACGAATGTCCGGATGTGTCCGGCGGTTCATTTTGGACGCGCAAACGCTTGCTAAAGGGAGGCGGAATAGGATATAATCTGGGCAGAAAAGAGCAGACAGAAGCACTTTTGCGGAAGGAGGCATCATGGCGAAGATACAGATGAAGACGCCCATTGTGGAGATGGACGGAGACGAGATGACAAGGATTCTGTGGGGATGGATAAAGGACATCCTCATCTGCCCTTACGTGGATCTTAAGACGGAGTATTATGACCTCAGCCTTGTCAAGAGGGATGAGACGGAGGACCAGATAACCATAGACGCCGCAGAGGCCACAAAGCGCCTGGGAGTCGCCGTTAAGTGCGCCACCATAACTCCCAACGCACAGCGCGTGGAGGAGTACCATCTCAAGAAGATGTGGAAGAGCCCCAACGGCACCGTCCGCAGGATTCTGGACGGCACAGTCTTCAGAAAGCCTATACTCGTAAAGGGCATAACTCCGTACGTGCCCGGCTGGACCAAGCCCATAGCCATAGCCCGTCATGCATACGGAGACATATACAACTCCGTGGAGAGCAAGGTCTCAAAGGGAGACAGCGCATACTTAGTCATTGCAGACAAGGACGGGAACGAAGTGTCCCGCCAGCTCATCCATTCATTCAGCACGGGGGACGGCATCGTGCAGGGCATACACAACCTGGATGACTCCATCCGCGCCTTTGCAAGGAGCTGTTTCAATTACGGCCTTTCAGAGAAGCTCCCTGTATGGTTCGGTGCCAAGGACACCATCTCCAAGACGTATGACCACCGCTTCAAGGACATCTTCAACGAGATATACGAGACGGAGTACAAGGCCGCATTTGAAGAGGCCGGCCTCTATTTCATGTACACTCTCATAGATGACATCGTGGCGCGCGTCATGCGCTCCGAAGGCGGCATGCTCTGGGTGTGCAGGAACTATGACGGAGACGTCATGAGCGACATGGTGGCCACGGCATACGGCTCTCTTGGCATGATGAGCTCCGTCCTCGTGTCCCCGGACGGAAAGTATGAGTACGAGGCCGCGCACGGCACCGTAACCCGCCACTATTACAAGTACCTCAAGGGCGAGGAGACCTCCACAAACTCCGTGGCAACAATCTGGGCCTGGACCGGCGCTCTCGCCAAGCGCGGCGAACTGGATGACATCCCCGAACTCGTATCTTTTGCCAGGAAGCTGGAGAAGGCCACGCTGGACACCATAGAGTCCGGCTGCATGACAGGCGATCTCATCCCCATGTTCCACGCAGAGGGCATTGAGCCCGTCAAGATGAATTCAATCCAGTTCCTGCAGGCCATCGCCTCCAGGCTGGAGAAGTAACCCCTGCAGTCCTTAAGGCCCGTAGATACAAATCTTTGGCACAGTCAATCCCCTGGATAAAAATCCGGGGGATTTTCATAAATCCGTAGATAAAAATCCGGGGTGTTTTACTAAAGCCCTCGCATATGCGCGCATTTCTGCCCACGGAGACTGGATAAAAAACTGGGCAAATTCAAAAACAGAGCCCGGAGAGACTGGATACAAATCTTTGGCAAACGGCTATGGAGCGGTCTCAGGCAGTCAGCAAAGTGCTACTTGACACATCTCGCTCCGCGGCCGTATAATGAGCCTAAGAAAGAATGAAAGGTTCCGCCCAAGGGAGGCGCAAAGGAGTGCAGGCATGTACTGCAAGAACTGCGGATCAAAGCTGGATGATGACGCCAGATTCTGTCCTCACTGCGGGACAGCGGTTACCCGTACAGACACGGCCACAGGCCAGCCAAATGCTGCAGCGGGACTGGACACGGATGATCCGTTCTCCAGCCAGGAGACAGGAAACAGCGCATATACACAGAACCAGGGTGCACAGCAGAACCCGTACAGTGGCCAGCCGTACCAGCAGCCTCCGTACCAGCAGCCTCCGTACCAGCAGGCACCGCCCCAGCAGAATTACCAGCAGTACAACTATTACCCGTACCCTCAGCCCAGACCGGAAGACGCCAAGAGCGGCGGCTTTGCGGCGCTGTGCTTCTTCTTCCCCATCGTGGGCCTCATCCTGTTCATCATATGGCATGACACCCTTCCCTTGAGGGCCGGCTCCTGCGGAAAGGGAGCCCTGGCAGGAGTCATAACCTGGGTGGTTCTTTTCATCCTGATATACGCCATCATCATAGGAACAGCTTCCTGTGTGATTTCAAACGTAAGTTATGCCGTCCTGGCGGCGCTGTAATCCGCCGCAGCGACTTCAGACAAGACAAGGCAAAAGGGCCGTCCCGCAAAGGGGCGGCCTTGTAAATGACTGCCCGTGCAAAGAAAAGCACCGGAGTCTCTGTTTGTCCGGACCTGTGTGCGCAGGTGAAGGCGGAGGGAGAGGGGCCGGAAGACAAAAAAACTGCGCCAACTGGTGACGCAGGAAAAATTTTCTTATGAAGTTGTCGTTTGCGGGAATCGCCTCCACTTGCGAACTCTTTTGGTTATTGCAACCATGCAGCCCCAAATTGCAACTGCTCATTCACTTGTCGCCCCAGGAATCAGATTCCCTCCTGAAAGCTGTTCATTGGTAAGTTCCTCCTTACTCTTCTATCGCTCCGGTGCAGCAAAGTCTTTCAAAATGAATCATGGCTTCACCTCCTACGATATCCCCTGTCATAAAGAGACGTCTTATGAAAATTTTTTATCCCAGTCTCAAGAAACTATCCTTTAAATGTTACATTTTTGTTGGCGCCTAACATTTTTTGTTAGTTTCTTTCTTTTTCTGGCTTAATTATAGCACATAAAGGCGGGTTGTCAATACCCTTTTGCAAATTTTTCAATGAAAAATCCTCACTTTGGGGCTCTTTGTGCACTTTGTATCATGAAACCTACAAAACACCCCTCGGTGTGGGGACGAAAGTAGTGCCGGGAGCGGGAATATGCATGCATATGTGCGCAGAACGGCTCAGAGGCGAAGCGTGAAGGCGGCCACGGGAAGGCCAGCTGCACAGGTGCGGGAGGGAGCCGGAATTTGTTAATTTAGGAGCGGTTGCACCCCGGCCCCGGGTGCAAATGATGCAAAGTACCGTAAAAAATGCAATATTTCTGTTATTTTATTGCAAAAAATTTTGTTAGTTTTGTTCAAATTAACATGAATGCCAAATTGTCACATTTCATTTTCCATTTGCGGGGCGTAGTGATATACTTTATGCAAATTTCGGAAGGAGGTCCTGCGCTGTGTTCGATGGGAATTCAACCCTGGGGTTTGTAGCCGTTCTAGCCATAATCCTTGCGTTCACTGAAGTGTTCGGCCTTCTCTTTCATAAGATTGGCCTTCCGCGTGTTTTGGGCTACATAGTGGCCGGGATCCTCATAGGCCCTGCCATCTTCGGAGACTTCTGCGGGTACTGCCTGATCGGTTTTGAGAATTCCGGTTATACGGCCCTCCTTGAGCTCCCCGTGAGCGCTGAGGACATCACCGGATTCAATGTGTCCAACGCTTTGGACATCTTCTCCAAGATAGGCGTGCTGCTTCTCATGTTCTCCACTGGCCTGGAGACGGACATAAAGCAGATGCGCAAGACGGGCGGCACGGCTCTCCTTGTTGCTCTCGTGGGCGTCATTGTGCCGTTTGCCCTCGGCATCGTAATCTCGCTGCCGTTCGGCAACATAGGCCTCGGGTTTGAGACGCCCGCCAACCTGTACAGGTGCATCTTCGTAGGCACCATCCTCACGGCCACAAGCGTGGCAATCACGGTCTCCGTTCTAAAGGAGCTGGGCAAGATAAACACAAAGCTTGGGACTACGATCGTCTCGGCTGCGATCATAGATGACGTCATAGGCATAGTCCTGCTGTCCATAGTAACCGGCATTGCGCAGGCTTCCACGGAGCAGGAGTATGACAACAAGTTTGACGCTTTCAAGGGCACCATATACGGCACCATCATCATGATAGTCGCCTTCTTCGTCTTTGCCATAGCCGCAGGATGGGTTCTTTCCAAGGGCTTCAAGTGGCTGGACAGGAGGTGGCCCAACCATCACAGAATCCCCGTCTTCTCAATTGCCGTCTGCTTCGCATACGCATGGATAGCGGATGAGATCTTCGGCGTTGCAGACATAACAGGCGCATTCCTTGCAGGCATCGTCCTTTCCACAGACCACAGGGCCAGCCAGTATACGGACAAGAAAGTGGACGTCAACACGTACACCTTGTTCGCACCCGTCTTCTTTGCCAATATCGGCATCTCCAACATAACATTCGCAGGCCTGGACCCCTCAATACTTCTGTGGGCATTCCTTGCGGTCATAATGGGTCTCATAGGCAAGGTTGTAGGCTGCGGAGCCGTCTTCAAGGGCTTTAAATACAACTGGCGCGAGAGCGCCATAGGCGGCGTAGGCATGATGGCCCGAGGGGAGGTGGCCCTCATCATTACCTCCACGGTAACAAGCTCCGCCCTGGGCGAATACGCCCTGCCGTCCGAGTTCATGATCATGACCGTCCTTCTCATCCTGTTCTCCTCCATCCTCACGCCTATATTATTAAAGGTATGTTACAAGGGAGACAAGAGTGGCCTGCCTCTAGGCGGAAACGGAGGCATGCCGGAACCTCTTCCGCCCACCGGCGGCGGTGGAAACGCACCTTCCTCAGACCCCGGCGGCGCAGACGCCGGCCGGGAGCCTGCAGCTCCGGCACCCGGAGAGAGCAAGTAACATATGCCCGCGCCAGGGCACCAAGACCATATGTACAAGACAACGCAAAACCCGCAGGGAACTGATCCTTGCGGGTTTTATATATAGCAGTATCTCATTCATGCAGTCTGCGCCTGCACCGGAGCCTGCGCTCTGCCTGCCGGCTGCCCACTAGGGCTTATCTGGAAAGCACCCAGGCACGGACGTCTGCCTTGTCTATGGGCGTTATGCTCTCCCGGGGGTATTTGGATTTGTATCCGCCGTTGGTGTATATGAAGTACAGACCGTCCTTCGTGATGTACAATGTCTCTTCGTAGCCGTACGGATCGCCGGGAACACCGCTGGTGAATTTCTTGTCTATGACGGCGCACGAGGTATCATACACAGCCCCGTCCATGACCTTTCGCATAAGAGCTCACTCTCCAGAAAATACACAGCTTATACTGCGAGGTGCAGTTTATCACCAGCCCTTCGGGCTGTCAAACGGCGCAAAAGATAATTTTTCCGGTCCCTTTCTTTTGTGAGATTTCACAATTATTTGTTACTCTCCCGCACCATTCGGCATCATGCGCCGCATACTGTGCCGCTTGCGCACACGCATCCCGGATCATCCTGAAGCCGCCATACGGCATTCCCGGGGGCTTCTTCTGGCCTTGCACACGCCGGCGCACAGCCACATTCCGGCCATATCTCTGTCTCCCCGTGGCCATATGCAAGTCCTCAGGGTATTATGCCCGCCCGCAGACGGCAGGCATATGAAGCACACAAGGGAAGGAGTGAGGGAGCGGGAGCCCCTGGCCAGGGCCTGCGGAAGCGGGTGATTCCGGTCACTTTTAGAAAAAAGTGCCAAACAAACAAGAGTGTCAGGCAGATTCTCTTGCCGCCTATTTGCCTGTCCTGCCGTGCGGGACGGAACCGGTCCCGTACCCCGGAGGGCTGCAAACAGGCAATATGTGCCTCCGGCATAAAATTCTGCAATGTGCACTTCATGGAATGCAATATATAGTGCATACTGCACAAGCTAAAATTTTACTTAACACAAGAATAGGTGAGTGCACCTTTTGCGCGCGGGAGCTGTGAAATAAGGTTGCTGGGGAATATGCCTTCAGCTCCGGCAGTGCGGCGGGCAGCGGATGCAGCTGCCCGGAACTCCGTATGCATTACAGAACTGGATTTGTACATCGGGGGAATGAGATGAAACGATTGGTGACAAAGTGCATTGTGGCCATGCTTTTCTGCGTGGCTTTAGTTTGCTGTGCCCTGGCGGCAGGATGCACGCTTACAAACGTGAAGCTGTATCTGGAAGGGGATGAGGGGATCTCCTTCAACGCAGACTACGTAGACACAGATGAGGACGGCACGTACATTACAACATACAGGGGACACACGTTCAACGTGAACTCCATATCCTCCAAGGTCTATACCCTGGATGACGGCTGCAGGCTCAAGGGCTGGACGCTTACCGTAGACGGAGAAGAATATGAGATTTCAGAGGATGAGACGCCCCTGTCTTTTTCATTCAAGGCAAAGCTCAAAACAACCTATGTCCTTCACGCCAGCGTCTCCCCTGCCACGGAGACAGACATCACCCTTGAAGGCGGAGATGGCATAACCATCAACACCAAGTCCATCACGGCCACCATAGGCGTGCCCTTCTACATCGCATCCCAGATACCCAACGACGCATACACCCTGAAGAATGAAGATTATGCGCTCAACGGATGGATCCTGTACGTGGACGGTGTCCAGACAGACCTCACAGACGGCGCATACTTCATCCCGGAAAAGGATCACAACTACGTCCTCAAGGCAGACGTTGAGGTGCCCGTATACGCCACAGTCCTTCTGCA
>JAJPZC010000175.1:0-4584 GCA_021204585.1 Clostridia bacterium
CGCAACCCTAGGAAAAAAAGTTGCGAACTCACATAATTGCCGGATTTTGCTGTCACTTTAGCGTACGAAAATGCGTCTGGCATACGCTAAAAAGCCCACAGGGATAACCTGTGAGCCTTGGATGGATGATATTGCTGTGGTGTGGGTATGAATTACTTCTGGAGAGGGATGTCCCTGACCCGCTTGTTGCAGACGGGGCAGAAGTAATCACCGGCGATGGCCTTTAATGGAGCGAGGACGAAGTCCCGCTTCATGTACTCCGGATGGGGGACTATAAGGTCTGCGTCACGGATGACTTCGTTGCCGTAGAAGATGATGTCTATGTCCAGGGTTCTGTCACCCCACTTGACTGTGCGGGTGCGGCCGCACTCTGCCTCTATGCGGTTGAGCTCTGTGAGAAGCGTGTGGGGCGTAAGGTACGTGGAGATCTCAACTGCCGCATTGAAGAACTTGTTCTTTGCTACGCCGCCGTAAGGTTCGGACTCAATGTAGGTGGAGCGGCGCTTAACCTTTATGCCGCGGGTCTCAGTGAGCTTGCGCACGGCCATGTCCAGGTTTGCCTTGCGGTCCCCGAGACTGGAGCCCAAGGCGAGGTATGCCGTGACGCGCTCAAACCGGCGTGTGACTCCCACGGTCTCAAAGATGGCGCCCTTTATGGGAGCCTTGGGCTTTCCGACGGTTACGGTTATGGTCTGGACGGCGGGAATCCGGTCCAGGACGGCATAAGCGCACTCTGTGGCAAGCGTCTCAATGAGATTGTACTTGTTGCTTTTTACAACGTCCGTGATTATCTTGCAGACCACGGAATAGCTCACGGCCATCTCGATGGCATCTGAGCGTGCCGCCTCAGTCATGTCATAGCCTATCTCCATGTCTATGACAAAAGGCTGCGCAAAGCGCTTCTCGTCTTCGTTGACGCCGTGGCAGGCGTCTATCTTAAGACCCTTGATGAATACTGTATCCATATGCCTTCTCTATGCCCTCCGCATTTTCTTTCACGTCATGAACCCGTACGAACAGTATGCCCTGCTCTGCGGCCCTTATTGTGGACTCCACCGTCTGCGGCAGCCTGTCCTCCACATTCCCGCCGAACAGCCTCTTGCGGCTGGTGCCCAAAAGGAGCGGGTACCCCAGGGACTTGAGGCGGTCATAGTGCATCATGAGCTCCCTGTTCTGCTCCATTGTCTTTGCAAACCCTATGCCGCCGTCCAGAAGGATCTTGTCCCTGGATATGCCGGCCTCCAAGGCCAGCTCTGCGCTTTCCTGCAGAAAGGCAGGGACTTCAGTCCAAAGATCCTGCACCTCCGTCCGGGAGTTGTGCATTATGCAGACCGCAGCGCCGTATTCTGCTATGGCCTTGGCCATACCGGCGTCATGGGTCAGACCCCAGATATCATTTATCATATCTGCGCCAAGTGCCAGGGCGGCCCTGGCGCTCTTTTCAAAGTACGTGTCTACGGAGACGGGGACGTCAAACCGCTCACGTATGGCCCTCAAAGGGCCCTCGAAACGCCGTATCTCCTCATCCGCAGAGACCTCGGTGTAGCCGGGCCTGGTGCTCTGAGCGCCTATGTCTATGACGGCCGCGCCGTCTTGTATTGCCTTGTCCACGGCAAACAGAGCATCATCTGCACCCACTCTGCTGCCCTTCCAGAAGCTGTCCGGCGTGAGGTTAATGATTGCCATGACATAGGTGTAGCCTTCGAATTTCCTGTTTCGTATAATCATCTTAGAACCACTCTTCGTGCGTTATTTCCCAGTCCCTTTTCCCCTTGAGATTGTGCGTTAGAAGGCACTTATGCAGCTTCCAAGGCCCTTTGTGGGCCCTGGAATGCGGCCTGCTTTGCGGCCTTCTGTGCGGGCCCGTTTTACTGCTTTGCGAGGGCCATGCGGGCGAAGACCTCCCTTTGGGCCTCTGCCGAGAAGGAGCCTGCGGTGGCGACCGTTGTGGTCTTTGTGCCGGGGCGCTTGACGCCGCGGCAGGTCATGCAGGTGTGCTCCGCCTCGCAGACAACCATGACCCCCCTGGGGGCGAGGACGCGCATTATCTCATCTGCTATCTGCCGGGTCATGCGCTCCTGGATCTGCAGGCGCTTTGCATAGACGTCCACCGTGCGGGCGAGTTTGGAAAGGCCGACCACTTTGCCGTCCGGGATGTATGCTATGCATACGGTGCCGAAGAAGGGCATCATGTGGTGCTCACAGAGGGATGAAAATGTAATCCCGCTCTCTACAACCATGCCGCCGGAGGTGTCTTCAAAGGTGCGCGAGAGGTGCTCCTCTGCCGTCTGGCCCTCGCCGGAGAGCATCTCCGCGTATGCGTCCGCGACGCGCCGGGGCGTGTCCAAAAGCCCCTCACGGGTTCTGTCCTCCCCGAGGGCGTCCAAAAGGTCCTCTATTGCTTTGATGACTTTTTCTCTGTCCATTTCCTGTCTATCCACTCGTGTGCCTCCGGAAGAAATGTAAATGAACCGCAAACCACTGTAGTTGTCTCTGTGGAAGCATCCAGTGCCTCCGTAACCGTCTTGCAGCGGGTTACGTCCTTGAAACAGCTGGAGCAGACCTCGTATATCTTGTCTTCATCCATTGCCCTTGGACTGGGCGGCGAAACTACCGACACCTTGGCCTTGAGGTCGCTGAGAAAGTCCACGCAGTCTGTTACGTTCTTGTCCTTGAGGCACCCGTATATTATGCGCAGGCTCCCCCTGGAGCTGCGCAGGTACTTTTCCAGGGTGTAAAAGGAGCTGGGATTGTGCGCCCCGTCCAGGATATATGTCTTTCTGCCTAAATGGAAGTCATCTATGCGCCCCGGGATATATGCCTTCTCAAGGCCTGCCTTTATTGCATCCAAGTGCACTCCAAGCTCTCTCGCCGCCTGTATGGCAAGGCCTGCGTTGAATGCCTGCTCCTCACCGTGCACGGATACATGATACCATTTGCCGTTGTACTTGAAACGCACTCCGTCCGGGCCGTCCACGATGCTGTAATAGCTGACCGGACTGTACATGTCCATGCCCCACGGGGACGTGTCGAAGTATGAGTACACTTCCTCAAACTGGTTGGATTCGAGGATCCACGGGCAGTCCTTTATGATGCCCGCCTTCGCTGCCGCTATCTCCCGCAGGGTCTTCCCGAGGTACTCCGTGTGCTCATATGAGATGCTGGTTATTAGCGCCAGGCGCTTTTTGTTCACGGCGTTGGTTGCGTCATCCCTGCCGCCCATGCCGCACTCAAGTACGGCGTACCGGCACTTCTTCTCCCTGAACAGGAGTATGGCCGTGGCCGTCTCCACCTCAAACTGCGTTGCGTGGATGTCATTTCGCTCCATGCAGTCCAGAACCTCACGCATTACGGCGGTGAGGGTCTCCTCATCCACGGGCCTGCAGTCCAGGCAGAACATGTCCTCGTACCTGTAAACAAACGGGGACATGAAAGTCCCTACGGGCTTTCCGGCCTCCTTTAAGATGCTGGACAGGAATATGGCCGTGCTGCCCTTGCCGTTGGTGCCTGCTATGTGTATTATCTTTAGCTTGTCATCCGGGGAGCCGAGGGCGTCCAGGAGGCGCCTTTCCGTCTCCGTGCCGAAAACCATTCCGGGCGTTATGCAAGGGGATTCAAGAGGTGTCATCAAAGCTCTCCGGGGTCTGTATCGTCTGTATCCGGGTCAAAAGGCCCTTCATCCTGGCTGCGGCTTTTGCCGTTCTCTCTGGGCTTGCGCCTTGAGGGCGAGGGAAACATTTCCTTGAAAAGAGACCTTACTATGTCCGTTTCGTCGTCTTCCATATAGTCTGCGGGCTTGTTGTCTCCGTCCAGGAACCTGTCCAGAGGGTCTTCGAGGGGTTCGTTCATGAGCGCCTCTAACTCCTTGTCCGTCATATCGTCCATCCAGGAGTCATCATACCCGTCATCATGCTTTGCTTTCTCCAGGAAGGCCCTGTCCTCTTCCTCCAGTTCCTTCATCCTGCGTTCTATGCGCTCCTGGCGCTCCTGTTCGGACTCGCCGTCTCCGGCAGCCTTCCCGCCTTTGGCGCCTTTGGCGTATCCGAAGCCTTTGGCATCGGGGCCCCTCATGTTCATGAGGTCATTGAAGTCCGCATCCAGAATCTCCTGGGGGATGGGCTTGTCTCCGTTGAATATGTTCATGATCTGGTTGTACAGCTCCGTGCCGAGGATCTCCTTTATGCTGCCCATGTCCAGGTCATCCCCGTCATAGCTCCCGTCATCCCAGTTCTCGTCCTCCGGGTCCGGGGCAAACTCTTCCTCGAAGAGCTTCTTCGCCTTGCGGAGGTGCTTCTTGCCTTCCTTTTCGTTGTCCATGGAGCAGTACTGCGAGTATGCCGCATAATATGAGCCGAGGAGGGGAACCAGGTCTTCCTCATCCGTTTTGGAGCTCATCTCCAGCCTGGCCTGTGTCTCCAGGATATGCTGCAGAACGCGCTTGTCCTCTTCCGCCATGTCCGGGTGGGAGTCGCTGAGGTCCGAGACCTTGTCCGCAAGCTCTTCGAGGTTGTCCGGCGTGGTATTGATTAAATAGTGGTATATGAGCGCCGCGAGGGCGTTGTATCCGGGATGCATGAGGGACGT
>JAJPZC010000175.1:4684-7008 GCA_021204585.1 Clostridia bacterium
TCTCGGGGTCACAGACGTCATCTGCCTGGGTGTACTTGTCTATGGCGGCTATATGGGAGCTTATGGCGTCCTCATACCTTCCTGCCATGAGCTGGGCGTGAGCTAAGCAACGCCATGCGTTTGCAAGCTCCGGGAGGAAGAAAGAGGGATCCTTCTTCTGGGCTTCGTCAAAGCATGTGACCGCCCACATAAGGCACCTTATGGCCTCATCCACGTCCTTGGCCTGCGGGGCCATGAACATGTTGCAGTAGCACTTTGCAAGCAGGGGCTGGAACTTCTCTCCGAACGCCCTTGCGCACATCTTGTACTCTTCCGCCGCGGAGCGGTAATAATCCATGCCCTCATCATACATCCCCGCCTCGCTGAACAGTGAGCCCAGGGTGTCATATATGACGCCCACGTCCGTCTGGTGCTCAAAGGGACTCATCTCGGCAAGCTCCTTGCGGCAGCGTATGGCGGCAAGAAGTATGTCCTCCGGTTCGCTCACGTCCGAAACCGCTCCGGGCGCAGCGGCAGCGGGCTTTACGATGTCCGCATAGTCCTCATACAGCTCCGCAAGGCAGTTCAGTGCCGTAACCTTGTCCAGCTTCTTCAAGGCCTCATACCTTTCCACGGACTTTGCAAAATACTCCCTGCAGTAATCCAGCTGCCCCTCGCGGCCGTAGCTTAAAGCAAGGGTCCTGTATGACTCCGCCAGCCTGTGGCAGGGCTCCGGGTCATCCGGATTTGCCGCCATGGCAGACTTGTACCTGTCTGCGGATGCAAAGAGCATGTCCCTCATGCCCTCAATGTCATCCTTGTTCGCACAGTACACGCTGTACGTTACGTACGTGTCCCCCACGAACATGTCGTAGAGGCCCCCGTACTCTTTTGAGAGGTCCTGCGCAAGCTTCAGCGCCGCATCCAGGTTGGACTTTATGGACCTTCCGTTTATCTTTCTGTAATCCTCGTCCGAGATGTAATAGTCCGAAAGGGCATAGCGGAAACGGAACTCCATGAACCGGGTGTCCCCCTTGTCCTTCTTGAGCTTTGATATGGCCTCTTTCATGTCCTCCGGGAAGGAGATGTCAAACATGGACCTCTTGTTCCTTCTTTTGAAGGTCATGCGCATATACACCAGGCCGTACATCTTAGGGCTTCTCTTTGCGTACCAGTATACGTTCTCCAGAAGGCTTGCCGTCTCCATCATAAGATCCGGCGCCTTCTTCTTTCCGGGCTCCACGTAACCATCCGGCAGAAGCTGCAGAAGCTTCATCTTGAGGAAGCTTGTTGCTGCCACGCACTCGCTGTACCAGTTCCTTCCCGTTCCGCCGGTGACGTCAAAATCATACATGGCCTTCGTGGTCAGCGCATGATACGCCTCCCCGAACTTCCCCTGCCTGAACAAAGCGTACGCCACCCTGTACATGGGGCTCTGAAGGCCCCACTTCCTGAAGTCCGCATTGGCGTCCATAATGTCCTGGACCTGCCTCTCCATCCGGGAAAGCTTCCTGCTGGTCTCAAAGCAGTCTTCCGCCGCCTTTCCGTACTCCTTGAAGAACTCCGTCTCGCCCTTCTTCTCACGGTACTGCTCTTTGAGCTCCCTGTACTTTGCCGTCTGGCTCTCCAGCGTCTCCCTCGTTTCCTTTATCTCCGGATTTGAGAAAACAGCCACGCCAGAGGGATCCAGGGTCTTCAACGGCTGCTCCGCAAGCTTTATCTGTCCCTTGCGGCATCCCTCGGCTATCTTCATGCCGCCGATCTCTGTATACGTGCAGAAGTCATAATACAGCTGGAGCTTCAGGTCCTCAATGGATGCAAAGCCCTCCAAAGACCTTTTCTCCTTGTGCAGCCTCTTCCAGCTCTTTCCGATAAGCGAGTCCGACACATATGCGGTGAAGTTGTCTTCGCCCATATCCCTGTAATCTGCCAGAACGTCTTCAAGAGATGCAACATCCTTGGGACTGTACCTGTATGATATGATCCAGAAGACCCTTGCAGCCTCCTTCATGTCAGCAAAAGAGAACATATCCCCAAACTCCACGTCGAATGTGAAGTGGTAATGCTTCTCTATAATCCCTGAAATCTCAGCCGTAAATGCCTTAAGCTCATCCAGAATCCTGTTATCCGTAAAGAACGTTACAAATAAAAACCTGCTTCCGCGTCCCATATAATCCCTCTTCTTATAGCCCTCTTCAATACCCCTTAACTGTACCATACACGGGGCGGAAAGTCAATGAATGCGTCCCTTTGCCACATGGCACTTTACATGCCTTTGATGCGCAATAAGCGCGCTCTAAGCCCTCAAATGAGCCTGCCTGCACAGCTGTCCCGGATCCCAAACC
>JAJPZC010000098.1 GCA_021204585.1 Clostridia bacterium
GTGAAGACGTCCCCCACCTTTGCATTGTCTGCAAGCCAGCCGGAGAAGAAGCCGCTCCTCTTGACGGTCAGTGAGAGCTTGCGCTGCAGACCCTCTTTGGGTGAGGATGAGATGGCATACGGACGGGATACGTTGCTGGTGCCTATCCTGCATCCCAGGGTGAGATACTGTCCTGCGCGGAAATAGAAGGGCAGTGAGGTCTCAAAGGTGTATGTTGTGGTATCCGGGGTCTCCTTGGAGATGGCCTTGAGGACGGCGGTCTGGCAGCCGGGATGAAGGATTTTGGCGGTATTGTTGACGGCGTACTCTGTGGGGAGCGGGTCTGAGGAGCCAGCAGCGAGGGCCGCCTGCCTGTCCGGCACGACGTGCTTTTTGAAGCGGAGGAGATCCATGAAGCCGAAAAGCTGCTTTTTGAACTTGTATGCCATGATTTAGCCCTCCTTTTTAATGTCGCCCACGGTCTGCCTGCCGGAAATGTCTCCGGAATGGTATGCGCTGGAATAGCCGGAAAGGCGCATGGAATAGCCGCCGGCGAAGCGCAGGCCCCGGATGCGGTGGTCTTCGTCCATCATCATAAGCCTGGCCGTAAGATTGTCCCACGGCTGGGACTCGTAGCCGTATATTACGCCCTGCGGATGGCCGCAGTAGCGGGCGTATGTCATGGGCGTAGCCACGGAGATTTCTTCTATGCTGTCCCGTATCTTGCAGCCGGTACCCTTCTCAAAGCGGTCTATCATCTTGTTGGCCACGTAGTTTTTGGCCTTGTAATAGTTCTCCGGGGTAACCTTGGCCCAGTCATCGGACATGTAGAGCGTAGTGAAGTACATCATGCATGTGCCCTCGGGGGAGCATTCCGGAAGGGCCCTGTTGAGGCACACGGTAACCTGAGCGTCATTGTCCTTTATGGTCTTCATGAGCTCATACTGCTTCACAGAGTCCGTTGTATCGTACAGGAAGTAGCTGTGGTCCGTGATGCCAAGCTCATCCGCCGTCTTGTTGAGCCCCAAAAACATACAGAAGCCGCGCCCTGCGAACTTCCTTGCGTTCGTGGCCTTTATCTCCGCCTCCGGCACCTTGTCCATCATCTTGCCGTATACTAAATGGGGTGAGCAGTCTGCCACAACGTGCCTGGTCTCTATTTCGGTGCCGTCATCCAGCACCACTCCCCTGACTCCTCCGTCATTTTCGTCCGTGAGGATTTTGACGGCCTCTGTGTTCATGAGCACGTCTCCTCCCAGCTCCCTTATTCTTTCCACAAAGGCAAGGGATATCTCATGTGAGCGCAGACGGGGCATTGCCGCACCGTGCTCTATGTAGCGGTTTACCATGGTGGCATAGTGCAGGAAGCTCATGTCATCCAGATTGGCCCCCAGATATACCCAATACGTTGCCAGAATGTCTATTGCCTTCTTGGGGATCTTCAAGGCCTTGAAGCCCTCATTGGCGGAATACGAACCGGCCCTTACGAAGTTGGGGTACTTCTTGACCATAACGCCAGAGTCCGCATGCCCGTTGCAGGCCGCCGTATACGTCTGTGCGGCCTCTATCTCCTTCGCTATCTCGAAGAAGTGCTCCATGCTCTTTCTGCTGCCGGGTACATAAGACTCCATCTTGTCTATGAACTCCTTCACTCCGAAGGGCATAGTGGCGTCCAGGTCCTCATTCTCGCATATGATCCTGTACGCCGCCGGGATCTGTATCCAGTCTATCTTGTCCGTCACCCCAAGCTCATCAAACAGAATCCTAAGATCTCCCGGATTGTCCTCCGTGCCCAGGTCATTGAGCTCATGGAGCGAGGCCTCAAACTCAAACCTGCCCCGCCGGAAGCTTGTTGCAAACCCTCCGGGCAGATTGTGCTTCTCCACCAGGAGCACGCTGGCCCCTCCCTGCAGAAGCCTTATGGCGGCCGCAAGGCCTCCGTTGCCTGCGCCGATTACCACGGCGTCATACTTCTTCATTAACCAACCTCCTGTTTTACTCTCTCTTTACGCCCGTATCTTACCGGCACCAATTCCAGGCCCCTATTCCACCAAAGGGCGCTTTTGAGCCTGTGCCGTATAGACAGCATTAAACCATGCCTGAAGCTGTAAGTCCATACGCCTCCACGCCGGAACACCTTGCAAAGCATATCCAAATCCATGCTCATATTTTGCGCGCAAAAAGAAAAAGTGCCACTTGTATGTGACACTCTCTCATGTGGTCGGGGCGGCGGGATTCGAACCCACGACCTTATGGTCCCGAACCATACGCGCTACCATCTGCGCTACACCCCGGCTGCAACTATCTGCCATTATAAAGAATCAACCCGCTTTCGTCAATTGATTTTGCACCCCTTGGATAAACAATCACACCTATCTTAGTACTGGCATGATGTCATTATTATAACACCATACGGACAGAAATTTACTCTATAGCCATATTATGCCAAGCAAAAAGAGCTCACAACCATTTCATGAGCCCTTTATAAAATAGCTATTACAATCTCTATCCTATCTTGTCTGCTAGATCGATTATATTTCTTCCAGCATAACATACATGCTCTATACAGACAACCTCATGTTCTTCGTCTACAGTATAAAGGATTGCATAGTTACCTACAGTTATATGCCGCACGTTCATATCTCTCAAAGGATTATCAGGCCAAAGACTGAACCGACTAGGCATTTCATCTAATGAATTAATCATATCGAAGATCATTTCAGCCTGACCGAAAGCCGTCTCTTCCGATTTGAAATTTACCAGTATATAATCATAGATTTCATTGATTTCCCGTAAAGCATCCTTGGAAACATCTACCTTATAACTCAAAATAATTGCACTCTCTTATGAATGTATTATTTACATAACTTCTCCCTTGGAATATTGTGCATCGAACAAAACATGTCCATTGCCTCATCTACTGACATTACCTCACCGACCTTTGATGACTCGATAGTTTTGATAACCGCCTCATCTATCTCTTCCTTCGTCATTTTGCCGAGATTCATGACCCCTGGAATATCTAAATCCTCTGGAAGAGTGACGTCAAACGGCAGTCCATTACAGTACATTATTTGATCATAAAACATATCAATTGCAGTAGATTCAGATAGTCCAAGTGCCCTCAAAATTGCCGCCACTATTTGCCTTTTTGTTGGCTCCAATCTAACCGTTAATACAGATGACTTGTTCATTTCCTGTTCTCCTTTTAAAATTATTATACCTTTTGTCATGCATTTGTAAAGACATTATCAGTACAAAAAAGTCAATTTCATCAAAGTTTCATCTTTCCCTACTTGCCTGCAATTGCTTTCCAATACGCATGCAAACCATTGCCATTGCCTTTAAGGACCCGGATATGGTACAGTATAGGCAAGATACGAGGCAGTCAATGAACAGACTGTCCAGTATCTCAATGAGAGAAGCTTAAGGATGAATGATATATGCGCAAGTTGGCACGCTGGCTCAGGAACCTTCTGATTGTGGTCATAGTAATTGTCTGCATCGTGGTTGTTTTGGGCATATTCCTGCTTGTATGGTTCTATGCAGACTCATACAAGGACCTGGATTACTTCAATACAGAGTTCGCCATCCCCGGCCTTGCAGACGGCGTTGTGCCGCAGGGCCTCGGATCATATACGGCTGAGGACGGCAGCGCCACCTTCTTCATGTGCTGCTACATGGTGGACGGCTCCGCCTCCCGCATCTATGTCGTGGACGGAAGCTCCGAGGACAAGTACGTCACCCTCAAGGATGAAGACGGCACAGACTTCGCAGGGCACTGCGGAGGCATTGCCTCAGACGGAACGCACGTGTGGCTCTCCTCCGAGATGGACATCTACACCATGGATTATGACACCCTCGTATCCAGCGCAACCGCTGAGGGGGGCACAATAAACATTGGCACAGGGTTCGTTGTGGACGCTGCAGACGAAGGAGACGGCAAGGTCTTCAACGTCGCATATCTGTTCTATGACGCCGCAGACGAGGCCTTGTATGCAGGCGAGTTCTACCGCTCCGGCAACTATCCCACCATAGATGAGCACCAGCTCACGACGCCCGCAGGGGATGATAATACGGCCGTCGTATACAAGCTGGAAAAGGACGAGACAGATGCCAAGGGCTTCAGCTCCATTCCCTCATGCGCATACTCCACCACCTCCAAGATACAGGGCATGGCAGTCTTGAACGGCAAGGTTGCCCTTTCTGAGAGCTACGGCCTTGCAAACAGCCACATCTTCGTATATGATCTCTCCAAAGCAAATGGCGGCAGCAAGGGCACTCTGGACCTTTTAATGGCAGACAACTCAACCGTGCAGCTGGATCTGTACTATCTGGACTCCTCCAACCTGGACACCACCTACACCCTCCCTTCCATGACGGAAGGCCTTACGGTATCCAACGGCAAGGTGTACATCCTATTTGAATCCGCCGGAAAGAAGTACAGGATGTACGTCCGTGAGAGAATGTACAACGTGCTTTCCATAGCCCTTTAACGGCCACAGAAGAACAGGTTCATACAGGCAAAATACAAGCCCTCATGCCTTTTGGCGCGGGGGCTCTTTTTTGCGTTTCATGAGACTTATGACGGCTTGCAGGCCATTTGAGCAGTGCGCTTTTGTCAAAAACGGGCTTTTTTTATATTGCGCTTTTGTCAAAAACAGGCCTGTTTCGTATTGCGCTTTTGTCAAAATCACCTGAGCGGGCTGCATGCGGCTAGCTGAGGAGCTTAGATACGATGTGCTTTATGGTGTCCGCAATCTCTGAGGCGGGGGCGTTGAAGTCATTGTTGACCCAGTCCTTTATAAGAGCGTAGCCGCCGTAGCAGATGAAGTAGAACATCTGCTGGAAGTGAGGGTCTTCAGGGCCCTTGTATTCCTGCCGGATGAGTTCACTTATCTCAGGCAGTGAGAAAATCTTCTGCGGAAGCGAGTTGTCTATGCCAGCGTTGAAGATTACGTTGGAAACTTTGCCGTTCTCTTTGATAAAGCTGAACAGTATCTCAAGACAGTCCAGACCATGCACGGAAAGGACATTGCGCAGCATGTCCAGGACTTCATTCTGTATGTCATAATACAGCGAGATCTCATCCGTATAGTGCTTGTAGAAAGTTGTGCGGTTGATGCCGGCCCTGCCGCATATTGCTGAGATGGTGACCTTCTGCATGGGCGTGGTCTGCAGGAGGTCTATGAGGGCGTCCTTCAAAAGCTTCTTCGTAAGCCTCACCCTTTGGTTCTCCTTCTCAGGTTCGGGCTGGGATGAAGTAGACAAAACAAACCTCCTTTGTTGCTTTAGAAGACAAAAATCCTGGATTTGTCTACTTCGCAACTAAACACAACGCTTTTGAAACAGCCGCAATAAGAGAGCTCTCTTGACTGTTCCCCGTACCATAATTATAATTTGGACAGTAATTTTTGTCAACAGCATGTTGCTTTCACATTGAGGTGTACACTTGAAAAGATTTGCACATTTTCTTGTAAAACACCGGCTCTGGTTCCTCATTATAACGCTGGTTGTAATGGTCGGATCCGTTGTCATGATGTTCTTTGTAAACATCAACGAGGACCTCACCGCCTACCTTCCGGCATCCTCTTCCATGCGCCAGGGCCTAGACATTATGGAAAACGAGGACTACTTCCCCGCAGCCGAGGTGAACTGCACCTTCCGCCTCATGTTTTCAGACCTTACGGATGAGCAGGCAACCAGCCTGGAGGATGAGCTGGAACATACGGACGGCATCTCAGCCGTGGCGTACGATGACACGGAGCGCTACAACAAGGACGGATACACTCTGTTCGTGATAACCACAGTGACAACAGACGAGTCCGAAGGCCAGGCCCTCATGAAGGACCTGGTGTCCAAGTATAAGGCCGAGGGATATACACTCCGGTCTTACTTCACCGTGAACGGGGACGACTCCATGTCCCTTGTGTCCACGCTGATTCCTGAGGCCGTGGCCATAGTGCTTGTGGTGCTGCTCATTCTGTGCCATGCGTTCATGGAGCCGGTCCTGATGCTTATAACCCTGGGCGTTGCAGTGCTCATAAACATGGGCACTAATCTGATCTTCCTGACCATCTCATCCATGACGTTTGCGATAGGCGCCGTCATGCAGCTGATACTCTCCATAGACTACTCCATAATGCTCATGACCCGCTACAACCAGGAACGCAAGACTATGGAAGGCAGGATGAGCAAGGAAAAGGCTATGGAGAACACTGTGGCAAAGTCCCTGGGATCCATTTCCTCCAGCGCCTTTACAACCATCGTCGGCCTCCTCGTCCTGCTCCTTATGAGCTTCACGATAGGCATGGACATGGGCCTCGTGTTCGCCAAGGGCGTCCTGTTCTCGCTCATATGCGTCTTCACCGTAATGCCCTCGCTCATAATCTGGTCTGACAAGGCCCTGGAAAAGAGCAGCAAGAAATACATCATGCAAAAGATCCGTGAGCGCAGGGCCCGCCGCAAGGGCACTCTGCCCCCTCCGGACTGCTCCGGAACAGACACCGGGGAAGATACCGCCACAGCTCCTCAAGATGCGCCTGAAGCCACTGCCTCCATTACTGAGGATTCCGCGAAAGACCCTGTACCATCTGCAGAATACGGGGCAAAGGAGGCGACGGTATGATAGACAAAATCGCTTCCGCCATAGGGCGCTTCTGCTACAGATTCCGCATCGTCCTCTCCATCCTCGGCGTGCTCATATTCGCCGCAGTGATCTACACCCAGTCACTCGCAACCATCACCTACACCAATGACGCCCAGATGGACTACATAATGGACGAGTTCCCCGAGGACACTCTGGTTGTCATATACACGACCGGAGATGAAGACAAGGTCGTGTCCATAGTCTCCGACCTCGAGGAAAACGACCCCTACGTGGCAGAAGTCCAGGGCTATTACAACACGCTGGGCGCCGAGATGACCGCCTCCCAAATGTACGGCATGATGGAATCTTCCGGCATGGAGGGTATGAGCCAGTCTTACATAGAGTTCCTGTATTATCTGTATGAGACAGGCATAGAC
>JAJPZC010000104.1:0-2027 GCA_021204585.1 Clostridia bacterium
TATCTCGGCCTTCACGACCTGGCGGACGCCGTTGGTGTTCAGGAAGTCCCTGGAGATGTTGACTATGTCCTTTCCCCTCCAGGTCATGCGCATGTGGCGGTCACCTGTTACCGTCGCAACAGGGGTTGCGTCCAGGTTCTCCTTTGCGGCCAGGGAGACGAACTTCTTTACGTCCTTGGCGGCCACGACGACGGCCATGCGTTCCTGGCTCTCGGATATGGCCAGCTCCGTGCCGGAGAGGCCTTCATATTTCTTAGTGACTTTGTCCAGATCTATTTCGAGTCCGTCTGCAAGCTCACCTATGGCCACGGCGACGCCGCCTGCGCCGAAGTCATTGCAGCGCTTTATAAGGTGCGTCACGTCCGGGTTGAGGAACAGGCGCTGGAGCTTGCGCTCCGTGAGGGGATTGCCCTTCTGGACCTCAGCGCCGCAGGTTAAGACGGACTTTTTGTCATGAGCCTTGGAAGAGCCCGTGGCGCCTCCAATGCCGTCCCGGCCCGTCTCACCGCCGAGAAGGATTATGACGTCCCCCTCCTCCGGCTTTGCCCTGTATATCATGTCCGTGCGGGCGCCGCCCACAACGAAGCCGGTCTCAAGGCGCTTTGCCTTGTATCCCTCATGATACACCTCGTCCACCTGGCCCGTGGCAAGGCCTATCTGGTTGCCGTATGACGAGAACCCGGCCGCCGCAGTCCTGGTTATGACGCGCTGCGGAAGCTTGCCGGGTATGGTGTAATCCAAAGGAACCGTGGGGTCTGAGGCGCCGGTCAGGCGCATGGACTGCAGCACGTACGTGCGGCCTGCGAGAGGGTCGCGTATGGCGCCGCCGAGGCAGGTTGCCGCACCGCCGAACGGCTCTATCTCTGTGGGATGGTTGTGCGTCTCGTTCTTGAACATCAGTGTGTAGGACACCTCTTTCCCGTCTATGACGGCGGGAACGTTCAATGAGCAGGCGTTAATCTCATCCGAAAGGTCCTGGTTGTCTATGAGGCCCTGCTTTCTGAGGGCCTTGGCGCCTATCGTCGCTATGTCCATGAGGCACATGTACTTGTCCTTGCGGCCTGCGTACAACTCACGGAACAGCTTTACGTAAAGGGCTATGGCATCATCTATCCCCGGGTTGTTGCCCGAGGTCATTATGGTCTGCAGAAGCGAAAGGAACGTTGTGTGGCGGCAGTGGTCTGACCAGTACGTGTCTATGACCCTCACCTCCGTCTCGGTAGGGCACCTCTTCTCGCTCCTGAAGTAGTCCCTCACAAAGCGGAGGTCCTCCTTTGACATTGCGAAGCCGCCCTGGTCATGATACTTGTCTATTTCCTCGTCCGTGAAGTGAATGAAGCCCGGCACGTCCGGAACGTCTGACGCAACCACTGCCTGGTGCGCAAGCGTCTCAGGCTTTTCCGCATTGTCCACCAGTTCGCTTTCCACGGGGTTGACAAGATACTTCTTGAGCTTCGTGAGGTCATTGCCCCTTAAGCCCAGGACTGCATATATGGTGGCGCACTTTACAAGGGGCCTTTCCTTCTGGGTCAGAAGCTGCACGCACTGTGCGGCGCTGTCTGCACGCTGGTCATACTGTCCCGTAAGGTATGCCACTCCGAAGACGTCGTATGAGGCCGGCATCTCAAGCTTCTCGTAGTATACGTTGTCCACGGGAGGCTCAGAAAAGACCGTCGGCACGGCCTCCTCCATCTCTTCCTCCGTCAGACCTTCAACGTCATAGCGTATGAAGATCCTTATGTCCTGCGCCTTCAGCTTGTACAGGGACCAGATCTCTTCCGCCAGCTTCTTTGACGGCGCCTTGTCTTTCCTTTCTACAAATACTCTGTATATCATCAACCACTATTCCTTATCTCTCACACCGGGCCCCATGGCCCTTGCAATCACACCATTTTCTGCGGCCGTCTTTCTTGCCCGCGGCCGGCAGGCGTCTTTCCATCTCAAAACAGTTTGTATCTTCCTGCAGAATCTGCAGCAGCGTTCTAGTTCGCAGGGCCCCGGCATGGGGCCTTTCTGCGGGGCAGGGC
>JAJPZC010000104.1:2127-6997 GCA_021204585.1 Clostridia bacterium
GCAGGGCCCCGGCATGGGGCCTTTCTGCGGGGCAGGGCTCCGGCATGGGGCCTTTCTGCGGGGCAGGGCCCCGGCATGGGGCCTTTCTGCGTGGCTGAACCCGCAAGGTGTCAGCCGTCGCGGTACTTGATGCCTATGTCCTTGCGGTACTGCATGTTGTCCCAGGCAATGTTCTCTATGGCCTTGTATGCCTTGGCGCGGGCCTCTTCTATGTCTCTGCCCTTGGCAACGACGTTGAGAACTCTGCCGCCGTTTGTAACCAGCTTTCCGTCCTTCATGGCAGTGCCGGCATGCACGATATCCACCCCTTCGGTGTCGCCAATGGTTATGGGCTTGCCCTTCGCATAGCTGATGGGATAGCCGCCGGATGCAAGCACCACGCAGACGCAGGCGCCGTCATCCCACTCTATCTTGACGTCCGCCAGGCGGCCGTCCGTTACGGCCTCGAATATCTCGAGGAGGTCGGTCTTGAGCATGGGAAGGACTACCTGGGTCTCCGGATCGCCGAAGCGGGCGTTGTACTCCACCACCTTCATGCCCTTGTTCGTGCGCATGAGGCCGAAATACAAGCATCCCTTGAAGGTGCGCCCCTCGGCGTTCATTGCGTTCATGGTGGGCACCATTATGGTGTCCATGACCTCTTTCTGCAGCTCCGGCGTCCAGAAGGGGCACGGAGCAAATGTACCCATTCCGCCGGTGTTGAGGCCCTTGTCCCCGTCATATGCGCGCTTGTGGTCGCAGGAGGTTATCATGGGCACTATGGTCTTGCCGTCCGTAAAGGCCAGCACAGAGACTTCCTCGCCGGGGGTGTACTTGAGGCCCTTCATGTACTCTTCCACAACCACCTTGTTGCCTGCGGAGCCGAATGCCTTGTCCAGCATTATCTCCTTGAGGCCCTCTTCCGCCTGCTTCTCCGTATCGCAGAGGAGCACGCCCTTGCCAAGGGCCAGGCCGTCTGCCTTGAGTACGACGGGAGCTCCTATGGAGCGCACATAGGAAAGAGCCTTGTCATAGTCATCGAAGGTCTCGCTTGCGGCCGTGGGGATGCCGTACTTCTTCATGAGGTTCTTGGAGAAGGACTTGGATCCCTCGATTATGGCTGCCTTCTTCTCAGGGCCGAAGCATCTCTTGCCAAGGCCTTCCAGAACGTCCACAAGCCCTGCGGCCAAGGGATCGTCCGGGGTAACCACATAATAATCTATCTCGGGATGGGCTTTGACATACTCCGTGACAGCGTCAAAGTTCATGAAATCCACGTTGACGTTCTCGGCTGTCTCTGCCGTTCCGGCATTTCCCTTCATGCAGTACAGCTTGTCTACCTTCGGGCTCTTTGCAAGAGCTTTCAGGATGGCGTGTTCTCTTCCGCCGCCGCCGATTACGAGTACTTTCATATATCCCTCCCCTCTAAGTTTTATGCAACTGTATTCTAGTTTTGCGCCCCCGGATTGTCAAGGGAAAACAGCAAAACCGTAAATATATTGTGCACTTTTTATTGCAATTCTTTAGGTTTATTGCAACTTTTTTCTATTGTGCATTATGCACAGTCTTTCCCAGCATGCCGCCCAATGCCCAAAGGGCATGGCGCCCTGTGCCGGAACGGCATGGCACCCGGTGCAAGGCGGAGCCTTTCATCAGTGCTTGAAGTGCCTGTCCCCTACGAAGACCATGGCTATGCCGGCCTTGTTGCAGGCCTCCACGGAGTCCTTGTCGCGGATGGAGCCGCCGGGCTGGATGATGGCAGTTATGCCTGCGGCCTCGGCTGCCTCAACGCAGTCCGGGAACGGGAAGTATGCGTCGGATGCCATGACGGAGCCTGCTGCCTCTGCGCCCGCATGCTCAATTGCCTGCTGCGCTGCCCAGATGCGGTTGGTCTGGCCCATGCCTATGCCCGTGGTCCTGCCCTCTTTGCCTATTACGATTGCGTTGGACTTCGTGTACTTCACTACCTTCCACACGAACTCAAGGGCACGTATCTCATCCGGTGCGGGAGCCCTGTCCGTTACGACGCCCAGGCCGTATGAGGTCTTGGTCTTGCCGGACGGCAAAGTGGTCTCTATGACCTCAGCCTTCTTTGCAAAGAGGCTCTCGTCCTCGTCCCTCAAGAGGGTCTCGTCATACTCCTGCACAAGCAGGCCTCCGTAGACCTTCTTCATGTCCATGGCGTCTTTTTGGCGCTTTGCCTTGATTGCAGGAATCTTCAGAAGGCGTATGTTCTTCTTCTGCTCCAGTATCTGCAGGGCTTCGGGGGTGTAGTCCGGGGCCATTACTATCTCTATGAATATCTTGTTGATCTCAGCGGCGGTGTCTGCCTCCACCGTTCCGTTGATGGCAAGGATGCCGCCGAAGACGGACACGGGGTCTGAGTTGTATGCGCGCATGTATGCTTCGTATATAGTCTCGCCTGTGCCCACGCCGCAGGGATTGGCGTGCTTGGAGGCAACTACGGCAGGGGTGTCCCCGAACTCTTTGAGAAGCTCCAGGGCGCCGTTGGAGTCATTAATATTATTGTATGAGAGCTCCTTGCCCCAGAGCTGCTCTGCGGATGAAAGTGAGCCGGGGCGGATGAACTCCTCGTTGTAGAAGATGGCATCCTGCTGCGGGTTTTCGCCGTAGCGGAGATCCTGCGCCTTGGTGTATGCGAAGGTGACCTCTTCCGGGAACTTGATGCCCAGCTGCTGCGCAAGGTAATTGGAGATGAGGGAATCGTAGACGGCCGTGTGGGCGAACACTTTGTACTGCAGATACTTCTTGGTCTCAATGGAGACGCCGCCTGCGCGGAGCTCCGTGAGTACCTTATCGTAGTCCTTGGGATCTACGAGAACTACTACGTCCTGGTAGTTCTTGGCTGCCGCACGGATCATTGTGGGGCCGCCTATGTCTATGTTCTCCACGCACTCTGCAAAGTCCGCGCCGCGGGCGATTGTGGCCTTGAACGGATACAGGTTGACGCACACGATGTCTATGGTGTTGATGCCCAGCTTCTCAAGCTGCGCCATATGCTCCGGGTTGGAGCGCATGGCAAGGAGGCCTGCATGCACGTTGGGATGAAGGGTCTTTACCCTTCCGTCCAGGCACTCCGGGAATCCGGTTATCTCTGAGATGCCTATGACATCCAGCCCTGCCTCTTTGAGTACTCTTGCCGTGCCGCCCGTCGAGATGATCTCATACCCGAGATCTTTAAGCTGCTTGCAGAAGTCCACGATGCCTGCTTTGTCTGACACGCTTACCAGCGCGCGCTTCTTCATTTCCATAACCTTCCTCCCGTTATGATTTCATGCAGTTAAGGCCTCATATGCGGCCTTTTGCCTGTTCGTGCCGTGTGCATATATGCCGTATGGCCCGCCAGATTAAGCCCTGCGGGCTTAGTCAAGGACGGTTACCTTTCTGCCGTCTTTTAATATCTTGCCCTCGCAGAGCTTCTGGACAACGTACGGGAGCAGTATGTGCTCCTGCACGAGGATGCGCTGCTGGAGGGACTCCGCATCATCCGTATCCTTAACCTCTACTGCCTTCTGGGCGATTATAGCCCCGCCGTCCGGAACCTCGTCCACGAAGTGAACGGTGCAGCCGGATATCTTGGCGCCGTATGCAAGCACTGCCTCGTGTACACGGAGGCCGTAGAAGCCGGGGCCGCAGAATGAGGGAATGAGCGAGGGATGAATGTTGATGATCCGGTCCTTGAAGGACTCTATAAATGACCTGGGGATTATCTTGAGCCACCCGGCCAAGACTATGTAATCCACGCCGGCACCGCTAAGGAGCCTGGTTAAGTCTGCATACAGGGTCTCAAGGTCCGGCCAGTCCTTCTTTGCGTACACGGCCGTGCGGATGCCGTGGCGCCTTGCGCGCTCCATGGCTCCTATGCCGTCTTTGGAAGCTATGAGATATGCTATCTCACAGAAGTGCTCCTTCTCGTTGGCGTCTATGACGGACTGGAAGTCCGTGCCCCCGCCGGAGGCGAATACAGCGATTCTCTTCATCCTGCACCTTCTGGCGCCGCCCCTGCGGGCAGCTCTTCAGCAGCCCTCCTGGGGCTGCAGGGCGTTGCGTACAAACCAAAATCTGCACCGGCGTTGGGGTGCAGACTATTGGTGTCACTTCAGTGTTACTCCCTTGCCGGGAACGGTCCTGCCGATAACAACGGGCGCCTCTCCGAGGTCCTTGAGGGCAGAAATTGCAGCAGAAACGTCTTTTTCTGCCACGCATAGTACACAACCAATGCCCATGTTAAAGGTATTATATATCTTTTCCGGAGGCAGAGCGGACATTTCCTGCAGAATCCGGAAGATGGGCGGAATGTCGTACGACTTCGTGTCTATCTCGCATCCCACACCTTCCGGGAACATCCTGGGGATGTTTTCTATGAACCCGCCTCCCGTTATGTGGGCTATGCCCTTCACCTCCACCTTCTGTATGACGGAGAGGATTGTCTTCACGTAGATGCGTGTGGGCGCAAGGAGCGCGTCTATTATTGGCCCGCCCAGACGGGCGTCCGTCCTGGAGAGGATGTCCATGTCCTCGCCGAAAAGACGGCGCACGAGGGAATAGCCGTTGGAATGGATGCCGCTGGAGGGAAGGCCTATAAGGACGTCCCCCGCCTTTATGGTGTGGCCGTCTATGATCTTGTCCCTGTCCACAATCCCTACGGAGAAGCCTGCGACGTCATACTCCCCCACGGGGTAGAAGCCGGGCATCTCTGCCGTCTCGCCGCCTATGAGTGCACAGCCCGCCTGCCGGCAGCCTTCGGCTATGCCGGAGACAATGGATGCCACCTGTTCAGGCTTCAGGGACCCTGTGGCTATGTAGTCCAGGAAAATGAGGGGCTTTGCGCCCTGGCAGACGATGTCGTTCACGCACATGGCCACGGCGT
>JAJPZC010000118.1 GCA_021204585.1 Clostridia bacterium
CTGGAGGGAGAGTTCTCACAGGACCTTGTGGCAGAAAAGCTGGGAATGGATGTTCCGGAGTGCAAGGCAGGGGAGGCTGGCCTTCCTGCAAGGCCGCCCGTTATGTGCGCCGGATGCCCTCACAGAGGGATGTTCTATACACTCGCAAAGAACAAGGTTACGGTCCTTGGAGACATAGGTTGCTATACTCTCGGTGCTGTGGCGCCGCTCAACGCAATAGAGCTCACGCTCTGCATGGGAGCCTCCGTAAGCTCCATACACGGCTTCAACAAGGCTCTGGGCGAGGAGAGTGAGCACAAGACGGTTGCCGTTATAGGAGACTCCACCTTCATGCACTCCGGCATGACGGGCCTTGCAAACATTGCATACAACCAGAGCAACTCAACGGTAATAATACTGGACAACTCCATAACCGGCATGACCGGCCACCAGCAGAACCCCACAACGGGATACAACATAAAGGGAGACCCTGCAGGAAAGATAGACTTAGAGAGCCTGTGCAGGTCCATGGGCTTCAACAGGGTTGTTGTAGTGGACCCGTATGACCTCAAGGCCTGTGACAAAGTGCTTAAAGAGGAGCTTGCGGCAGATGAGCCGTCTGTAATAATAAGCAGGCGCCCGTGCGCTCTTTTGAAGTACGTGAAGCACAACCCGCCCGTTCACGTGGACGCAGACAGATGCCGCGGGTGCCGCTCTTGCATGAAGCTTGGATGCCCTGCAATCAGCTTCAAGAACAGGAAGGCTGTCATAGACGCCACGCAGTGCGTGGGCTGCGGCGTCTGCGAACAGCTTTGCGCCTTCGGCGCCATACAAAAGTAAGGGGAGGGTCCGGATATGACTAAGAGCATTATGATAGTAGGTGTCGGCGGCCAGGGCTCCCTTCTTGCAAGCAAGATCCTGGGCAGGCTTCTTTTATCCGAGGGGTATGACGTAAAGGTCTCAGAAGAGCACGGCATGAGCCAGAGAGGCGGCAGCGTTGTAACTCACGTCCGTTACGGCGAGAAGGTATATTCGCCCATAATAGACAAAGGCCAGGCAGACTTCATAGTCTCCTTTGAACAGCTGGAGGCCGCCCGCTACGTCTCATACCTCAAAATTGGCGGGCAGATAGTGACCAACACCCAGCAGATAGACCCCATGCCGGTCATAACGGGCGCAGCGCAGTACCCGGAGGGGCTTATAGAAAAGCTCCGTGCAGAGGGCTTTGCCGTGGACGCCATGGACTGCCTTTCCCTCGCAAACGAGGCAGGGTCTTCAAAGGCTGTGAACATCGTTCTTCTGGGGCGCCTTAGCCGCTATTTTGACATCCCTGCGGAGAAGTGGGAGCAGGCAATAGGCGCATGCGTGCCCGCAAAATTCAAGGACATGAACCTCAAGGCGTTCGCCTTGGGGCGTGCAGCAGAATAATGTGACACCGGAGCCAACAGTCTGGCACATATGCCGCAGTCAAGACATATTTTTGGGGTTAAAACAAAGCAAATAATAGAAGACAGAACTATATGGGCGCAAAGGAATTTCGGATACTGTACCCGATAAGAATAACGTCATGATAAGGTGAGGTAAAAGAGATGAGAGAAATGTATTTCCAGCCGGAAATAGAGACTATGCCCCGTGAGGAGCTGGAGAAGCTCCAGAGCGAGAGGCTGGTGAAGCAGGTCCGTCATGTGTATGACAACGTCAAGATGTACCATGACAGAATGGATGAGCAGGGCGTGAAGCCCGAGGACATCCACGGCATAGAGGACCTGCATCTGCTGCCCTTCATTACGAAGGATGACTTAAAAGAGCAGTACCCTACTGGCATGGTTGCAGTGCCTTTAAGGGACTGCGTGCGCATACAGTCCACAAGCGGCACCACGGGAAGGCGTGTCGTTGCGTACTACACAATGGAAGATGTCCTTATCTGGGATGAGTGCTGCGCAAGGGCTATCGTGGCTGCAGGAGGCACCAAGGATGACATTGTACATGTCTGCTACGGATACGGCCTGTTTACAGGCGGTCCCGGACTCAACGGCGGCTCACACATGCTTGGAAGCTTAACGATTCCCATGTCATCCGGCAATACGGAAAGGCAGATCCAGTTCCTGATAGACATGCAGGCCACAATAATCTGCTGCACGCCTTCATATGCGTACACAATAGCAGAGCAGATTACCGCCAAGGGTCTCAAGGACAAGCTTCATTTAAAGGCCGGCATATTCGGCGCAGAGCCCTGGACGGAAGAGATGCGCCACGACATAGAGCGCATGCTTGGCGTCACGGCATATGACATATACGGCCTTACGGAAATCTCCGGGCCCGGAGTGTCCTGGGAGTGCGAGGCTCATGCAGGCCTGCATATCCAGGAAGATCATTTCATCCCGGAAATCATAGACCCTGCCACTGGCGAAGTGCTTCCGGACGGGCAGATAGGAGAGCTTGTTTTCACTTGCATCACGAAGAAAGCGTTCCCGCTCTTAAGATACCGCACAAGAGACCTCTGCACGCTCACACATGAGAAGTGCGCCTGCGGACGCACCCATGCGCGCATGGGCAGGCTCTTGGGCCGCACGGATGACATGATGATTGTAAAGGGCGTCAACGTATTCCCGTCCCAGATAGAGCAGGTGCTCCTCAACAACGGGTATCTTGCCAATTACCAGATTGTCGTAGACCGTTCAGAGCACAACAGAGACTTCATGGAAGTGCAGGTGGAGCTTACACCTGATATGGCAGCTTCAAATGACGTTCCTGTGGAAGAGAGGGAGAAGAAGCTTGTTGCAGCCCTCCGCTCCATGCTTGGCATAGGCGTGGACGTCAAAGTGGTTCCTCCCATGACAATCCCCCGCTCAGAGGGCAAGGCTCAGCGTGTCATAGACAAGCGCAAGCTGTACGGCGTATAACGCTCATAGCTAATGCATAAAAACTGCATAAATGTTGCATAAAATCCCGCATATTTGCATAAACACTGCATAAATGCGGGATATGTTGTATAAATCACTTGCGTAATTCCGCGCTTGGGTATACAATACGATTATAAATAAGCAGAACATATCCGGACGGACAGATACGCTGCACGGATACAATGATACAGGTGGAAGAAAGGATGGAACAGAGGTATTTTCAGCCGGAGCTGGAGACGATGCCCCGTGAGGAGCTTATTAAGCTCCAGAGCAAGAGGCTTGTGGAGCAGGTGCACCATGTGTACAACAACGTGAAGTTCTACCATGACCGCATGGATGAGCAGGGCATAAAGCCGGAAGACATCCACGGCATAGAGGACCTGCACCTTCTGCCCTTCATAACAAAGACGGACCTTAGGGATCAGTACCCGTTCGGAATGCTGGGCGTGCCTTTAAAGGACGTTGTCCGCCTGCAGGCCACATCCGGCACCACGGGCAAGCGCGTTGTGGCATATTACACGAAGGAAGACCTCTCCAACTGGGAGGACTGCACGGCGAGGGCGTTCGTTGCCGGCGGGGCTACGGATGAGGACATCGTGCACATATGCTTCGGCTACGGCCTGTTCTCCGGCGGCCTCGGATACCACGGCGGGGCCCATAAGGTAGGATGCCTCACAATGCCTATGTCCACAGGCAACACGGACAGGCAGCTGCAGTTCCTTGTGGATATGGGAGCCACAGCCATCTGCTGCACCCCTTCATATGCCATAACCCTCGGCGAGGCGGTACGAGACAGAGGCCTCAAGGACCAGCTAAAGCTGCGCATAGGCTTCTTCGGCGCAGAGCCCTGGACAGAGGAAATGAGAAAGGACATAGAGTCCCTCTTAGGCCTCAAGTCCCATGACGTATACGGCCTCACGGAAATGTCCGGCCCGGGCGTATCCTTCGAGTGCGATGAGCAGAACGGAATGCACGTCCAGGAAGACCACTACATCCCCGAGATCATAAATCCCGTAACGGGCGAAGTGCTTCCCGAAGGCCAGGTAGGCGAACTTGTCTTCACGTGCCTCACCAAGAAGGCCTTCCCGCTCATCCGTTACCGCACAAGGGACCTCTGCAAGCTGGATTACAGCCCCTGCCCCTGCGGACGCACGGGAGTGCGCATGAGCAAGGTCCTTGGCCGTTCCGATGACATGCTGATCGTAAAGGGCGTCAACGTCTTCCCGTCCCAGATAGAGTCCGTGCTCATAGATCAGGGCTACTCAGACTACTACCAGATAATCGTAGACCGCCTTAACTCAAAGGACACCATAGAGGTGGTGGCCGAGATGACCCCCGCCCAGGCAGCCCAGGGCATTGCCCTGCAGGTGCGTGAGGCTGCTCTCGTTGTAGGCCTCCAGAACATGCTTGGCATAAAGGTAAACGTGAAAGTGGCAGAGCCCATGACCATACCCCGCTCCGAGGGCAAGGCCGTCCGCATCATAGACAAGCGCAAGCTCTACGGCGGCGTCTCCTGACCCGTCCAAACCCACACCTGAAACCAATTCCAGACAACACAAAACCCGGTCCTGTTGCAGGCCGGGTTTTTCCAATTGGTGCCGTAATATTCTCAAATCACGCTTTGAATCCGTCTCCTAAGAGGGCCAGTGCGTTCCTGCTGAAGATCTGCTCCTTTTCTTCGTCCGTGAGCTTCATTCCCTGTATCCTCTGGATATAATCCGCCTGGTCTGCCCACGGGTAATCTGTGGCAAACAGTATCCTGTCTGTGCCGTGCTTCCTTGCAAGCTTCACAAAGTCCTCATCCGAGAGGTTGTGGTCCACGATAGGCGGCTCCTCGCACGTGGGGTTCTTTACCACGGGGCCTATTGAGAAGGCCGTGTCAAACCATACAGGAGCCCCTGCCAAGTCCTGCTTCACTATCTTCCAGTCTGCCCAGCCGCCCATATGAGCCAGCACAAGCTTGTCCGGGCGCACTGTCTTCAATACGTTGAGCACCTGAGGCACGGAACAGTAATTCCGGTCATAGATGCCAATGTCCCATCCTGCATGCGTAAGCACAATGAGCCCGTTCTCGCAGGCGCACTCTATGATTCTCATGTAGCGGATGTCATCAAAGGGCACGCTCTGGTATGCCGGATGGAGCTTTATCCCGAGAATGCCGCCCTCTTTGAGCTTCTTTATCTCGTCCTTATAGTCCTTGTTGTCCGGATGGAGCCCGCCGAAGGGTATGATGCCCTGCTCCAGGTACCATTCCCTGTTCTCTATAAAGGATGTATTGAGCTTCAAACTCTGCTCCGGCTTTGTCATGACGGGCAGAGCTACGGACCAGTCCACGCCGGCCCGCTTCATGGAGTCCACCTGGGCTCCCAAAGAGCTGTCTGAATACGGCTTGCAGTGGCACTTCCCTGCCAGCATTGTAATTGTCCTGGACGCTATCTTGTCCGGAAAGGTATGAATATGGAAGTCTATTATCATATGAAGTCACCTGTTGTCCGTGGATAATGTTAGTACGAAAAGGGGATTCTGTCAAGGGACGGCATGGCCGTTTTCGCACACTTCGCCCATACAAAAACAGAACCCGCTGCTGTAAACAACGGGCCCTGTTTTAATCATTGTTCATATCCACAACCCAAGCAAATAGTCCTATACACAGCACTTTTATTACATATTTCTGCGAAGAAAAGAAATTTCTTTAGGAAAATTTTTAAAAAATTTCAATTTTTGGTTTTAAATACGCTTAAAAGTGTTTATATAATATAGTGTAGGCACAGTCATGAAGTATAGAACCCTTGTGGTTCGGCTTGAGGTATGAAATTATTCATCACCGAAAGAATTATAACATACTGATTGACCGGATGGCAAGGGGTTTTTCATCTTCCTGACAATTTTTTGTGTTTATAAGGGGGTGAAAAATATGCCTGTAATATCGAGATTTCATGGACTTACGGTCATGATGTATCAGCGTGGCAAGGAGCATAATCCTCCGCACGTTCACATCAAGGACAATGAAGGTCATTGGGGGGTATTCAGTTTGAATGGACTGCTGCTTTCGGATACCGACTTGTCCCCTAAGGAAGTGTCAGATGCCAGGGATTGGATTTCCCTGCATACTGCTGAGTTGAACACAATGTGGGATACCCAGGATTTTGTAAAGCTGGCTCCTCTGGAGTGACTACACTGAACCTGGATTAAATACTGTATGTAAACAGTATTTCCTCCGTATGTATACTGAGACGATCCAGACTTTGGGCGCCATTGTCAAGCTGACCCGTAATGGCTGACTGCTTGACGGGCGACGGAGTACCAGGGACGCATACTTTGATGATTATTTAGAAGTTGCATAATCTCTGGTACAAAGTTGCACCTTCGATTATTAGTGCTGTAAATATATGTTTATTAGACTTGACATGCATTTATGGCAGTGTTAATATAAGAGTACTTAATGAGATTAGTGAGGGTAGGGATGCTCTATCAGATAACCGATATGGAGATTTTGGACGGTTATAAGCTCCGTCTGAACTTTACAGACGGGGCAAGCAAAGTGTACGATATGCATATCCTGCTGGATGACCCTGTCTTCAGCCCGCTGAAGGATGAAGAATTGTTCCGCAAGGCATACGTAGATGTTGGCGGTTTCGGCGTCGTATGGAATGACGAGATAGACCTCGCCAGCGAAGAGCTGTACGCACACGGCGTGGATGTAAAGGTTGAGTAGCACTGTTTTAAAGCAGGACTGATTTACAACTATAAAGAACGTTAATGCAAGAAAAAATTATACAGTGTCAGCTGACTCTCTGAGCAGTCCTGCAAGGGGGGACGGTGAGCTCCCGTGAAATAAAATTTGGGCATGATTTGGGCATAGAAATTTTCAGGCTCATTTTGACCGTTTTCAAGAGGGAATCGTACATGCTGTATCAGGCAAATTTTTATTCGGCGTTCGTTGTAAAAAGTTGAAAATAAGTTGACAGTCATTTTATGATTTGCTAAAATGGTCTAGCATTGAATTGAAGAGACAAGCGTGCGAATGCGGGTGTAGTTCAATGGTAGAACGCTAGCCTTCCAAGCTGGACGCGTGGGTC
>JAJPZC010000047.1 GCA_021204585.1 Clostridia bacterium
ACGAATTGCAATAGGTTTTGGAAAAATACTTTGTGAAAGTTTTGTGAAAGCCTTTTCCCCTCCCTTTAGGCCTCTTCTCCCTCCGCTCCAGACCCTCCGGACAAGATCCGGAGCGGGAAGTTTGCGCCCTTCATGCGCCCCTTGGCGCATGCCAAAGGAGCCGGACAGCTGGAGGGCCGTCCGGCCGCTTTGCGTTATATGTCATTTGCCTTCATTTTTGGGCGTAAATGTAGTATAGTCTGCGGGCAATGAGTCTTTTGGGGAGGCCTCAGAAGAGCTCTCAGAGGGCTTTTGAGAGGGCCTGTGGAAGACCCCTTTGGGGTCCTTTATGAGCAGCACAATAACCCACACGACAAGCCCCAGGGCTATTACGGAAAGCCCCAGGAAGAGGTCATTCAAGACCTTGGCTGGCTCCGGGGTGAAGTATGCGAAGCCCTCTCCGGCAAGCTCAAATACGGCGTCCACAAGCCACATGAGGGATGCGCCCCAGTATATGAAGCACAGCACGGAGACGCACATTTGGCTCTTTGGAGCGTGCCTGTACCAGACTGCTGTGCATATTACGGCTGCAAAGATTGTTGCAAGAAGGGTCATTTTGCAGCCTCGGAGGAAGATGTGCGCCTTTCATGGACGGCGGAGACAATTAGCATGCCGCACCATGCGAGGGTTACGAGGGCTGCCATGGCAACGCCTACCGTGCCCATCTCTTTGAAGATGGCCATTACCCCTTCCGCGGACGTGGCCGCCGTAAAGAATGGAAACCAAGGGACTATCTCGCCGTGCCATATGTGCTCCAAAAGGAGCAGCAGGGAGCCGCCCCAGAGCATCCAAGAGAGCCAGTTCAGCTTCCTGTAGAAGGGCCGCTTGGATGGGCGGTCCTTTGTGTTTTCAGCTGCAAGAGCCTCTGCGCCGGATACGGACTGCAGAGCCTTTTGCCGCGCCTTCTTGTCCTTGTGCATAAGGACGGCGCCTGCGATTGATACGCCTATGGCCTCTGCCACGGGCACCAGAAAACATGCCATAATGTATTGTATGGCCTCCTTGTGTGGGATTGGATGTATAGCAAAAAGGGCATGCAGCCGCCCTTCTGGGAAACTGCACGCCTTCCTGGCATGCCTTGATAATGGATTATGTACAGACGGCGCTTCTGCGCCCTGCGGCCGCTTCCTGCGGCCAACGGGAATATGGTACCATATGCGGGGCGGGGAAGTCAACGGAGCTTAGAGATTTCGTTTGTAACTTCTGCCACAAGATGCGAGGGCGTATAGTCCGAGACGCCTGCTATTATGTTGCCACAGAGGTTCGTGGGCACAAGGATCCGCTTCGCAGAGCTCTGCCCCACCGCCAGCGCCATGGCAGGGGTTATCTCGCCGTACAGGGCGTCTGCAATGACTATCCCTACAGGCCCCACTATGACGTCCGCCTTCCGGCATCCAACTATAACCGCATTCTCTCCGGTGGCCGCATGGTCTGCACCGGCCTTCAGCATGGCCGTTGTGGCAACGCTGTTTGTTCCCACGGCCGTTAACTCGTCCTGCGGGAAGGCCTGCTTCAATGCCGCCACTATCTGCCTTCCCATACCGCCTCCCTGGGCATCTATAATGAGTATCTTCATGTCCCTGCACCTGCTCCGTATATGCAGTCATATTACCACAACATCCGGCCGCATACAAATGGCAGCATGCACAAAAGCCCGCAGGAGGCAGTGCCTTGCGGGCTGTGTTGTGCAGATTGTGACAGGTTATCCGGCTTTGTCTGTTGCGCTTCTGGATTCACTCAGCTCTTTTCTGTACTGAAGATATTCCTGACATTCCGCCCTTGTGGACATGCGTACATAATCTCCATGGACAAGAATTACAGTAGGGTACTCTAGATATCTGTCTTCATTGTGGTAAGGTTCATATACCTCGCAGCCATTCCAGTCCGGCAGCAGACGATTGTACCCTGCTGCGAAAATATTCTTGATTATGGTGTCCACCTTCTTTTGTGCTGCAGGTGTCATTGTTCCATCCTCCAAACAATGCTTTCTATGTCTCGCTATATTCTCCGCTGTGCAGGATCTGCCCCTAGTAAAACGCTGGAGCATATAGTCTTGTGGCCATACGGGATGTTAGTGAAGTTACTGTCAAAACAGAACTATACATCTTAGCTCTGGTTTGTCGCATTATGGATTCCATCCTTTTTAGCCAGCTTATAATCCAAATACTCACAGGCTGCTTCATGTGATGCAAGCCATGCATTGTCTCCGCTAACTAAAATATACAGCGGGCCTCCGATATACATAAACGTGGGATACACAGGTTCGTAAACCTCATACCCCTTCCAGTCCGGACCACGCTCATATTTTTTCGCTGACAGACCATGTACGATTCTCTTTACCTGCTTCTTAGCCTTGCGTGTCATTGTTCCATCCTCCAAAAGATGCTTGCTGGACTATATTATAGTCCCTATAGAATAGTACATTCCCCTAAATAAAACGCATGCCCATATGGTCTTGTGGTCATACGGGCTGTTGCTGTTTATCAAAGGTTATCCGGCATTATTATGACTCGCCTCATCTTTCGGGAGGCTCCGTATGTACTGCATGTACGCCAAGCATTCATCTCTGTTTGCTGCGTGTACATCGTCTCCGTAAACAAATAAAAACGAAGGCCCCCCGATGCATATTGGCTTATCGTATCTGAGAATATAAACCTCACATCCGTGCCAATCAGAAACACGGTCACATCCATCCGCATAAAGACACTTCACTATAGTTTCTACCTTCTTTTGTGATACAGGTGTCATTGCTCATCCTCCTAACGATGCTTTCTTGGCCTCGCTATAATCTCTTCTGTGCAGGATCTGCCCCTAGTAAAACGCATGCCCATATGGTCTTGTGGTCATACGGCCTGTTAGTGCAGTTACTGTTAAAACAGAACCTTGCATATCAGTCATGGTTCACTGCATTCTGGGCTTCGTCCATCTTTGCATAAATGTAGTCCAGATACTTGTTTGCTGCTTTAAGTGATGCCATCCGTACTCTATTTCCTCTCACAAAGAAAACAAATGGATCGCCGATGTACATAGTCTCCGAAGATACAGGCAGATAGACTTCACGCCCTTTCCAGTCAGGACAACGTACATACTCATTGGTTGCTACTTCCTCTAAGAGTTTCATTAACTTCTTCTCTGCCTTAGGTGTCATAATTCAGCCTCCAAACGATGCTTGCCGGCCTATTTTATAGCCCCTACTGTGTAGGATTTCCCTCTAAATAAAACGCTGGAGCATATGGTTTTGCAGGCCATACGGGCTGTTTATTCTGCTTGTTAAAGGTTACCCGGCTGTATTATGACTTACATCATATCCCGGAAGGGTCCGCAAGTACTCCAGGTACTCCAAACCTTCATCTCTGGTAAATCTGCGTACGTCATCACCATAAACAAATACAAACCAAGGCCCTCCGGTGATTGTAAGCTTATTGTATTTGATTATATAAACTTCGCATCCGTGCCAATCGGGAAAACGGACGTATCCGTCCGCATTAAGAAGCTTCACTATAGTTTCTACCTTCTTTTGTGCTGCAGGTGTCATTATCCATCCTCCAAACGATGCTTGCTGGGCTATATTATAGACCCTATAGAATAGTACATCCCCCTAAATAAAACGCTGGCCCATATGGTCTTGTGGCCATACGGGCTGTTAGTGAAGTTACTGTCAAAACAGAACCTTGCATATCAGTTCTGGTTCACCGCATCCTGGGCTTTCATCTTTGCATATCTGTAGTCCAAATACTTGTTTGCTGCTTTAAGTGATGCCAGACGTACTCTATTCCCTCTCACAAAGTAAATTAGTGGACCGCCGATGTATGTAGGCTCCGAATATACAGGCAGATAGACCTCACGCCCCCTCCAGTCAGGCCAACGTTCATACTGGCTTGTTGATACTTCACGTAAGAGTTTCATTAACTTCTTCTCAGCCTTAGGCGTCATTGTTCCATCCTCCAAAAGATGCTTGCTGGGCTATATTATAGGCCCTATAGAATAGTACATCCCCCTAAATAAAACTCATGCCCATATGGTCTTGTGGCCATACGGGCTGATTTTGCTGTTCTAACTAAACAACCAGTTACCAAGGATTATCCTCATTACTGACTTTCTTAGTCCCTTCTTTTTTTTCTATACTGTAATGTATGTAGGCATAACCTTCTTCATTGGAAGCCAGCCAAGCTTTGTCTCCTTTTACAAATATCACCAAGGGGCCACCAATGCATTTGCGCCTGAAATATACCGGTTCATAAACCTCGTATCCATTCCAGTCGTAGCCGCGTCTATAAATCCTGGCATCCATGCCATGTATGAGTTCCTTTACCTGTTTCCTAACTGTACGATTCACAATCATACCCTCCTATGTCTCTGACTTTTCAAAAATGCGGCTACAGAATCTCGTGTCAATTGTTACATTTGTAAGATTCATAACCCTAATTGTTCTTTTATCAACGTCATGCATATATACCATAATGGAAGCCTTACTACGAAATACTTTGCCTATCTGGGGATCATACAGAAATACCTTGCCGGCTTCCTTCATTGCTATGCATATATGTCCGTAAGCCTTACCCTTGAAAATAAACTCCATGCTGTAGACATCATTGTCTTTCATCATTTTGTTCATCTGCCTCATATAGTTACGACCTTTCAACGGCATACGCTTAGGATGATGGCCATCCGGTGTATAATAAGCCAAAGAAGTATTATGAGACAGACGCTTGATTGAGGCATTATTACCATAAGGCAAAGCACTAACCCTAAAGCCGCGAAACCTGGCAATACATGCAGCAACACAAGCCTGACAATTGCGATTATAGCCTCCACCCAACAGATAACGCGGGTTGCAATGTCCTCTGTTGGCCTCCTCAAAAGACATGGGGGCCCCCTTCTCGATTACAATCTCCCCGTTCTTTGTATCTATGCGTATATGGTTGTCATCACGCTTCGCGTTGCGTCCCTTTGATGACTTCCTGCCTTTTGCCCTGCTGAAAAATCCGCTGAATATAATTTTCATATTACCCTCTTGCTGTGCATCTCCTGTGTGCACTTATGGATGCTCACAGGGCAGCAATCCGGGGATATGGCAGACTGTACGTAAGGGGTCAAAGGCCTTCGGAAATCTGTTTCTTGGCGAGAATATTGTACCACCAGGCATGGGCGGTGTCAATAATCATGCGCCTTGCGGGATTGCTGTCCGGAGCGTTTTGGCGTCTTCCCGCGGGTGCGGAATACGCCAATTTGCGTGTGTATGTGTGTATGAGTGTATGTGTGTGTATGTATGTAAACTTCCGCACGGCGGAAGCGTGGTGTCAAAGTTTGGCCCGGGCCCGCAGATTAAAGCGGGCGGCCGGGACAGGCCGTCAGGCCTTCTTGTAGACGGAGAGTTTGGAGATTATCTCGGAGGCCATGTTGCGGCCGGAGCAGACGCTGTCGCTGGGCGTCTTGGAGAGGCTGAACATGTACCTGGAGTTGTCTTTGAATATGAGCTTGTAGTGCTTGTTGTCAGAGACTATACTGATTCCGATGCGGCGGAGGTCTGAGGCGTCACGGGCGGTGAGCCTGCGGCCCTCGGTGAAGACCCGCTTGACGGTGTCGAAGATCACCTTCCCGTTGCCCCGGATGGGGTTGCGGGCAAGCACCTGTTCCAAAAGCTCCTTCTGCCTGGTGTCCCCTGTGCAGCCTGCGAGGGCGTTCTGCAGGATGGAGATAATCATGTCGTACTGCTCCGCGTCATAGAACTCGGGCACGTCGCCCTTGTGTATGATGCAGTCCCCGGAAGATGCAGCGGGCTTCCAGCGGGATGCCCTGGAAAGAAGCCTGGAGTTCTCCATGGAAAGGAGGCTTACCTGCTCCCTGAGGTCCTGCACTTCCTTCTCCAGCTGTGTGTTGGCGGAAAAGGCATCCTCCAGGAGTTCGTTCATGTCCTTGTCCTGCGGCACGGAGGGGTGCTCTTCAATGGCGGAGACATAGTCCCATGAAGGGAGCTCCGCAAGGGTTGTGAGACGGAGCGTGTCCCGGATGAGACGGTCTGTAAGGGGCTCTCCCTCCAGGGCGTCTGTGCGGTACAGGGCGCGCCTTGCGCCGTTCATGTATATTGCCGCAGCGCCGTTGTACGGAAGTATGTACCCTCTTTTGCGCATCTTCCACGTGTAATCCTTGCCTGCGCATGCCACGCATGCTATGCCCCCAAGCGCTCTTGCAAGGGCCGCAGCGTCTGCTTCAAAGCCGCCGGCAGAGAAAGTCTCGGATATGACAACCACAGAGACGTCATCCGTATACTGGCCGGATACGGCCGGAATAAACCAGTCCTCTGCCTCCTCGCAGGCCTCCACGGGCCTGTCTGAGAGGGGGATCATTCCCTTTTCCGTGTGTTTGGATGCTGCGAACATGCGCACAAAGTCTGAAGCGCATGAGGCTGCGTCCATAGTGTCTGCAGAGACGGATATGTGCAGGAACACCTTCATGGCGCCGTCCTGCGCCTGCTCCAGTATGGAGTCTGTTGTGCGCACGGCCCCGCCGAAGTCCTGCGTGCAGCGTGCCGCCGCATATGCCTTTCCGTCTTTTACGGCGTGCAATGTCTCAAAGGAGCAGCCACTGCCGGAAAGCGAAAGCCTGGCTCTGTCCTCCCCTTCAAGGGCCTCTCCGAATGCCCTCAAAGAGCCGTCTCTTTTGAGCCAGTTGGAAAGAATGCCGAAAAATCTGTCCTCATTAAATGAGTCCTTCATGATGAATGCTTTAGATAATACCCTCATGGTATACCTCCTCAAAATGATCTATTGCGGGCCCCTTGAACACCGGCCCGTCCAGTGGTGTAATATGTACGCATGCATGCGCATGCCTGTGCTGCGGAGCAGCAGCCGCATACGGCGGCCGCCCCTGTGG
>JAJPZC010000033.1 GCA_021204585.1 Clostridia bacterium
AGATGTGCCTGGACGTAGAACTTCTGTGCCGCTCCTGCGGCAGCAAATTCTCGCTCACGTACAACGACAGATCTTATGAATACTCCTCCAAGCCCTTCGTCCCAAGGGACTGCCTCAAAACGGTATAGCCCCGCCGGCCCCAAATGGTCTCCGGACGCAAGGCAAGACAGCACTAAAGAAACTTAATATCACACGCATGCGGCATCCGTACAGCTTCCAGAAAGCTGCGGGCTGCATGTAAGACTGTGAGAAACAGAAGCTATCCAAGATATAATTAAGCAATTCAAGGAAGCTATCCACGCCTTGCAGGAAATACCTTAACCGGGTATTCCTGCAGGGCGTTTTTATTTGCTCCAAATTACAACAACCCGTCCGGTCACAGGCTCCGCCTGCATATACAGGCACCGCTGCATCCGGGACAAACTCATCCAAGCACACACACAGATCTGTTTGCTAATGCATGCCCCCGGAGCTCTCCTTGAGACTTGCAGCTACATCCGCTCCGGGGTGCATGCACCCCTTCCAGAAGCTGTATACATGGCTCCAGATGCCGCATATGAGGCTCCAGAGGCCACAGACAAGGCTCTTCGCTGTGGGCAAGGAAACACTGCAGCGCACGGCTGCACGCGCGCAGAGCGCACACATATACATATACGTGCATGCGCAACACAAGAGGGCATGCGCAATACTTGAGGGCATGCATAACACAGGAGAGCATGCGCAACAGAGGACGGCATGCGGGAGAAGAAGGATACATCATACGGCACAAGACAAGATATACAAGGAAGTACAGCACAGCATATGCAAGACAAGGGCCGGAAGGAGGTGAAGGTGGAAAAAGAAAGCAAAGAGAAGCTGGTTAAGACGTATATAAAGGACTGCTATGAAGAATACTGCCAGCTGGCTATGGAAGAGAAAGAGACAGAAGAGGCCATCCGTCTTGCCGTATTCTCTCTGGCCATGCCAAGCTCCACTTTTTTCTCCGGCACTGCGTAACAACGCTGCCAGATAGCACGTATCCGGATACAGACCCTCTTTTATTCTCCCGCACAGATATCCTGCCAATACATGAGGCCATCCCGTCCAACTTCACCGGATACTCACTCATGATCCGTTACACCTCCGGCTGCGGGCAGCTTCTAAACCTGCATCCGGAACCTCCGCATCTGGGGAAGGCACCGCATGCAGAAGGCACATTAACCCATACGCAGGGAGCCACACAGAGGCAGGCAGAATCACAAGAACACTCCAACCCTTTATACGGGTACCCCAATACAGAGGCAGAGCACGGGCCTGCACAACCCGCGCACGGGCCTGCACAGCCCGCATACAGGCCCGTACAAGCCTCCGATGCACCGGACAAGGCACAAGATACGGAAGACACGCAAGGGCACACAAGAGCACCAGGAGCATCTGCAAAGGATTCCGGAGAGGCCGCAGACAAACCGGCAGACAGGCCCGCTGCAGCACACCTGTATGCATGCATTCCCGCAGGGGAGAAAGTGTGCACGGAGCTGTATCTGGGCAAGACAAAGAACATATGCGCCTCTGACGGCATATATGACAACACAGACAAAAGCTTAATACCCCTGGGCTCCAATCCCCGTCTTGCGGGGCTTATGTGCGGAACAGGATATGCGCACAGCCAGGAAGACCTTGTGGAGATGGGCTACTTCCAAGAGGAAGACTTCACGGAATATGACAATCTCCGTTACACCAGCTTAAAGGGCCTAAAGAGAGAGCAGGAGCCCAGGTTCTGCCTCACGGATGAAGAGCGCCCGGAGGGGTATCCAATGCAGGTGCCTCCAAGGACGGACGGAACCGAAGCAGACATACTGCAGGAGGCATACGCCAGAGGATACGCCCTGTACCTGGATTACATATACCTCAGGGACCACAGCCCCAGGTACATACTGGCCCTTAGGCTGGGCCCGGGGTACATAGTGATAGGAAACACGGCGCACAACTTCGCCGCCCTTACGGGCAGGAGAGATGAGATCATAACATACCACTGCGTGCAGAAGCGCATTGGCCTCTGCGCAATTCTCCAGGAGGACCTGTACGCCCGCCTGCCTGCCATCCGGCAAAAATACGGCGTATGCATATCCCCGGACGGACAGTCCCTGCACATGTATCCCAGAATGTTTGCCAAGTACAAGTCCTTCCGGTGCGTTAATGAGACCAAGAAGGAGTACAACCGCCGCTGAACCCAGAGGGCCTGAGATCCTCTCCGGATGCCTTACGGGCTGTCCGGAAGCCCTGTATAGAAGCCTTGTCCATTCCAGATAATCTGTTCCGTTGTGGGCAATACAGATGCCATACGCACCAATCCAGGCAATACGAAGGCCTGTCCAGACATACCTGTCCGGATCCAAAGCCGCCGTCTAAAGAGACGGCATCCAAACCAACACCCTGCCGCATGGCCGCAGCTGCCGTCTGCAGCCTCATGGCAGACAATATACAACCATTCTATTTACCTTAAGGAGGAACGTTACAAGCCAACAATGGCAGAAAGAAATTACAGCACCCAAGACAACTACACACCGGAGCCCGTACGGCAGAGGGAGAAGACAATGGCAGAGTATGCAGAGGATGCAATGAAGGGCATCTACCCGCCCATATATTACGGCACGAGGGCAGATGCGCAGGCAAAGGATGAAGATGCCGCCATAAGGGTGTCCAGGACTATGGACTCTGAATGCCTCTCGGACGTGCGCCACTTCCTGTTCGCCCGTTCCGTAAACCCCATACGCCAGGAGGAGACGGAGCGCATGATACGCAAGTGGGGCGTAGCCCGCCTCTCATACAACCTCGCCTGCACCGTACGGTATGCATATCCGGCCAAATACTATACGGAAGACAACCTCAAGTGGGCGTACTCCGTGCCCTTAACCAGCGAAGCAGCATACAACCGCAGCTGCCTCATAGACGCCATGCCGGAGAACCTGGACCGCTTCATCTCCCAGCTCCGTGAGCACATCCGCCTGAACACCCCACAAGAGGCGCAAGAAGAGGCAGAGGCAGAGCCCGTCCAGGAACCTCTTCCGGAGCCCGCAGACTCCTCACAGGAGCCTTCCATAGACACCCCGGAAGACATACCCTTCAATCCGTTCCCGTCCGGGAACACTCCCCAGACGCCGACGCAGTCCCGTCCCGCAGCCAACTCCGCTGTGCCTGAGGCAACCGTCTCTGCCGCAGCAGAGGGAACGGACATCAAGTACCAGGAGGCACCAAAATATATGAACACATCGGAGAACACCATACAGACACAGCCGCAGGAGCCCGTGGAGATACAGCAGGCCACGCAGGAGGCACCACAGAATACAGAGCCTCTGGTCCAGTCCCAGGCACCTGCACAGGAGACAACCGCCACGGAGGCAGACAGCACGCAGGATTCCACAGCGGAGACCGTTACGCCAATGCGCAGGAAGAGCAAGGCAAGAGATTCAAATGCTCCCAAGAGAGGACCCGGAAGACCTCGCATACATCCTCTTCCGGATCCAAATGCACCCAAGAGGAAACGGGGCAGAACGCCCAAGGAAAGACCTCTTCCGGATGTTGCGAAAGAAAAAGGAGAGCTCATACAGGGCACAGCAGTGCAGGCAGAAGAGCCTGCAGACAACCACAATACACCTGCCGCAGAGGCAGACAACATACAGCCCCGCACGGAGGCAGAAGCCGTGCAGGAGAATACAAATACTGAGATAAAGGAGACAGAAGAAGGAATGGCCAGAAAGACGGCTACAGCATTTGCAGATGAAGAGTCTGCGGCAGTAAGAACAGATGAACGCAGCATGGAGGACATCTCCAGGCAGGCAGAGGAACTGCAGAGGCAGTGGGAGCAAGAGGCCGCAGAGGGCTTCGCAGAAACCGCACAGGAGCCTGTGGAGGCAGAACCCCAGCCCATGGCCGGAGGGGACGGAAACATCCCCAGAGACCCTAAAATTACTATGCAGAATGCAGAAAATGACGGTTTGCATAGTACTAACACCCCGGAAAACGGCAATTCTCTCCCTCCGGAGAGCGCCCAGGCCGTCCCGGAAGAGAGACCTAAGCGCAAGCGCAGAACCAAGGCAGCGGCCGTTAAGGCCACACCGGACAACCCCGTTGAGGAGCCCACAAAACTGGATCCCGGCACCGTATATTCCTCCGGCGCAGCAGAAACTGCAGCAGGCTCCGCAGAGGCCGTAACGGCTGAGACAGATCCCGTTCTGCCCGCAGCAGAAGAGACGGCCAATGAGCCCGTAATGGGCGAGACAGATCCAATTCTGCCCGCAGCAGAAGAGACGGCCAAGGAGCCCGTAATGCAGGAGACAGCAAAAGAGGGTGTAATGGAAGAGACAGCCAAGGAGGGTGTAATGGAAGAGTCTAATGCCGCTTTGGCAGAAGAGACAGCCAATGCCTCCGTGGGAGAGAACACAGCAAAGGCACCTGCGGAAGACGGAAGGATGGAGGAGACCGCAGAGGAGAATCCGTTCGTAACGGATGCCGCGGCGCCTCCGGCGGCACCCGCGCCCGCGCCCGTAGAGCCGGGGCATGAGAAGCCCAAGCCCGCACCGGCACCGGCACCTGCTCCGGAGCAGAGGCCCAGGACAATATGGTACCACGCTCTCGTGTCCCAGGACGCAATGATACGCATGTACGAGAAGAGCGCATTCATGCGCATGCCCCTTAACGGAACGTATGCGGGATACACGTACAATTACGCCAACAGGTTCATAGACCCCAACGTTGTGAAGATGTCCAGGGCGCCCGCAAAGGGGACGGAGGATGCCATAACCCTCTCATTCCCTGAAAGCTTCAAATTCTCTCTGACAAGCAGGGAGGAGGGAAAAGAGCCCGTGACTCTTACGGCACAGGAGTTCTATGAGGCCGTGAACGGCACCATGAAGGACAGCTACGCAACGCCAAGGCTGAAGAACGGCGAGAGGGGCTGGCTGACGCTCCGGGTGCCAGCAGACGCACACTTCATTACGGAGGATGAAGAGCAGTCCGACACATACACCTTCATGCTTCCGGACAGGGGCAAGGGAGACAAGTACATAGTCCCTAAGTTCCTTGTCAGTAAGCAGCCCGACGGAGACTACATCATCCATTTGCCGGATGACAGGGAGGTCCGCCTCTGGAACAAGTCCAAATCAGCAGGGCGCATAACCCCGCAGAACCTCAAGGACGTGATAGAGTCCGCCAGCCCTGAGGACTACCACCCCGGCGGAGCCTCAGAGCAGCGCCCGGAGTCTCCTGAAGAAAAGCACGTCTTCGTGCCCGCAACGGCGCGCATATGCGACACTGCGGCTTCAAGGCTCTTCCGCTGCCCGGACGGGAAGTTTGAGAAGTTCTCATACTACTATCCCATAACCCTCATTAAAGAGGTGGAAGGGGGGTATGACCTCAGGGTCCCCGGCACCATGCCCGTGCGCATTTTCAAAGATGAGATTTCGGAGGCCATGCCACCGGACCAGTTTGTGTCCCTTTTCGACGGCACTTCCTCGTACACCAATGACCTGCAGCGCCCGTCCCTCGTTTTCCACGGCAGAATCAAGTCCCATGAGCGGCAGCTTAGGGAGAACATCCCCGAGGAGATGAAGGCAAGGCCCAACTGGGTTGCAGTGCATATACGCACCAACACCAATACGGGGCACCTGGACAAGTACCTCATGAGCCCCGTCACCGGCAAGTTTGCAGAGTCCGACAACCCCAAAACCTGGGCGGACTTCGATACCGCCATAGAGTATGCAAAGGTCAAAGGCTATGAGACCATAGCATATGCCCTGGACGGCAAGGACGGCATCTGCTGCATAGACGTGGACCACTGCCTGGACGAGAACGGCAAGTTCACCCCCGCGGCGCAGCGCGCCCGCAGCGTGGTGCCCGCAGGCTGCTACGCAGAGACCTCCGTCTCCGGCGGCGGCATACACTTCTTCGGCAAGATGGAGCCGGAAAACGTGCGCTCCTTCTCAAAGGACGGGCTCATGGAGTTCTACCGCAAGTCCCACTTCATATCCATGACCGGAGCATGCAGAGAGGGCGAGACCAAGCTTGAGTCCTTCGACACTCCGGACATGAGGAACTTCATCCGCAACAACTTCGACAAGCGCAAGGAGTACAAGAAGAGCACCCACGGAGAGTACGGCCTCTCCAGCATGTCTGACCGCGAGATCCTTGAGAAGGCCTTTCTTGCAAAGGGCGGCGAAGTAACCATGCAGCTGTACCAGGGCACAGACCTTCGCCATAACCACTCCAACTCGGACATGGCGCTCATGAACCGCCTGGCATTCTGGTGCAACGGAGACCGTGAGCAGATGCTCCGCATCTTCGCATCCAGCGGCCTGTACCGCCCGGAAAAGAGCCCGGACTACTACGAGGGCACGGCCATAAAGGCCATCCTTGAAATCCGTGACCGCTATAACCCGGAAGCCTTCCGCAAGAAGGCAGAGGAGGAGCGCAAGGCAAGGGACAAGGAGGCAGGCAGACCCTACTACGGCCCAAAATCCGGCGCATCCGGCGTTTCTTCCGCAACCTCGTCCGGCAGCTCTTCAAATGACTCCCAGGCACAGCAGGACAAAATCATCCCAGGCAAGCCCATATACGGCCGCTACGGCAACATAAAGGGCTACACGCAGAACCCCTCCGGCCCTGAGCAGGGCCAGTGATGCCTGCCATACGGCCGCATCTGCAGCACACCTGCGCCACACCAGCAGCTACACCAGCAGCCGCATCTGCAGCACACCTGCGCCACACCTGTGCCACACCAGCAGCACACCTGCGGCCGCTCCTGCAGCCGCTCCTGCAGCCCAACCTGCAGCATACCTGCAGCATACCTGCAGCTTCACCCGTGGCCTTCATACGGCCAATACTCGCACATATGCGC
>JAJPZC010000165.1 GCA_021204585.1 Clostridia bacterium
GTTACGGACTCGCCCTCATAGCTGTTAACGTCTGCTTGGGACAGCTGGTTCTTGATTGTGTAGCCGGTTGCCTGGGATACAGCGTATGTCGTTGTATCATCCTCGCTGAGATCCAGTACGGTTTCAACGAGGGATGTGCTTGCGGCATCATCCGATGCGTCTGCGATGTCCACGATCCTGTCCTGCTGCTCTGAGGAAAGGGTCTCGGACTCGAGGATGTTGTTGAGGGCGTCATGTGCGTTCCTGCCGGCTGCCAGATAGTACTGGCCTGCTTCGAGGACGTATGTGCCGGCGGTCTTATAGTCGTATGACGCGAAGTTCTCCACGTCAACGGTTATGTCCAGCGTCTGGCTGCAGTTTTCGCCGCCCTTGGCGTCCAGAGTGTCTGTCTTTGCATAGCCCACAAGGACTACTGAGGACTTCTCTATGTTGCTGTGGCCGTCTGCAGTATAGTACGGAGCCTGGACGTAGAGTTCCACGACGTCCTTGCCGGGATAGTTGCCGGTGTTGGTGACGGTTATGGAGACGTCCACGGTCTTGCCGTCTTCGCTGGACTCTGCGCTGTAATCCGACCATGCAAAGGTCGTGTATGAGAGGCCGTATCCGAACGGATACTGAACCGCCGTGGCGTAGTCATAAGTGCCTACGTTGTCCTTCCCGAGTACGGAATCCTCATAGCGGGTCTCATAGTAACGGTATCCGACATAGATGCCCTCTTCGTATACTATGTACATGTTGCCCTTGTCTATGTTGCTGTTGGAAATCCTGTAATCTCCGAAGTTTGCAAATGAAGGGGCGCTGGTGCTGTCATATGCATACGTGTCTGCAAGACGCCCGGAGGGGTTGACCTTGCCGGTTATCACTTCGCCTATGGCATACATTCCCGTCTCGCCGACGGCGCCTACCCAGAGGGCCGCCTTCACGTTGGCATATGTGGGATCATCCAGGAAGTCCAGCTCCATTGCGTTGGATGAGTTGATGAGGACTATGACCTTGTCATACTTCTCGCAGGCAAGCTTGAGGCATGCAAGCTCATTTGCATCCAGCTCAAGGTACTTGGAGCCTATGCTCTCATAGTTTGCGCCGCTTTCGGATGATGTGGGCAGGTCTGAGCTCTCGCCGCCTCCGCGTCCGAAGGATACGATGGCGACGTCATCCGTCATGCTGTTCTTGACTGTGTCCGTATAAACGCTCTGAGGCACTTCGTTCACTGCGAACTTGCCGTTGCCGGACTCGTCCGGATATGTCTTGCGGTAGCTCTTGCCGGCGCCTGTGTCATAGAAATTCCAGAGCGTTGTGTTGACCGTGAGCCCTACCGCTTCCATGGAATCCTTGAGCGTGGGCATGCCGTTTGAGTTTACGGAGCCTGATCCGCCTCCGCCGTACATGAAGTCCACTGAGTCCTGGCCCATAAGGGCAACTTTTGTCTCCGTGGAAGCAAGGGGCAGCGCATTGTCTTCATTCTTCAAAAGAACTATGCCTTCCGCCTCAACATCCTGGCAGAGCTGCTCCTCTTCCGCTGACACTTCATAGTCACTGGAGCTGAAGTACACGTTGATTACGCTCTCATAGATGAGTGCGAAGTAGTTGCCCACAGCAAGAGCCACGGCTACGACCACGCTGACCACTACGAGAATGATCTCTTTCTTAAGGGAAAAAGGCTTCTTTTCTTTCTTGCTCATCTATTGACCCCCCCTTTCTCAAATCTTTCCGGAGCACATATGTGTGCCGCCTGATTACATGGAGTCTACGATGTACTGCTGCTCATTCATATCCATATCCAGGACGATGTAGTATGTCGTTGCTGCGCCGTAGTCGGACATGAACTGATCCTTGGAGATGATTGTCACGTCATCGCCGATGTATGTTACGTCATCGCCATAGTTGTCAGAGTCTGCGCCCTTGATGAACATGCCGTTGTATACGTTGGCCATCCAGATAACGCGGGTTGCTGCAGAGAGGTCAAGCTTGATGTACGTGTCATCGATGGCTGTCGTGCCCTTCGTGTATGTGCCGTAACGGATGGCGGTCTCAGTCTCCTGGATGCTTGTGCTGCCGTCTGTCTCGGTTCCTGTCGTGATGACTGTCTTCTCAGACATGTATGTGCCGTCCGTGTAGAGAACAACGTTGTCCGTCGTGAAGATCTGGTTCTCCATTGTTCCGGTCTGGCCCTCATACTCGTACTCTGTTGTGACGGTCTGGATTGTATAGTACTGATATGTGGAATCAATCTCCTTGTCAGAGCTGCTGCCGCAACCTGCGAAAGCAACACCTACGGCTGCAACTGTAGCCACTGCAAGAACACCAATCAATAATGAACGAAGCTTTTTCATAGTTCGTTCCCTCCTTATTATTCTGCCCCACATTCTAAAAATCCGCCGGGCCGCCTTCAACGCACCTTCCATAACCTGCTTTTTTCATTGCTTTTGCCCGGAACCCTTGCGCATAACCCGTCATAAAAATTGCTTAACCTGCACGAAAAAAAGCCCCGCTAAAGCGGAGCCTGTGCTGCATATTATATAGATGTATAAAGGGCCGGACTGGCGCCTGCTGCAGGCGCCGGGACAGAATGAAGCCGGGGACGGAACAAGACCGGACCGGTATGAAGGAAGGCCGGAATGGCCAGAATAAGGGCAGGACCGGGATGATGGACGGTCTGAAGGGCCAGACCGTGTACAGAGCCGGGTGAGGGCTAGATGTTCAGAAGGAGCTCCGTCTTGAAGAGGCTGTCTTCAACGCTCATGCGCAGCTGGCCGCCGTACCGCTTGGCGGTGAGCTGCATGCTGCGGGTGCCGAAGCCGTGCTTGGTGCTGTCTCCCTTTGTGGATATGGGAAGGCCGTCATGGAAACGGACGTCTCCTGCGAAGTAGTTCTCGCAGTGGATTATGAGGAATGATCCGCTGGGCTTTATGAAAAGACGTATGAAGCGGCTGCCCTCCGGCATCTTCCTCTCGCACTCTATGGCATTGTCCAGCATGTTGCCGAAGAACGAGTAAATGTCATCCGCACTCATGACGGACAGCTTGTCCGCCTCCGCAAGGTACGTGAGTGTTATATGGTCCGAGAGGCACATGAGGTTCTTCTCAGTGAGCACTATGTCCAGGTCTTCGTTGCCCGTCTTTGCAAAGGCCTCGTATATAGCTATGTTGTCCGCAACCTCCTGAAGCCGGCCGGAGTCCACCTCGTTGCCCTGCTTCATGCGGGCGATCTCATGCTTTAAGTCATGCACCTTGACGTTTATGTAGTCAACGCTGTTCTTGAAGGCAAGGTACTGGTTCTTTTCCGCAGCCAGGATGCCGTCTTCAAGGCGCTTCTCCCCCACTACCCTTGACACGTACAGGACTATGAGCTGCAGGACAACCATGAAGATGCATGTTATGAGGTCTGCAAGGCCGCACAGCCAGATGTACTGCGTGGAGACCACCACGTTGACCTGGTTCACGAAGGTGGAGCCCAAAAAGACTATGAACAGGATGGAAAACAGTATGGAGTACCTTGCCTTGTGCTGGTCCGAATAGTCAAAGAAGATGTAGCCCCTGTTGAGGTGGTTCAGGACGCCGAAGAGCACATATATGGCGGCCCCTATCACGAAGTAGGTTGCGAATATGAGCCAGAAATCCGGGTTGCCGAATGTGACCTGCGGGAAGATGAGCTCATACGTGACTGCATATACCATATGCTGCACAGCATATGCGGTTATCATGCTCCAGAGCACCTCTGTTATGTGCATCTTGAAGCATCCGAATATGAGCCCTCCGGTGCATATGGCCACGAAGAAATACCACACGGCGGATATGTACCACAGGTATGCGTTGAGGTATATGTAGAACAGCAGATACACCGCACACAGGATGCACATTATGGCCACGGAGCAGATGATCCGGACGGGGAACAGGCTTCTTCTGGGCATGGCGGGCACGACTATAATGAGCTCCGCTATAAAGAGCATCCCTATGTTTCTGAGGCCGTCAAAGAATACCTCTATCCCTTCCATACCTTACCCCTTATGAGCCCCGGCGGATCATATATACTTGCCGCAGTATGCCATGAAAGCGTCCATGAAGGCGCCCTTCTTGGAGCGGCTCATGGGAATGCTTAAATTTGCGCCGTCTATGTACACCTGCCCGTCCTTGATCTCCTTTACGAACTTGAGGTTTACCACGCAGTAGTTGTTGGCCCTGGCGAAGACGTGCGCCGGGAGCCTCTTCATCTCATCCTTCAAGGTGCCCCACACGCTGTGGCTTCCGCTCTCCGTGTGGTATATGATCTGGTGCGCGGATATCTCCAGATAGTATATGCTGTCCACGGGGACCCTTACGAGGCTCTCCTTGGTCTTCAAAAGCACCATCTCCATCTTGTTCTGCACGATGCGCAGCACCTTGTCCATCATGGCACAGAACACCGGGTACTGCACCGGCTTCACTACGAAGTCCACTGCATTGACCGAATATCCCTTCACCGCCATGCCGGACATGTTCGTAACAAAAACAAGCGGAACCGCCGCGTCTATCTGACGCAGCCTTTCCGCCGCTTCTACGCCGTCCATGTACGGCATCTGGATGTCTATGAAAATGATGTCAAACGCCGCAGTATAGTTGGTGAGGAAGGTTATGGCGTTCTCGAAACACTCACAGCTGAACTGCAGGCCCCTCTCTTTGCCGTACTCGGCAAGGTAGAACCGCAGGACATCCCTGTCCGCCTCAGAGTCCTCCACGATGGCTACATTGTACATATCCTTGTTTCCCCGCTTTAGTGCTTATGGCTGTTTAAGGAGTATGGGGCAGTCCGCAGGACTGCCCCCCTTGCGCATGTAATGCGCAAGCGTCGGCTTGCATTGTGCTCTCCGGCAAAATCTGCCTCTTTTGTTTCTGCCGCTCACGGCGCATCTGGGCGCGCTTGGCGCAGTGCTGCCTTTCTGGCAGCTGTTCCCCTCTGTTTCTGTGTGCTTTCCCGCCCGGCTGATCCGGGCGTCAGCCCAGCTTGTCCCTCTTGCAGATTATCTTGTACGCCCACATCATTATGGATGGACGCAGACGGTACGGAATGAAGGCCACCACGGTGGCGTAGCTGCGGTAACGGAGGTGACGGTACAGCTTTTTGTCTGTCTCCTTCATTATGCGCCACATCTCCTTGACGTCCTTCTTGCGCTCCTTGGAGAAGGTGCCGCAGGCGAACATGAGGGTGTTCATCATGATGGCGTCCAGGTAATGAAGCATATAGCGCTTGAGGCCCTTTGGAAGGGTCTTGAGTTCATCGTACTTGTGAGCGGAGACCATCATCTCCATGACCAGAAGCTGCTGCTTGTAGCGCTTCATGGCCGTCTCTATGTTGATGCTCTGCCCCTCGCGGCCTATGTAGTAATAGTACAGGTCCACGTCCAGATAGTATGCCTTCAGCATATCGCTCAAAGGCGCATAGGCGTATATGTTGTCCACGTAGAAGGTGTGCTCCGGCAGCTCCATGTAGTTTTTGCGGAGCGTCGAGGTGCGGTATATGAGGGCATGAATCATGAGGGTGTGGGAATAATGGAAGGCCTTGACCTTCTTCCAGTCCACGTCCCCCACTGCCATCTTCTTCGTATACTTGCTCACGTGCTGCGTGTTGTCTGCGGCGTGGAAATAGATGAAGTTGCAGATGTACATGTCCGGCAGGTTGTCCTCTATGAGGTGCTGGCGGATGGTGTCCATAAGCTTTGTGAGGGCCTCCTCGTCCAGCCAGTCATCCGAGTCCACAGTCTTGAAGTACAGGCCGTCTGCGGCATGCACGCCTGCATTGAGCCCGGAGCCGTGCCCGCCGTTGGGCTTATGGATGACCTTTACTATGTCCGGGTACTTTGCCGCATATGCGTCTGCAATCTCCGGGGTACGGTCCGTGGAGCCGTCATCCACAAGCAGGATCTCTGCATCCGGACCGGCCTTCAAAAGACTCTCTATGCACTTTTCCATGTAGTCCTGTGAGTTGTAACAGGGCACTGTGAAGGTTATAAGCTTCATGACTTTTCCGCAAAAACAGCCTTTGGCGGCTGCAAAGGCCTTCCACGCAGGGCCTTCAGCCCTGCACCGCCGCTTTCTCACATCCCGGCCCCAATGATACAGGGGCCGGCTTTTGTCTTGTCTTAACGGATGAAGCTGGTCCTTGCCTTAGGGATCTCAACGGGCTTTTCCAGCTCCGTGCCCTTTGCAGAGTCCAGGAGCTTTAAAAGCCATGCCATATTGGAGCCTATGGCCCGCATTACGGAGACACCTTCCTCGTCCTTTGCAACGTCCTCCGCCGAGGAGCCGTGCACCATGTTCCAGTACGTTGCCGGCACCTGGATCATGCTGTTTATGCCGAAGTACTTGTTCATGACGTCATATGAGGCCGTAGTCCCGGCCCTGCGCGCAGATACTACGGAGGCCGCAGGCTTGTACTTCATATATGAGCCGCAGCACCAGAACAGACGGTCCATGAGGGCTATCATGGAGCCCGCAGGGGATGCATAATGCACAGGAGAGCCAAATACGTATCCGTCTGCCGCCTTCACCTTCTCGCCAATGGAGTTCATGACGTCATCCGAGAAGACGCAGTGCCCCTTGCCCTTGCAGAAGCCGCACCCCGTGCAGCTGTGCACGGCGCCCGTTCCAATCCATACAATCTCGCTCTCTATGCCCTGCTCTTCAAGCTCCTTAGCTATTATCTCCAGCGCAGCGTTCGTGCAGCCCCTCTCATGCGGGCTGCCGTTTATCATGAGCACCTTCATGCCGCATCTCCTCCAAACAACAGCTCTCTCATATCCCCTCTCAAGCGCTTTTTATTATAATGTTAGAGGAGAAAATCGTCAAGAGCCGTTTCACAACACTTTGTCTATTATCT
>JAJPZC010000106.1 GCA_021204585.1 Clostridia bacterium
TGAAATCATGCTGTCCTGCATATATCCTCTGCATGCGCCGTTTGCGCATATATGTGCGTATTTTTGTGGAAGAGTTTCACAAGTCAAAATATCAAACTTCCAAAAAGTCTTGTGAAACCTGCCTGTGGAAACCGGGCCCCTGAGGGCTGCTTGTTTCACAAGTCCAAAGAGCAAACCTCGAAAGTCTCTTGTGAAACTATTGGCGGCCATATGATGTGCCGCCGCTTATGAATCTATGGTTGAGCTGGCTGCCGCAGGGCACCGGCAAGGCGTCTGGAAGGCCTTGTGTGTGGCCTTGTCTGGATGCCGCAGGAGCGGCGCTGAAGCGCCTGTACGGGCTTGAGTGAGGCCTGCAAAGGGCTAGAAGGCTATCTTGATGTATCTGTCCACGCCCTCCAGGTCCTTGGAGACAACGGCGTACGCGCGCCTGGGGAAGAGCTGGAGGATCTGGCTGGCCTGCCCTTCACCGCACTCCATGAGGAGCATGGCATCCTTGGCGAGGTACTTCTTGACCTCATCCGCTATACGGCGGTAGAAGTCCAGGCCGTCATCGCCGCCGTCTAAGGCTACGATGGGCTCATATTCACGCACCTCTTTCTGGAGCGTGGGGATGTCCGAGGACTTTATGTACGGCGGGTTGCACACGATGGTGTTGAAGCGCCCGCGGACGGAGTTGAACATGTCGGAGCGTATGAAGTCCACCTTCACTTCGTTCAGCTCCGCGTTCTCCTTGGCAAGCATTATGGCGGCGTCTGAAACATCCGAGGCCGTTACGGAGACGTTTATGCCCCTCTCTGCGCAGCCCTTGGCAATAGCTATTGCTATGCATCCGGAGCCAGTGCAAAGGTCCAGGATCTTGTCCCCTTCCTCTGCGGTCTTTATGATGTCCGCAGCAAGCTGCTCTGTTTCCGGGCGGGGTATGAGCGCACGCTCATCCACCTTTATCCTGCAGCCGCAGAAGTCCGTGTCCCCTATGATGTACCAAAGGGGCCTGCCTTCTTTGCGCTTTTCTATTACCTCAGTGAGCTTGCGTGTCTCGGAGGGCTTTATCTGCCGCTCCTTGGAAAGCTCCGAACGGGGCACTCCTAAGACTATGGAATAGATCCATTCCGCATCCGCCTCGTCTATGCCTGCCTCGGTGAACTCCTTCTTGGTCTCCTCCAGCATCTTGGTAAGCAGCCCTCCCGTTACGAACTTCGTTTCAGGGACCGTGGGGTCTGCGTCCATCTCGAGGACTTTGTTGAAGGCAGCTATGGCCACCTCTATCTGGCTCTCGTCCGGCTCACGGGTGGTGAGGGTCTTCTGGAGAAGCATTCCAGGGGACTTCAAGGCGGTTACAAACGGGTTTTCAAAGCGTGCCAGAAGCTTTAAGACTTCGTATGATATGCCCACAAGGACCGGCAGGAAGACTATCTCCACGCCCACGCGGGACAGGAAACGGAGGAATCCGTTATCTATTCTGCCCGTGCCTATGGCCCAGTTTATGAGAGAAAGGACGAGAATGTTTATGATGACCACAAGGAACATGAAAGACGTGCCGCAGCGGTCATGGATGCGTGAGGCCTTCTTGACATTGTCCGGCGTGAGTTCGTAGCCGTATTCGTATGCGTTTATGGTCTTGTGCTCCGCACCGTGGTACTGGTACAGCCTGCGGATGTCCTTCAAAAGGAGAATGAGCGCCAGGTAGGCTATGAAGATTACAAGCTTGAAGGCGCCGAGGACAAGGTATGCCCATCCGGTGACGCTGAAGCCGGGGTAGGCGTTCTCTATGAGGCTCAGAAGGAAGTTGGGCAGAAGGATGAAGATCACGACGGCAAGGACTACGCCTATAACGAGGGAGACGGTTGTGATGACGTCCATGAGGTTTATCTTGCACTTTTCCGCAAGCCACTTCTCAAAGCGGCCTGCCTCCGCCTCCTCGTCCTGGCCGTAAACGGTTGCAGAGCGCATGAGAATCTTGATGCCGGAGATGAGGGACATGAACATGTTCACTATGCCCCTTATGAACGGTATCTTCCTTGCCTTTGCGCCTGCCTTGCTGCGCTTTATGCGTGTGGCCTCCACCTGGATGTTTCCGTCCTGGTCTCTTACGGCCGTGGCCGTGCAGGTCTTTCCCTGCATCATGACGCCTTCCAGCACAGCCTGCCCGCCTATGTACGTGCGGCAGGTTTTCTTATTCCGCTTTTCCTTCTTAGGCTTCTCTTCGCTCATCCGGAAACACTCTCTTCCACAGCTGGCCCTTGCCCTTCAAGGGCCCTGTATATATGCGGCGCTTTTTGCGCCATGAAGCCGCTACAGCAGCGGCAATATAAAACAATACGGCTCCCCGGATATGAGAAGCCGTTGCATTAATTACATGTTGTATCTCTTCTTGAACTTGTCTACACGGCCGCCTGTATCAACCAGTTTCTGCTTGCCCGTGAAGAAAGGATGGCACTGGTTGCAGATGTCCACCTTGATGACATCTCCCTTCTTGGTCGTTCCGCTCTTGAACGTAGCTCCACAGGCGCATATGACCGTGACCTCATGATATTCGGGATGTATATCAGGTTTCATGTTTCACCTCATTATTCGCTGGATGCTTGTTCATTATATAGCATAAGAAATATTTCGTCAATCGTTTTTAATGTCAGTTTGGGGCAAAATGAGACCCCGTTGTGTGAAAATTGGCCCTCACGTGAGGCCTTGCGGGGGCAAGGCAAAGGCCTGTGAGCCCGCCTGCGGCGCCCCGGAAAGGTCCGCGGCGGGGATGAAAAGACGCGGCCGGAGGCCGTATGAGCCGGATTTTGGGCTTGTTTAAAGGATATTACGGGGTCTTTTTTTGCTGCAGTGCTTGCAAATCGGTTTTGCGGGCGGTATAATGAGGACACTTATGGATAACTGGGTTTTAATGAGCAAAGAGAAGCTGGTTAACCACACGGATAACTGGCAGGGGCAGTTCAACGCCATAGGACCGGACCAGATAAGGGTGAAGGTATCGCACATTCTGGTCACGGACTTTGACGCACTCGTGTATACGGGCGCCCTCAAGGCTAAGTGCCCCAAGACAATAGGCCATGCGGCACTGGGAATAGTCAACGAAGTGGGCTCCAGCGTGCACACATTCCAGGAGCGCCAGAGGGTGTACCTGCGCACGGCAAAGCCCTGCGGGAAATGCTATGCTTGCAGGTCCGGGCACCCGGAGAAATGCATAACGCCCGCCCTCGCAGGAAAGGACTTCGACGGCTTCTTGAGGGACATGATGATATGCCGCCCGGAGGACGTAATGTTCCTGCCCTCCGACATAGATGACGTGCACGCACTCTGCATAGAGGCCGTGGGCATTGCGGAAGCGATATGCGGCCGCCTTGAGCTGAACGCCGGGGACAAGGTGGCCATTGTAGGCATGAACTTCTACGGCAACATAATAGCCCAGACGCTCATGTACCACAAGATTGTGCCCATAGGCATAGACAACAACGAGGAAAACTTAAGCCGCTCCGAAAAGGCAGGCGTGACATTCAACTTTGCCGCAGACGATGACCTTTTGAGGAACGTCAGCAGCCCCACAAGCGGGAACCTGTGCGACGCCGTCATATACTGCGCCGCAACCCACATCTCCCCCAACGTCGCAGCGCGCCTCTGCGCTCCGGGCAAGACCATGGTCTTCACCTCCCCCTCCGCTCATGAGTCCTCCATGGAGATCCATGACATACTGGAAAAGAACCTCGTAGTCATGGCCATAACCACGGCATACGGGTACACGGCCAGCGCCGTCCGTCTTCTCCAGGCCCATGCAATCAACACGGACTTCTACGAGAAGAAGATCATCAAGGAAGAGAACTATGACCCAGTGGCCATCCTAAGGGAGCGCGATGAGAACTCCGCCAACTACAGGGCCAACAAGCTCACAATCATCCAGACGGTAATCTGACAACCCAAGCCGGCTCCGCAAGCCGGCTTTTGTGCGGCTCCGCTGCCGCTCCCGGGCTGCTGTGCGGGCCCCGGAACAGGCGCCGCGGCATATACACATAGAAAACGCATAAAGAGACTTGCAACAGAAGGAGGCATCATGAAACTGTTCATAGCATCAGACATCCACGGATCGGCTGCATACTGCAAGAGAATACTGGACGCATACGAGAAAGAGCACGCAGACAGGCTTATCCTTTTAGGGGACACGCTGTATCACGGCCCCAGGAACCCTCAGCCGGAGAAGTACTGCCCGGCAGACGTTGCCAAGATGCTCACGGATTACAAGGAGAAGATCATATACGTTAAGGGCAACTGCGACAGCGAGGTGGACCAGTGCGTCCTCCCCTTCCCCATCATGTCCGAGTACGCCGAGGTTCTTGTGGACGGCCTCCGCATCGTGCTTTCTCACGGACACCTTGCCGCTCCCCCTATGAGCGCCGGGGACGTATACATCACAGGGCACACCCACGTGCAGCTCAACGCAGACGAGGACGGCGTGCGCCACCTCAACCCCGGTTCCCCCTCTCTTCCCAAGGAGTACTCCAAGAGGGCGTACATCGTGTACGAGAACAGAACCTTCACCTTCAAGACGCTCAACAACGGCAAAGAGTTCGACTCCGTCACCGTCTGAGCGCAGCTCAGCATAAGCCCGGCAAATGCACCGGCTCCTGGCCTGCGGCAAATGCACGGGCTCCGGGCCTGCGGCATTGCTGCGGGCTCCGAAATGCACCACAAAGCCAAAAAAGCCCGCCTGCGTACAAAGCAGACGGGTTTTATTTTGCGTGGATTTGGAGGCCTCTGAGGGGCGTTAGAACGCACTTATGTGCAGTTAAAGGCCCCTGTGGGGCTGGTTCAGGTCTTGCTGGGGTAGCAGTAAAAGCCGCACTCTATGTTGGCGTTGTACACCTTGTGGGTCTTGTCCGCACGGCGGCCAAAGGCTCTCTCAAAGGCCGGGCAGCCGGAAAGGATGTATACGTTCCAGTCCGGAAGAGCTTTGGTCATCTGCCCCAAGGCCTTGTACGTTTCACGCACGGAGGCCTCATCCTCCAGCCTCTCGCCGTACGGCGGGTTGGTTATGAGCACGCCGTGGTCCCGCGCAGAGGTGAAATTACGCAAGTCCGCCACTTTAAAGCGGATCTGCTTCTCCACGCCGGCCTGCTTGGCGTGGTAACGGGCAATGGAGACGGCCTTCTCATTGATGTCCCCTGCGAAGATGTCCAGGCGGGCGTCCCGGATCTCCAGGTCCAGGGCATCTGACTTTGCGGCGGCGAAGGCAGCTTTGTCCGCACAGGGCCAGTGAAGGAAGTCGAAATCGCGGTTCCTTCCGGGAGCTATGTTAAGGGATTTTATGGCGGCCTCAACAGGCAGCGTGCCGCTGCCGCACATGGGGTCTGCAAAGGCACGCTCCGGGAAGTAGTACGTCATGTCTATAAGGGCCGCAGCCAGCGTCTCCTTGAGGGGCGCAGTGTATGCAAGGGTGCGGTACCCGCGCTTGTGCAGGCTGTCTCCTGTGGTGTCCAGCGTTACGGAGACCTCGTTTTCGTATATGGAGAAGCCCACGGTGAAGCGCTCCCTGTCCTCCGGAAGGGTTGTAAGGCGGAACTTTCTGGTGAGGCGGTCCACGATGGCCTTCTTAATGACTCCCCCGCTTGCCTTTATGGCTGCGAGGGTGCTCTTGTAGCTCTTTCCGTCCAGCAGGATACGGGAGTGCGGGGTCATCCATTCCTCCCAGCAAATGCCCTGTACGGCGTCATAGAGGGCATCAAACGTCTCTGCGTGGAATGAGGTCAGCTCAATAAGCACCCGCTCCCCGGAGCGGAGCCAGAGGTTCAGGCGCGCAACGTCTGTCCAGTCCCCCTCCACAGCTATCCGGCCGTTTGTGGCGGGCGCATGGCAGTATCCAAGCTTCTTAAGTTGTCTCTTGACCACGGCCTCCAGGCCAAAAGCCACGGGAATAAGCAGCTTCATGCCTCAAGTATACTCCACAGGGCAGAAAAGCGCAAGTCCGGTGCAAGTTGTGCGTGATGCGTTTTTGGTTTGAGCATGAACAATCGTTCATAAGATTGCCGAAAGCATCAGCGGGCCGGCCGGAGGACAAAATACAAGCAGGCAGCGGGCGGTTGGGGCGCCGGAGCCTGCTTTGAGGCAAAACAATACCGCCCGCGGTGACGTCCGCAGGCGGCAAAAACGGTTTTTGCAATTACTGTAAGAACAGCTTCTTGAAAAGAAGAACCCATACAAGGTCGATCCATCCGATAATGGGGATGCAACCGAAGATTGTATAAATTATAGCGACTACGAGTCCAACTACTCCGCCGGTCTTGAGGAAAGTTCCCCATCTAACGATGATTTCTACTACCCAGCTTACTATAGGGATAAGCAGAAGGATGAACTGAACCAGACGAGGTAATTCATTGAACCAGGTAACACCGTCTTTCTTTGCCATAATGATACCAGTCTCCCGAAAAAGATTTTATACCACTATTATAGTGTTTTCGCAGTATAAGTCAAGAGTATGGCACAATATAAAGACATTTTTTTGCAGGAGGCACAAGATATGCAATAATGTCCGCCTGCAGGAAAGACTGGCCAATGAAAAGCCGGGATCACAACCCGGGTCTGCGGTTTTTGACCTGCCGCCGGCAGGATCTGGCCAATGAAAAGCCCGGGCTTGTAACCCGGGTTTGTGTCTTGTGCCTTGGCTTTGTCAGTTGAACATCTTCTCGCCAAGCAGAATGGCATGTCCGTACAGAAGTACCCATACAACATCAATAATCCACATGAAGAATGCGCCGGGTATGATTGTAAGGATGCCTAATACTATCCACAGTACATCATTCTTGTTGATTCCCTGTATGATGCGGCAGACGCCGTAGAAAATCTCAATAGCAGGTATGCAAAGAATGATCTTGACGATAAGCGGGAGCCCGTTTACCTGTTCGATTAGTTCTTTCATATCCATACTCCCATCACAGAATTGCAAATGTATTATATCCTAACGGCGGGTTGATGTCAATTGTTCTTTATTGTCTTGGCCGCCCTGTGTGACAAATTTGCACAAATAATTCTGCTTTGTTTGTTGCCGGGACAAAGTCCGGATTGTGGTCCGGATTGTGGTCCGGATAGGGCTTGAAAGCGCTATAAGTGCCTTGTTTTGGCTCTGTGGAGGTCAGAAATTCCATCCGTTGAAATGTACCTTGGACGGGTCATAGAGGTCCCTTGCGGCCTCTGCGGGCGCTGTAGAAGGATAACCTATTGCGATGACGGACTGGGGCAGGATGTGGGCCGGAAGGGAAAGAAGCTCAGCCTGCGCCTCCACGCGCTGCATCTGGGGCCACGTGCCCAGCCAGCAGGCGCCGAGGCCCAGGGCGTGGGCGGCGAGGCAGATGTTCTGCGCCGCTATGGCGCAGTCTATGGCGTAGTATTCAGGGGCCGGCTTGAAGGCCTCATTGAGGTTTGCGCATACGAGGATGGCAAGAGGTGCTCCTTTAAGAAGCTGCGCGGGGCGTCCGTTTGCATCCGCCATGGCACAAAGGGTGTCATGGTCTGTAACCACAATGAACTCCCACTCCCTTGCATTCACGCAGCAGGGACCGCTCATGGCAGCCTTCAAGAGCTCATGTATCTTGTCCTCTTCCACGGGACGGGGTTGAAAGGTTCGCACGCTTCTGCGCGTGTACAGTGCCTGCAATGTCTCCATATGCGCCTCCGTACGGCCGTTTAAGGCCGATTATGTGAGATTGTATGGGTTTGCCAACGGGGAAATTATGAGCCTTGCAAGGGCTCCTGGTGAGCTGTATGCGGGCTACTTTGCGTGGAGCGGCATGAGGGCTCTTAAGGAGCCGTATGAGCGCCCCGGAATGGGCCCGGGAGAGTCTGGACCTTAGATAAAACACACGGCGCAGGGCGCAGTACCGGGTGCAGAAAAGCCGGAACAAGGATGTTCCGGCTGGTCTTTTGTGTTGGGGGCTGCGGGTCAGACAAGTTCGATGATGGCCTCTTCGGCACCGTCGCCGCGGCGGGTCCCAAGCATATAGATGCGGGTGTAGCCGCCGCCCTGGCCGGACTCTTCCTTGCGCTGGGCATACTTGGGTGCTATCTCGTTGAAGAGCTTCTCCATGAGGGGATGCTGGATGTCTGCCGTGCGCTTCTTGAAGTCGGACTTCTTCTCGGTGAAGGCCTTCACTTCCTGGAGGTCACGGAGCTTGCCCATTAGCTCACGGCGTACTGCAAGCTTTCTGGGAGTGTCCTTGACGCCCTTCACGGTGATGTCCCTGCCCTTGGAATCCTTCTTGACGATGTCGAACTCGATGTTGTCGTCATAGACCTTCATGGCCTTGGTGATGATCTTCTCGACGTATGACTGCACTTCCTTGGCCTTGGCTTTGGTGGTCTTTATCTTGCCGTACCACAGAAGCTCTGACGCCTGGTTGCGTATGAGAGCCATTCTCTGCTGTGCGGGTCTCTGTAATTTGCCGGGCATGATGTTAGTCCTCCTTCTTTGCTAATGAGAGCCCAAGGTTCTCAAGTTTGATGATGACCTCGTCCAGGGACTTGCGGCCCAGGTTGCGCACCTTGAGCATCTCGTCCTCAGTCTTCTTGGTGAGGTCCTCGATGGTGTGGATGTTGGCGCGCTTCAGGCAGTTGTATGAGCGGACGGAGAGGTCCATCTCTTCAATCTGCATCTTCAGAATCTTCTGCGTGGAATCATCTTCAGGCTTTACCAGGATGTCTATGTCCTTGATGTTGTCTGAGAGGTTGACGAACAGGTTGATGTGGTCCTGCATTATCTTGGCGGCGAGGGAAACTATTTCCTTTGCGCCGAATGCGCCGTTGGTCCAGACTTCAAGGGTGAGCTTGTCGAGGTCTGTGTTCTGGCCCACACGCGTGTTCTCCACGTTGTAGTTGACCTTCTTGACGGGCGTGTAGATGCTGTCGATGGGAATGTAGTCGATAAGGTCAGACCTCGTGTGGTCTGCGGGCCTGTATCCGCGGCCGCGCCCTATCGTTATCTCCATGTCTATCTTGCCGCCCTCATCTATCGTGCAGATGTGCTGGTTTTTGTTGATGATTTCTATCTCGGCATCAGATGAGATGTCTGCTGCCGTGACCTCACAAGGGCCTTCCTTGTAGAGGCGGACAACCTTCGTGTAATCGGAGTCGGTTACGGCTGTCCTTATTGCGAGTGTCTTGAGGTTAAGGATAATCTCAGGCACGTCCTCTCTTATTCCGGGAACCGCGGAGAACTCGTGCTTTACGGTTCCGTCCATGAATCTTATGCCCTGCGCCGCCGCGCCGGGAAGAGCGGAAAGAAGTATGCGCCTTAAGCAGTTGCCTATAGTAAGACCGAAGCCCTTCTCAAGAGGTTCAACGGTAAGCTTGGCCCAGGAACGGGACTCGTTTTCCTCCACAGAGATCTTGGGCATATCCATTTCGATCATGTGACTTCCTCCTTCTGTATATGGGTGTTGTGCGGGCACACGGGATTACTTTGAGTAAAGCTCTACTATCATGTGCTCTGAGATCTGGCTGTCTATGTCCTCTCTCTGAGGAAGGGCCAGAATCTTGCCTTCCAGTTTCTCGGGGTCGAACTCAAGCCACTTGGGAAGGTTGGCCACCTTTGAGGTCTTCACGTTCTCGAAGAACTTGTTGTCTGCCTTGTTCTCCTTGACGGCAATCACGTCTCCTGCCTTCACGATGTATGAAGGGATGTTGACCTTCCTGCCGTTTACAAGGAAGTGTCCGTGGTTTACAAGCTGTCTTGCCTGTGAGCGGCTGACGCCTATGCCCATGCGGAATATCACGTTGTCGAGTCTGCGCTCAAGAAGGGAAAGCATGTTCTCGCCTGTGATTCCCTTCATGCGGTCAGCCTTTTCATAGTATGCCCTGAACTGGCCTTCCTCAATGCCGTAGATCCTCTTGACCTTCTGCTTCTCTCTGAACTGCCTGCCGTATTCGGAGGTCTTCTTTCTTGCTGCAGCCGCGCCGTGCTGGCCGGGAGCCGTGTGCCTCTTCTCAAAGGGGCACTTTCCTGTATAGCACTTCTCTCCCTTGAGGAAGAGCTTTGCGTTCTCTCTTCTGCAAAGGCGGCACCTTGCTTCTCTGTATGTTGCCATATGTTACCTCCTCATACTCTGCGGCGCTTGGGCGGCCTGCAGCCGTTGTGCGCTACGCCGGAAACGTCCGCTATGGATATGATCTCCACATCGCATGCGGATATTGCCCTTATGGCGGACTCTCTGCCGGCACCGGGGCCCTTCACGTATACTTCCGCAGAGCGGAGGCCGTGATCCTTGGCAGCCGTGACGGCCTTCTCAGCGACCTGCTGAGCGGCGAAGGCCGTGCTCTTCCTGGAGCCTCTGAAGTTGAGGGCTCCTGCGGAGCATGTCGTAATGGCGTTGCCCTGCATGTCCGTGACCGTGACTATAGTGTTGTTGAAGGAAGCGTGAATGTGGACCTGACCTTTGTCAACCTTCTTGAGGTCCTTGCGCTTAACCCTGACCTGTCTCTTCTGCTGTGCCATACTGCCTCCTTACTTTGCGCCCTTCTTCTTGGCGACGGTACGTCTGGGGCCCTTTCTGGTCCTTGCGTTTGTTTTGGTGGACTGGCCGCGTACAGGGAGACCCTTTCTGTGGCGCACGCCGCGGTAGCATCCTATTTCCATAAGACGCTTGATGTTCATTGACACCTCCGTGCGGAGAGCGCCCTCTACATGGAGATTGTTATCTATGTATTTGCTGAGCTTGGATACGGTGGCCTCGTCCAGATCCTTGACTCTTATGTCCGGGTCCACGCCCGTATCAGCAAGAATCTTCTTGGATGTCGTGAGACCGATGCCATATATGTACGTAAGTCCGATTTCCACCCTCTTTTCCCTGGGCAGATCAACACCGGCAATTCGTGCCATACAGATACTCCTTCTATATAATAATTTCTATATCCTTACCGTCCGGCGGCCCTCTTTCTGGAATGGGAACCGGCTTGCCGGGCGTTTATTTTCCTGATATCCGGCCACATATGCGGCTTTCATGCCTCTTTCCTGCTTCTTTCACGTGCCCCTGAACCGGTGCAAATGAAGCCGCAGGACTGAAATATGGCCATATGCCCCGGCCCGGAAAAGGGGCGGAGCGGATTTGGGATCAGCCCTGGCGCTGCTTATGCTTCTTGTACTTGGAGCATATGACCATGACTTTTCCGTGCCTCTTGATTACCTTGCACTTGTCACACATGGGTTTTACTGAAGGTCTGACTTTCATAACTGTCTCCTTACAGGCTCTCTGCCTGTCACAGGCCCTGAGCCTGCGCTCTAGATTTTGGTCGCCTCCGGATAAAAGGAGGCCGGGCCGCTGCTGTGACGCCCCAAGGGGCGCCGTGTGCGATTGAGGCGGCTACTTCGTGCGCCAGGTTATTCTGCCGCGGTTGAGGTCGTACGGGCTTATCTCAAGCTTTACGCTGTCTCCCTCTATGATGCGTATGTAGTTCATACGGAGCTTCCCGGAGATGTATGCGTTGATGATGTGCCCGTTGGCAAGCTGCACCTTGAAGTTCGCATTGGGGAGGCACTCTATGACCTTGCCCTCCGTCTCAATGACGTCATCTTTTGACATGGATTACTTTCCTTCGCGCTCTCTGCGCAGATCCTTTATGGCCTTCTTGACTTCATGGTCATAGACCTTTCCGCCTTCCTTGAGCTTTGCCGCTATCTCTTCGGCCACAACGGGCATTAACGCCACATGCTTCAGATTCTTTGTCTTCGGGGAGGCAACGGTCTTCAGCCTTCCGTCCGCTACAAGGACGGATCTTCCTCCCTCGCAGACTGCCATTATCACATAACAGCTGCCTTTGTCCCTGCCCTGCGTGCTCTCGCACATCATGCCGGGCTTCGGCTCTTGCACTTTCATAATGTCTGTACCCCGTTTCCGGCCTCACGGCACCGCCGCAAGGTGGAGCCGGTTCTATAAGGTCAGTATCTCGTATCCGTCCGGAGTGATGAGGACGGTGTTCTCGTAGTGGGCCGCCCATGAGCCGTCCGCAGTCCTGGCCGTCCAGCCGTCCTTGCGGTCCGTTATGGTGCGCCAGCCGCCCATCGTTATCATGGGCTCCACGCAGATGGTCATCCCGGCCTTGAGGCGCACGCCCGTGCCCTTGCGCCCGTAGTTGGGAACCGAGGGGTCTTCGTGCATGTCCCGGCCTATGCCGTGCCCTACGTACGCACGCACGACGCCGAATCCGTTCTCTTCGGCATGCTTTTGCACCGCTGCGCTGATGTCAAAGAGAGGCGTCCCGGGACCTACTCCCTGCATTCCTATGAAGAAGCACTCCTCCGTGACGCGGACAAGCTTTCTTGCCGCCTCGCTCACGTTCCCTATGCAGAATGTCCTGCAGGCGTCTCCGATGTAGCCGTTCTTGCCGGCCGTTATGTCTACGGAGACTATGTCCCCGTCCATGATGACCCTGTCTCCCGGGATTCCGTGCACTACCACTTCGTTCACGGACACGCATGCGCTTCCGGGGTAGCCGCAATAGCCTTTGCACGTGGGTATTGCTCCGCAGGATGTGATGTACTTGTATACGAGGTCATCCACCTGCTGCGTAGTCATCCCGGCATGTATCTCCTTCTCCACGAAAAGGAGGGTGTCGCGGCATATTGCGCACGGTTCGCGCATCAGAGCAATCTCTTTGTCACTCTTAATGGATATCATCTGAGATCCCTTTTGTCGAACTCTTTGACTATCTGTACGAACACGTCATCCGGAGAGCCCGCGCCCGACGTTACGGACACAAGCTTGCCCTGCTCCCTGTAGTAGTCCACAAGCGGAGCGGTCTGAGAAAAGTAGGTGTCCAGGCGGGCCTTCACCGTCTCGGGATTGTCATCCGCTCTCTGGTAGAGGGGCTTGCCGCACTTGGGGCATACCCTGCTGTCTCCAAGCATGGATACGTGGTAGCTTTCGCCGCACGTGCACATCCACCTTCCGCAGATCCTGTCCATGAGAAGATCTATGTCCACGTCTATGTTGAGGCAGAGGTCTATGTCTGCGAACTTGTCCAGCTCCTCAGCCTGGAAGAGGTTCCTGGGGAACCCGTCCAGCATGTAGCCGTCCCGGGCATCCTCCCACGTGAGCCTGTCCTTGACTATCTCGCACGTAACTTCATCCGGAACCAGCTTGCCTGCATCCATATATGACTTCGCAAGCTTCCCGATCTCCGTGCCTGCCTTTATGTTGGCCCTGAAGATGTCTCCCGTGGAGATGTGCAGTGTGTTGTACTTTGCGGTTATCCTGCTTGCCTGTGTGCCCTTTCCGGCTCCCGGCGCACCCAGAAGAACGATTTTCATGTGACGTCTTGTAAGCTGTAACCCGCTGTCCGGTGCCGCCGGCCTCCCGTTAAAGCTGGCCGCCTTCGCTGCCCCTGAAAGGGCAACTGGGTATCTTTGCAGACCCTTGGAAAGGACTGCTGTGTGTCCTGCAGGCCCATGGAAAGGGCTGCTGTGTTTCTATGCAGACCCTTGGAAAGGACTGCTGTGTGTCCTTGCAGACCCTTTGGAAAGGGCAGCCGGGTATCTTTGCAGGCCCTTGGAAAGCCTGCCGCATATCTGTCCTGCCCCTGAAAGGGGCTGTAATATGCTTGAACTTATGAGGTGCCGCCCCTGACTTGAAGGAGCCGCCGGGTGTATGTCCTGGCCTCGGAAAAGGCCGTATTATGCTTGATCTCACGCCCGCAGGAGGCCCTGTGGAGCGCCCCGCAAAAAGAGGTGCGGGATTTAGCTGCAGGCCCGCAGGATGGAACCTGCGGGACGCAGGGGATGTGCTGAATTTACGGAGCCAGGCTTATTTCAGGAAGCCCTTGTAGTTTTTCATCATGAGCTGTGATTCCATCTGCTTCTGGAGATCCAGGGCGACGGAGACAACTATGAGGATTCCTGTCGTGGAGAAGACGGACAGGAGCGATACATCCTCCACTCCCACGGCCGTGAGGATCATGGAAAGGATTGAGGGGATGAACGCAACGAGGGTGAGGTAAATGGCTCCGAAGAGCGTGATGCGTCTGTTGATCTTCTTCAAGTAGTCACACGTGGGCTTGCCGGGACGGATTCCCTGTATGAAGCCGCCGTTCTGCTGAATGGTCTTTGACACGTCCTCGGGATTGAACTGCATTGATGAGTAGAAGAACGAGAATGCAAAGATCAGAATGCACAGCGTGACCATGTATATGAGCTGTCCGTACCAGTAAGAGGATGAGCCGGAGAACCACTTGGTGATTCCTGCGTTCGCTGCATCGTTGTTTACGAACATGCTGACGATCATGTTGGGGAATGAGATGAGCGCGAAGGCGAAGATGAGGGGCATTACGCCGGAACCGGAAATGCGGATGGGGATGACGGAGGACTGGCCGCCGTACATCTTTCTGCCTTTGACCTGCTTAGCGTAATTTACCTGGATGCGCCTCTCGGACAAATCGACCGTGCATATTGCGCCGAACTCTACAATCGTGAGAAGAACGAAGCCTAATACTATCCAGAGAACTGAAGGGTTGCCGGAAGCTGCTTCCTCAAACTTGTCAACGATTGAGAGGCCTGCGGATGAAAGGATGCCTATGAAGATTATGAGAGATATGCCGTTGGAGATGCCGTACTCTGTGATTCTCTCGCCGATCCACATAACAAGCATTGCGCCTGCGGTGTATACGACGGTGAGGAATATGCCGGCCATCCACTTTGCGCCTGTTTCAGATACGCCTGCCACTGTGCCGAATATGGCGAGATTGAGAGCGTCTCCCTGCACGCCGAAGTTCACGATGATGCCGATGGACTGGGCTATGGCAAGGGCTATGGTCACCCATCTCGTTATCTGGGAGATCTTCTTCCTTCCGTCCTCACCCTGCTTGGAAAGCCTCTCAAGGGCAGGGATGCCCACAGAAAGCAGCTGCATGATAATGGATGCATTGATGTACGGGCTTATGCCCAGTGCAAACAGTGTGGCGTTCCCGAGAGATCCGCCCGTTATGGCAGACATGAGGTCCAGGAAGCTGTTATCCGCTATGGCCGTGCTGAACTGTGAGGTAATTATTCCGGGAACCGGAATGTAGCACCCTACTCTGAACAAGAGCAGAAGAAGGAGCGTTATCCAGATCTTCTTCCTTATTTCCTTGACTTTAAAGCAGTTCTTTATTGTTTCGAACATAAGACATCCTCAAAAGACCAAAAGAGGTTACTCGATGATTTCAGCTGTGCCGCCTGCGTTCTCGATGGCCGCCTTGGCGCTTTCAGAAAATTTTGCAGCCTTTACGCTCAAGGCTACGCTGAGTTCGCCGTTTCCGAGAACCTTGAGCCCTACAGACTTCTTGACGTGCTTTGCAAGACCGTTCATGAGAACGAAGTCAAGGTCAACTACAGTGCCTGCAGGAAGGGATGCGAGAGCCGACAGATTGACTATGGTGTAGCTCTTCTCCCACTTGTTGTGGAAACCGCGCTTCGGAGTGCGGCGTGCGATAGGCATCTGGCCGCCTTCAAATCCGGGACGGACACCGCCGCCGGACCTTGCCCACTGGCCCTTGTGGCCCTTGCAGGCCGTCTTGCCGTGGCCGGAACCTATGCCGCGTCCAAGCCTCTTGACTTCTTTTCTTGACCCTTCAGCAGGGGAGATTGTATCTATTCTCATGCCTTACTCTCCTTCCACCTTCTCAACTTTGACGAGGTGAGAGACCTTTCTTATCTGGCCCATATTGGCGGGGTTTTCCTCAAGAATGGCGAACTGGCGTATCTTGCGGAGGCCTAAGGCCGAAAGGGTGGCCTTAACGGAATCTATCTGGCCGATGGAGCTTTTGATGAGTGTTACCTTTACCATAGTGAGCCTCCTTAGCCTAAGATTTCCTCTACTGTCTTGCCGCGCGCGGCTGCGACCTGCTCAGGTGACTTGAGGGCATAGAGCCCTTCGAGTGCCGCCTTCACGCAGTTGATGGCGTTCGTTGTGCCGAATGACTTCGTGCGGACGTCCTTTATGCCTGCCGCTTCCATGACGGCACGCACAGGGCCTCCGGCTATGACTCCGGTACCTTCGGTTGCGGGCATCATGACAACCGCACCCTTGCCGAAACGGCCTGTTATGGTATGGGGGATGGTGTTGCCGGTGACGCTTATGGTCTTCATGTTCTTCTTGGCCTGGGCCGTTGCCTTCTCAATTGCCTCAGGAACTTCACGGGACTTGCCGGAACCGATTCCTACATGTCCCTGTCCGTCTCCCACTACTATGAGAGCTGCAAAGCGCATGTTGCGGCCGCCCTTGACGGTCTTGCTGACTCTGTTGACCTGGATGGTCTTCTTGATGAGCCCGTCGTCTTCCTGCTTTCTCTTGTTGAACTCTCTTTTTCCTCTTCCTTCTCTTTTCTCTTCCATGTCAAGCTCTCCTTAGAAATCAAGACCGGCTTCTCTGGCGCCGTCAGCAAGTGCCTGGACACGTCCCATGTAGACATATCCGCCTCTGTCGAAGACTACCGCCTCAATGCCAAGCGCCTTGGCCTTCTCGCCTACGGCCTTGCCGACAACCTTCGCTGCGTCTGTCTTGGAAAGGTCTGCAACCTGGGCTGCGATGTCCTTCTCCATTGTGGATGCCGCGCAGAGCGTTACGCCCTTCACGTCATCAATGACCTGCGCATATATGTGATTGAGGCTGCGGAATACGCAGAGCCTGGGGCAGTCAGCCGTCCCGGATATCTTCTTGCGCACTCTGACGTGTCTTCTCTTTCTCTCTGTGTTCTTGTCAATCTTATTAACCATGATATCTCCTCGGACAAACTCATTGTTCCGGCCGCGCCGGACGGCGCTTTATGGCCATTCATGCAGCCCTTCGGACGGAGACCCGAAGGGGCACGGCAGCTTTGCGGCTGCAGGCCGGTCCGTACAGAGTTACTTCTTGCCCTTGCCTCCGGTCTTGCCTTCCTTGCGCTCTATGCGCTCTCCCTTATAGGAGATGCCATAGCCGTGATAGGGCTCAGGAGGTCTGATTTTTCTGATTTCTGCGGCTACCTGGCCTACGAGGACTTTGTCTATGCCGGAAACGACTATCTCTGTCTGCACGGGGACGGAGAGCTTGATGCCCTCGGGAGCCGTGTAGTATACGGGATGGGAATATCCGACACGGATGACTATCTTCTCGCCCTGCTGCTCAGCCTTCCAGCCGACGCCTGCTATGGTCAGGGACTTTGTGTAGCCGTCGGTCACTCCCACAACCATGTTGTGAAGGAGCGCGCGGTACAGGCCGTGCTTTGCGTTGGCGTCCGTGGTCTCAGCCGTGGGAACCACGTGCACAACGGAAGGCTCTATCTGAAAGTCAACGTCGCCCACGACGGACTGGGTAAGCGTTCCCTTGGGGCCCTTGACGGTGAGGAGCCTGTCCTCGTACGTGACGGTCACGCCTGCGGGGACGGCAACCGGCATTTTACCTATTCTTGACATACCGGCCTCCTTACCATACATAGAGCAGCACTTCGCCGCCTACGTTGTTCTGCCTTGCCTGCTTGTCCGTCATGACTCCCTTGTTGGTGGAGAGGACGGCGGTGCCGAGGCCCTCGCGGACCTTGGGCATGTTCTCCACGTCGGTGTAGATGCGGAGGCCGGGCTTGGACACGCGCTTCAGACCGTTTATGACGGACTCGCGCTTTCCTATATACTTGAGAGTGATTATAATCTTTTTGGAGATGCCTTCGCCGTCAAATGCGACAGCCGCAACGTATCCTTCCTCCAGAAGTATCTCTGCTATCTGGACCTTCATCTTGGATGAGGGGATCTCGACGGTGTCCTTGTTGGCCATTATGGCATTCCTTATGCGTGTGAGCATATCTGCTATGGGATCTGTCATTGCACCGTCCTCCTTACCAGCTTGCCTTTCTTACGCCGGGGATCTGGCCCTTGTATGCGAGTTCACGGAAGCAGATTCTGCATACGCCGTACTTGCGGAGAACCGCATGGGGACGCCCGCAGCGCGTGCAGCGGGTGTATGCCCTGACGGGATACTTGGGGGTTCTCTGCTGTTTCATTACCATTGCTTTCTTTGCCATGCTTCACCTCACTTCTTGAAAGGCATTCCGAGGAGTCTGAGAAGCTCTCTGGCCTCTTCGTCCGTCTTAGCCGTTGTGACAATATTGATGTCCATGCCTCTTACCTTCTCAACCTGGTCATATACGATTTCGGGGAAGATGAGCTGCTCTTTAAGGCCCATTGCGTAGTTTCCTTTGCCGTCAAAGCTCTCGGAAGGAACGCCGCGGAAGTCTCTCACTCTCGGAAGAGCTATGGATACCAGCTTGTCATAGAAGTCATACATCCTCAGTCCCCTGAGTGTGACCTTGAGCCCTACTATCATTCCCTCGCGGACCTTGAAGTTTGCGACGGACTTTCTGGCCTTGCAAATTACCGGCTGCTGGCCTGTTATCTGCTTGAGCTCATTCTGGGTCATCTGTATGGCCTTGGGGTTGTCCTTGATGTCTCCAAGTCCTGTGGAAACAACGATTTTCACAAGCTTGGGAACCTGCATGGGGTTGGTGTAGCCGAACTTGGCGGTAAGCGCGGGAACGACTTCAGCTTTGTAGTTCTCGAGAATTCTGCATCTCGGAAGGTCTTTTACTTCGTTGTCCATCTTTCCTTACTCCTTATTCAGCATCATTGTCGGCTGCGGCAGCCTCGGCGGCCTTTCTGTCACGCTTCCTTACGCGCTTCTTCGGCTCTGCGGCCTTCTTTGCGGCCTTTGCTGCAGCCTTTGCAGAGTATGCCTTGTCAAGCACGGCTCCGCACTTTCCGCACACGCGGACCTTCTTGGGTCCCGTTATGTCCATCTTGACTCTTGTGGCCTTGCCGCATGAGGGGCAGATGACCATGACGTTTGAAGCGTCTATAGGGGCCTCGATGTCTATGTACTGGGAAACCTCGTTGGCCTTTCTAGCCTTCTTGGCTTTCCTGTGGATGTTCACGCCCTCAACGATCACGGTGCCCTTCTTGGGCTGCGTGGCCTTCACCTTTCCGGTTCTGCCTTCATACTTTCCGGTGATGACAAGCACATTGTCATTTATCTTAACGTTCATACTGCCATCTCCTTAAATCAAAGCACCTCGGGCGCGAGGGATATTATCTTCATGTAGTTCTTCTCGCGAAGCTCCCTGGCGATGGGTCCAAAGATACGGGTGCCTTTCGGCTCCTTGTTCTGGTTTATTATAACCGCTGCGTTGTCGTCAAACTTGATCGTTGTGCCGTCCTTGCGGATGAGCCCCTTGCGGGAGCGCACGATGACCGCCTTGACAACCTCGCCCTTTTTTACGGCTCCGCCGGGGTTTGCGGACTTGACGGAACATACTATGACGTCGCCTATGTTGCCGGCCTTGCGCCATGATCCGCCCAGAACCTTTATGCACATGAGCTCCTTAGCTCCGCTGTTGTCAGCCGCCTTGAGCCTTGTCTGAGGTTGTATCATAAAAACTCCTTTAATTTTCTGTGTGATCTCCGCCTTACCGTGCGGCCTCATGTGCCGCCGCGTAAAGCGGCCATGGGTTTTTGGTTGACACCTACAACCGCTGCAAGGAACGCCGCGGATCAGGCCGCCTCTTTTTGAGGGCCGGGCCCGCATCCGGTGGGTGTTCCCGCCAAACCGGAGGAAGGGGTCTGCCTCTTCCGAAGGAAGGGGCCGGTCTCTCTGCCGGGGCAGAGGAGATTACTTCGCCTTCTCCATTATCTCAGCCACGCGCCAGTACTTGTCCTTGGAAAGGTGGCGGGTCTCAACGATGCGGACCTTGTCGCCTACGCCGCACTCGTTGTTCTCGTCATGAGCCTTGAAGCGTGTGGTCTTTACGACTGTCTTCTTGTAGAGGGGATGCTTGTACTTTTCCTCAATGGCAACGACAACGGTCTTGTCCATCTTGTCGGATACAACTATTCCCACTCTCTCCTTGCGGAGCGATGTTCTCTCGTCTGCCATTATCTGCCTCCCTGTGCCTTGATCTGATGAGCGCGGATCACTGTGTTGACCCTGGCGATGTCCTTCTTCACAAGGTTGATGGACATGGGGTTGTCAAGCTGTCCGCTCGCGTGACGGAAACGGAGGTTGAAGAGCTCTGACTTGAGCTCTGCAAGCTTCTTCTGAAGCTCCTCGTCACTTAAATTTTCAACTTCTTTAGCCTTCATCTGTCTCACCGCCCTGCTCTTCGGCCTCGGCCTCTTCAGCCTCCTCAGCCAGTTCTGCTTCACTCTTTTCCCTTACGACGAACTTGCATCTTACGGGAAGCTTGTGGCTTGCAAGCCTCATTGCCTCGCGCGCCACGTCCTCGGGAACGCCTGCCATCTCGAACATTACCCTGTCAGGCTTGACGTCCGCTACCCAGTAGTCCACGGAGCCCTTTCCGGAACCCATGCGGGCCTCGGCGGGATGCTTCGTTATGGGCTTGTGGGGGAATATGTCGATCCATACCTTGCCGCCACGGCGGATGAAACGCGTCATCGCTATACGGGCCGCCTCTATCTGTCTGGATGTCACTCTTGCGTGGTCCAGGGAAACAAGCCCGTAGTCGCCGTAAGCCACCTTGTTGCCCTTGTGGGCACGTCCGTGGAGCTTGCCGCGGTGAACCATTCTTCTCTTGACTCTCTTCGGAATTAACATCAGTCTTCTCCTCCCTCGGATATGATGAGGTGCTTCTCCTTGGCAAGGACTTCACCCTTGTATATCCAGCACTTGACGCCGAGAACTCCGAACGTGGTCTTGGCCTCTGCGAAGCCGTAGTCGATGTCCGCGCGGATGGTCTGAAGAGGAATGGATCCTTCGTGATGGCTTTCAGATCCCGCTATCTCTCTGCCGTCCAGGCGTCCCTTGACGGTGATCTTAACGCCCTTGACGCCGGTCTTTACGACCTTCTGGAGCTGCTGCTTTACGGCTCTTCTGTAGCTTACACGCTTCTCAAGCTGCGCTGCCACGGCCTCGGCCACAAGCTGCGCGTCCTGATCCACTCTCTCGATCTTCTTGACGTTGATTATTATGGCCTTTCCGTTTGCAAGCTTGGAAAGAGCCTTCTTCATTACCTCTATCTCGGAGCCGGCCTTGCCGATGAGCACGCCCGGGCGTCCGGTATAGATGGATATCTCCACCTTGTTGGCGGCACGCGCGATTGTGATCCTGGAAATGGCCGCCTCATAGTACTTCTTCTTGAGGTATGCGCGGATGTCGTTGTCTTCCTTCAAAAGCTTGGAGAAGTTCTTCTTGTCTGCGTACCACTGTGTGTCCCAGGGCTTGATGATGCCCACTCTGAAACCATGCGGATTAACTTTCTGTCCCATAATCGCTCTCCTTTACATGCCCTTGGCAGCCAGAATCACTGTGACGTGGCAGGTTCTCTTGAGAATGGCGTGCGCGCGTCCCTTGGAGACGGGCTGTATTCTCTTGAGCTCAGGGCCGGCGTCTGCGAAGCACTCGGCAACGTACAGGTCCGTCCTGTCCATGTTCTTGTTGTGCTCTGCATTGGCGCATGCGGACTGCAGGACTTTCTTGACCTCGAGGCTGCCGCCCTTGTTGCAGTACGTGAGTATTGCCTCGGCCTCCTCTACGCTCTTGCCTCTTATGAGAGCTAAGACTGTCCTAATCTTGTAGGGTGATATTCTGAGGTACTTGGCTCTGGCATAAGGGCGGCTGTCCTTCGTTTCCTCAAGCCTCTGAACCTTTCTGTTTGTATTCGATGCCATGCCTATCACCTCTTTGCGGTCTTGGCCGCATGTCCTTTGAATGTTCTTGTGGGAGCGAACTCGCCAAGCTTGCAGCCTACCATGTCCTCGGTGATGTATACGGGAACATGCTTGCGGCCGTCATGAACGGCTATCGTGTGGCCGACCATCTGGGGGAATATCGTGGATGCGCGGGACCAGGTCTTCACAACCCTCTTCTCCCCGGACGCGTTCATCTCCTCTATGCGCTTGAGGAGCCTCTCCTCAGCATAAGGTCCTTTCTTAACGCTTCTTGACATCTAAGTATCCTCCGGTCAGTTAATTCTCTTGACAATGAATTTGGAAGTGGGATTCTTCTTCTTTCTTGTCTTGTATCCGAGGGCTTTCTTGCCCCACGGAGTCATGGGTCCGGGATGTCCTATCGGTGACTTGCCTTCGCCGCCGCCGTGAGGATGGTCCACAGGGTTCATAACGGAGCCGCGCACCGTAGGCCTGATGCCGAAGTACCTGGACTTGCCCGCCTTACCTATTCTAATAATGGCGTTCTCTACGTTGCCGACCTGCCCTATCGTTGCCTTGCACTTTACGGGGATGAGCCTCATTTCGCCGGACGGCATCTTGATGGTCGCATAAGCACCCTCTTTTGCCATTATCTGGGCGGAGATTCCGGCGGCCCTTGCAATCTGTGCTCCGCGGCCGGGCTGCATCTCTATCGCATGCACCGTAGTGCCCACGGGGATGTTCTCAAGGGGAAGGGCATTGCCCACCTTGATGTCCGCATCCTTTCCGGAGATGACCTTGTCGCCGGCCGTAAGGCCTAAGGGCGCGAGGATGTATCTCTTCTCGCCGTCCGCATATGCGAGGAGGGCGATGTGGGCAGACCTGTTGGGGTCGTACTGGATTGACTTCACGACGGCGGGGATGCCGTCCTTGTCTCTCTTGAAATCAATGATTCTGTATTTGGTTCTGTTGCCGCCGCCGCGGTGACGGACGGAAATCTTGCCCTGGTTGTTCCTGCCGGCCGTGTGTCTCATGTCATGCATGAGGCTCCTCTCGGGCTTAGCGCCGGGTGTGAGCTCACTGTATGAATTGACGGTCATGAAACGGCGCGCCGGGGATGTGGGTTTGTATCTCTTGACAGCCATTGTATGCCTCCTTATGTGAGCGATGAGAAGAACTCAATTGCCTTTGAGTCATCTGTGAGCTGCACGATTGCCTTCTTGTAGGAGGATGTGTAGCCCTCGCTCCTGCCCTGGCGCTTGTACTTGCCCTGGTAGTTCATGGTGTTCACGCTCTTGACCTCAACGCCGAACAGCTTTTCAACGGCCATCTTTATCTGGGTCTTGTTGGCGTTCTTTGCAACCACGAACGTGTATTTCTTGTCCGCAATGCCGTCATAGCCCTTCTCGGTCAGGATCGGCTTCAAAATAATGTCTTCAGCAATCATTTTCCGTATGCCTCCTCCAACTTCTGAACGTCCGCAGTGGTCAGAACCACTTTGGCGTTTGCCACCAGCTCATATGTGGATATCTGCTCAATAGGGAGCGTGTTGATCTTCGGTATGTTGCGGCATGCAAGCATCACCTTGTCGTCCACGCTATCCATATATATAATAGCCGACTTGTTGAGCCCCAGGGCCTTTGCAAAGGCAACCATTTCCTTGGTCTTCCCGTTCTCGACCTCAAGCTTGTCAACCACGATGAGCTCACCGTCAGCGACCTTCTTGGAAAGGGCGGAAAGCATGGCGCCTATCCTTGCCTTCTTGTTCATGCGCTTTGAAAAGTCGCGGGGCTTCGGTGCGAACACGATGCCGCCCTTGACCCACTGGGGAGCCCTTATGGACCCCTGGCGGGCACGGCCCGTGCCCTTCTGCTTCCAGGGCTTGATGCCGCCGCCGCGGACCTCAGACCTTGTCAGCGCTGACTTGGTTCCCTGCCTCTCGTTTGCGAGGCGCGTTACGACCGCCTGATGAATGAGCGGCTCATTGTAATCGACTCCGAACACCTTCTCGGAGAGCTCAATCTCTCCTGCCTCGGTTCCGTCCATCTTGTAAACCTTAACGCTGGGCATCTTGATTACCTCCTTTTGACGGTGTCATTCACTGTGACGACACTGCCGTTGGGGCCGGGAACCGAACCCTTGATGAGCAGGCAGTTGCGGGCGAGATCCACTCTTACGACCTCGAGGTTCTGGACCGTGCAGTTGTCCACGCCGTAATGTCCGGCGAGACGCTTGTTCTTGAACACTCTTGAGGGGTCTGAGCAGGCTCCCATTGAACCGGGCTCTCTGTGGACGGCCGAAACACCGTGTGACATCTTGAGCCTGTGCTGGTTCCATCTCTTTATGACGCCTGTGAATCCGTGTCCCTTGGACACTCCGTGAACATCCACCTTGTCTCCGGCCGTGAAGACGTCGGCTGTTATGACGTTGCCCACGCTGTAGTCCTTTACGTTGTCCACGCGGAACTCCTTGAGAACCTTGCACGGTGTCACCCCGACCTTCTTGAACTGGCCTGCATCCGGCTTGTTGAGATCCTTCTCACGGGTTTCGTCAAAGCCAAGCTTCAATGCCTCGTATCCGTCTCTCTCCTTAGTCTTGATCTGGACGACAGGGCACGGGCCGGCCTCTACGACCGTCACGGGAATCACCCTGCCTTCCGGCGTAAAGACCTGTGTCATTCCTACTTTACGCCCGATGATTGCTTTATTCATTGATAAAGATCCTCCGTATGTTTTGTGATATCGCGTCCCGCCGGCCTTTCATCCGGCCCAGCCTGCTGCAGCCCCGGACCTCAAGTCCGGCCGCATCACATCCTGGCCCATTTGGCATCCGCCGCTCAAGCGGCCCCTTTGCCGCGCCCTGCGGGATGTAGAATATCGTGAAGTGATTAAAGCTTAATCTTTATATCCACGCCTGCCGGAAGCCTTACAGTGTCCAGAAGCTTCGCATTGGGCGTATAGATGTCTATGATTCTCTTGTATGTGCGCTGTTCGAACTGCTCACGGCTGTCCTTGTACTTGTGGGGCGCACGCAGAATGGTTATGATCTCCTTCTCTGTGGGAAGGGGGATGGGGCCGGAGATCTTCGCTCCGCTCTTCTTCATCGTCTCCACGATCCTGCTTGCGGCGAGGTCTACGAGTTCATGGTCATATGCTGCAAGCTTGATTCTGATTTTCTGTCCTGCCATTTTCTACTCCTGTGCTAACAAATTTCTCACGTGCGTCAACCTGTCCGTGTGTATCGCAGTTTCTTCAATCAAAAAAACACCAAACGGTGCTTTTCTCCAAAGCCACGGTCAGCCGCAGAGGTCAAGCCTCCACAATTGTCAGCATAAATTATCTGTGTGCGGGAGCTTCAAACCGCACTTTTGCAGTAACTTCATGCCTCAACCCATACGCACTTTTCTACGCACGCTTTGACATTATATAAAATGCAACCACTCTTGTCAATCAAATTCAGCCACTTTATATGCAAATTTCGGCCTTTTCGCAACAAATTTTCGCCCCTCAGATTCCACCCCAAAACCGCCTCAACATCTTGTGTTTTCAGGCCTCCCAAGCCCCAAGATACAGGCCTCACTCCTCCCTCCGCCCGGATGCTGCCTTT
>JAJPZC010000131.1 GCA_021204585.1 Clostridia bacterium
GGCATGCAACGAAGTTGGCTTCGGAGATGTCTCCCTCTGTGGTGTTGTGGTCTGCCGGGCCTATGCTGTAGCCTGCGGTCTGCAGCTGTGAAAGGATTCCGGTCAGCGTAGAGTTTACGTGGTCCGCTGAAGTGGATGTTACATAAGCCATGGAGACGCCCATGTTCATTGTGAATGAATCCTCAGCCTCGAAGTCAATCATCATGCTGGTATTGGTGCCGGAGCCGTATTCGCTGGACCATACGTATTCTGCCGTTTCGCCCGGGGAGAGAAAGATGTATACGGCATTCGTTGTGTTGGCCGTCTCTATTTCCGTGCCGGTGTTGGTGAGGCATGACTTGAACTTGATCGTATCGGTTCCGTAGTTCTGGAATCTGTATATCTCAACGTTGTCTTCCCTCGGATCAAAGTCTACAGCTGCCGTGAACCGGAACTTGTCTCCGGTATGAAATGTTATGCCGTCCGTTCTTGCAGCAGTGCCAACAGTTGCATACCCGTCTGGTGTTGCAGAATCCAAAACAGCTTTGTTAGACATCTGCGTTACTATGCACTTCCAGCTGTGGTCTTTGGAGCCCATGTCTGCAGTTGTGGCATTGGAGGCAACTCCGTTCCAGGTCTCGGTCGTTCCGTTATTGCTGTATGATACAGTACCGGAACCGGGCCTGTTGTTTGCAACCGTGGTGGTTGAGCCGTAGATATGATAGTACGGGGCAATGGTGGCCGAGGCATGCGTCAGCGCATGTCCTGTTGTGCCAAGCTGCGTGTTGGTTACGGATCCGTCTGCCGCCACTTCACGGATATACCAGCCAATGAATGTCTTGGCAGCAAGGTACCCGTTGCTGGTATTGGAGTCTTCACCAAGCTCCAGAAGCGCCTCTATGCCGGCCTCTGTTATGGAGTCCCCTGCCTTGTATCCTGTGAGCACACCCTCTGTGAGCTCATAATCTGTTACTCCGGACTTAAGTGATGCCTCAACCGTTGAAGGTGTTTCTACTCTAAGCGTAACCTCAGCTCCGGCATGAGGGATTATTACAGATGTCTTGTCTTTAATCTCAACGGTCCCGTTCGCATCTGCCAAGTATTTGCCGCAGTTGGAGCATACCCAGTATGCAATGTTTCCGTCTGTCGTATCCGTGGCAGCCACTGCAGCCACAGCTGTAAGGGAATGCTCTCCTGTAGGATTTATAACCACACTGTCTGAGCTTGTCTCATTCCTGCCATCTGCGTCAGAGAAGTACTTGCCGCATACGGAGCATGACCAGTACTCTGCATTTCCCTCTGTAAGCTCCTCAGCCGCCACAGCCGCATGATGGACCAGCTCATAATGTAGAACAGTATCTGCAAGGCTTATTTCTTCCGCAGCCTCTGCATCCGCAAAGTACCTGCCGCATCCTTCGCAGTACCAGTATGCCGTGTGGCCGTCTGCTGTAGATGTTGCCTCTGCTGCTTCCACCCTTTCCAGGCTGTGCGCATGACCCGTGGGCACATCCGGAGCCTCGTCTGTACCTCCGGGTGTCTCACCAGGGGTCTCGTCTGTACCGCCAGGGGTCTCGTCCGGAGTTTCAGTGCCGCCGCCAGATGTTGTTCCTTCGTCTTTGCCAGGTCCACCTGGAGCATTTCCTTCTTCGTTGTTTGGAATATCCCCTGTGTCTGGAACTGCTCCTACGACGCAAGCAGACAATGCTGCGGCAAAGAGAATGCAGATGGCAACGGGGATGCATATGAGTATCCGTTTAATGTTCTTCATCCGGCCTCCACAGGACTGATAAAGGGCCTTTTGGCACGCAATGCATGTGTGGTATGCGTGCCATATATGCGCAGGCAGATGTCTGTATGAAGCGGCAGACGGATAAGTGTTCAGGACTTGTATGAGCCTGCGCCTTAAACTCTTAACAGTTCACAATATGTATTAAGTCAGCCAGACAGTAACATTATATGAAAATTATGCACATTGCATTGAACTTGCCTCAAGTTGCAACTTGTTTTGGCCCGGCACTAAGCACAACAAACATAGCGGTATTGTATTATATGTGAAGATTTTATGAACAATCTGCGGTTTTTTTGCTGGCTGTAATTGTACAACAATATTAACAGAAAATGTATATTATCCTGCAGTGTGTTTAAGAAAAAAATAGCGGGGCAGTTCATCCGGAGCTTTTATGTTCACACCTGCAGGAGTTTGCATGCTCATGTGCTCCAAAGGGTTTGCAGTGTGAGCTTCATTGCAGGTTTAATAACTGATTCGTATCATTTAATATGCGGCAGTTATTGACTTTCTGCAGCATGAGCGGTACTATGTAGAGGTTGCGAGGATATAAGAATATGGATAAGCAGATTATAGCCGCAAGGCTGAAAGCTTTGCGTGAAGGGGCGGGACTGTCCCAGGCGAAGCTGGCGAAGATGATGGGCATAAGCCAGCCGCTTATAGCAAGATATGAGACGGCAGTGAACGTGCCCTCTTACGGGGCTCTTTTGAAGTATGCCGATTTGTTTGACGTATCCTGCGACTACATCATAGGAAGGTGCGATGACCCCAAGGGGATGACGTTCGTACGGAAAGACATGGCCCAGGCAAGGAATAATGATATGACTCCGGAAAGGAATAATGACATGGCCCCGGCAGGGAATAATGACATGGCTCCTGCAAGGCAGGACGGCGTGCAGGAAGCGCTGGAGAAGTGCTTTGAGCCGGACTCGCCTGCGTATGTGAAGTTTCGTGAGGCCGTGCTTGAGGTCATGGCCGAGAGCGGCAAGTGAGGTGCCGGGTATGACTTTGCAGGGACCAGGCACTGAAGGAATGAAGTACGGGATCGGGGATACAGTCCGGATAAAGGCCAGCGGAAAGATAGGCGCCGTGATAGACGCGGAACAGGGCGCTGCGGCAAGGTACGGTGTTCTCGTGGACGGCAGGCGCAAGGGCTTCTTCGAGGAGCAGCTGGAGCCGGCGGACCTTGGCGGGATGCCGGAGCTGTATACCGCAAGGGAAGTGAACTCGCTGTTTACGGCCCACCTTCTGATGAACCCGAACATCAACTCCCTCTACTCACTCAACTCGTCCAGGATAGACTACATACCGTTCCAGTTCAGGCCGGTGCTGAAGATCATAAAGTCCGAGAGCCCCAGGATACTGATTGCAGACGGCGTGGGCGTCGGAAAGACCATAGAGGCCGGGCTCATATTGAAGGAGCTTGAGGCCAGACTGGACATAAAGTCCGTGCTGGTAATCTGCCCCAAGCCGCTTATCGCAGAGAGCAAGTGGCAGAGAGAGCTCCGGGAAAAGTTCGGCGAGAACTTCAGGCATATAGACGGGGCAAAGCTGCAGTACTGTCTTAGAGAGTGCGGCCTGGACGGGGAATGGCCGGAAGAGTACAGCATGTGCATTATGCCCTATTCGCTGTTCGATGAGGCTTTGGTGGCAGGAACAAGCGACGGGAAAAAGATAAGCGGCAGGAAATGCCTTGCGGACCTGGAGCCGTTCCCGAAGTTTGACCTCGTGATAATAGATGAGGCCCATCATATAAAGAATCCCCAGACATGGTCATACCAGGGCGTGAAGATGTTCTGCGACAACGCCACAAGCATTGTGATGCTTACCGCCACTCCCATCCAGCTGTATGACAAGGACCTGTTCGTATTGCTGCAGCTTTTGAGGCCGGACCTTGTATATGACTATGACAGCTTCGTGCAGATGTCTGAGCCCAACATATACATAAACAAAGCAGCAAAGATCATAAGGGGCAATGATGACAACTGGCAGGGCCTGGCCGTGGGCTCATTGCTTGCCGCAGGGAATACGGTATGGGGGCAGAAAGTGCTGGCGCACAATCCGGCATACATTAACGCCCTTGAGGTCCTGCAGCAGGATGAAGTGAAGCCGGAGGAAAGGGTCAGGCTCATTACGGATGTGGAGGGAATGCATACCTTCGCCAAGATCATCAACAGGACCCGCAGGAGGGACATAGGGGCCTTTACAGTAAGGAAGCCGGAGACCCTGAAGGTGCAGTTTGCACCGGACCAGCAGAGGCTGTATGATGAGCTGATGCGGATACAGGCGCAGATCCTCAGGATGCTGCACGGGGACCGGGGAATACTGTTCATGATGACAACAATCATGAGACAGGCCTCCAGCTGCATACACGGCCTCAAACCCATGCTGAATGACATACTCACAAGGCATTATGATGAGCTGGGCTTCGGCTGCGGGGACGCAGGCCTGGAGGCTGAAGAAGAAGGCGAAGATGCCTTGAAGCTCATATCCGGCGGCAGCATGCCGGCCTTGATGAAAGCCGTGAACGAGATCCTTGAGTTTGCGGACAATATGTCCGGCGAGGACCCCAAGGCGGAGAAGCTTATAGAGTTCATCCTCCAAAAGCAGCGGACGGAAAAGAACAAGGTCATGATCTTCTCCAGCTTCAGGCACACGCTGAGGTACATAAACGAAGAGCTTAAAAAGTGCGGCATACGCTCTGCCGTGATACACGGCGGCGTGCCGGATGATGAGCGCGTGGCCTTAAGGAACCGGTTCATGCTTGAGCCGGACAGCAGGGAGGCCATAGACGTCCTCCTCTTCTCCGAAGTGGGCTGCGAGGGGCTGGACTACCAGTTCTGCGACTGCCTTGTGAACTATGATCTGCCCTGGAACCCGCAGGCTATAGAGCAGCGCATAGGCAGAATAGACCGTAACGGGCAGAAGAGCGAGACGGTGTCCATAATCAACATAATCACAGAGGGCACCATAGATGAAGAGATATATGAGCGCTGCCTTGTAAGGATAGGCGTCTTCAACAGCTCCATAGGAGACAGCGAAGAGATCTTAGGCAAGGTCACGCAGGAGATATATGACATCGCCACGCAGTACATGCTCTCCCCTGAGGAGCGCAAAAAGAAGGAGCTCCAGATAGCAGACAACACCATCCGTGAGATGCAGGAGCAGCAGAGCCTGGAGGAGGAAAAACGCGCCTTCTTCGGCCTGGACTTAAGCGAAGAGGTCATGCGCAAAGAGATGGAAGACGCCACCAACATCCACTTAAGCCCTGCGGCCAGGGAGCGCCTTGTGGCCAGCTACCTGGACTCCCGCCTCGCAAACGGAGCCCAGTGCATCCTTGGAGACGGCGTCCAGAGAACAATGCGCCTTGCGCAGGATGCCAAGCAGGTTCTGTATGCGGACTTCTGTCTTCTGGAGCAGCCCCTGCCCGCACCCCCTCTGTACAAGGACTGGAAGAAGTACCTGGACAGTACAGATCCGTATCTTAAGATAACCTTTGACGGCGAGTACGCCACGCAGCACCCGGACGTAGCCTTCATCATGCCAACCCATCCCCTTGTCCGCCAGGCCATGAAAAGCTCTGCAGATGAACCCGTGGAGTGCAGCCTGCGCATCCAGACAGACGCTCTCCCTGCCGGGGACTACCCCTTCATTGTATATGAATGGAAGTACACGGGCACACAGCCCAACAATGAACTGGTTGTGGTCTCCCCTGCCTCCCTTTCCAGCAAGGAAATGCTCCAGCTCATATATGACTCCACGGACGCAGACATCCGCCCGGATGAAGAGGCCACAGAGGCCCTTGGAGAGAAGCATTACACCCTCTGGAGGGAAGAAAAGGCCAGATACCTTGCAGACTGCCGCCAGACCATCCGGTACAGGACAGAGAGCCTTGCATCCAGCCAGCAGGGGCAGATTAAAGCCATCCATGAGCAGCTTTCAAAGGTTACGAATGAAAAGATCCGCCGCATGCGCTTAAAACAGCTGGAAAACCTGCAGCAGTCCTTCCGTGAAAAGGCCAGGGCTCTTGCCACGGAGATAGACCGCTGTGACATAGACTCAGAGAAGCTTGCATACGGCAACCTGCACGTAGACAACTGACTTCCCTGCAACGCACCCCTCATCCCCATTGCCCGCAGGCGGCAGTGCAGCCATGCAAGCAGAAAGCATCCGGAGGGTGCCGGAACCGCTCCCTTTGCGTGGATAACACAGGGGTTGGAAAACTGTTAAAATAAGAATGGTCCCGCACGAATTCCAGACCGGGAGGCGCATGCGGGACAAAAGATGAGCTGTGAAAGAATAAGGGAGATTGCCTGCGGCAATACGGAAATTGCCAGTGGCATTTTGGAGATTGCCAGGGGCAATACGGAGAAGTAAGAATGGAATTCAAGACATTTGAAGAGCTTAAGAAGGGCAGGCTGGATGCGTACAACGGCATGGTGGCCGGCGGCATAGAGGGATTTTTAGACCAGCATACGGGGTTTTATCCGGACCCGGCGCACTTTCTGTATGAGCTGCTGCAGAATGCAGAGGACATGAACGCCACAAAGGTTACGTTCCGGCTGGAAAAGCAGAGGCTCATATTTGAGCACAACGGCACGAAGAGGAACTTTGAGCTAAGGGACATAGACTCCATTACCAACAAGGGCAAGAGCCAGAAAGCGGATGACGTGACGCAGATAGGAAAGTTCGGCATGGGCTTCAAGGCCGTGTATGACTACACCAACACCCCTGAAATACACTCCGGCCAGTATCACTTCAGAATAGAGCACTACATTGTGCCCAATGACGCCAACCTTCAAAAGCCCCAGTGGATACAGAAGGATGAACACCTGCACACGCAGTTCATCTTCCCCTTCAACAACTCCAGAAAGCCGCCCCAGAAGGCCGTGAGCGAGATAAGGGCCGGCTTTGAGCACTTCAACGAGACCGCCCTGCTCTTTTTGTCCAGCCTCAAGGAAATCAACTACTCCCTTCCGG
>JAJPZC010000045.1 GCA_021204585.1 Clostridia bacterium
GCTCTAAAAGGGGAGTGCCGCCGATAAGTTCCGTCATAGAAGTGTAAACTTTCATGATGTACATTCTCCTTCAGCTGTTAAAGCTATCAATTGGATTTTCTCCGATTATACTCACCCCGCCCGCCTGGTGTCAAGCACCGAAACCGACAAGCCCTGCAATTCTGTTGTCCCATTCCCAATCCCCGGCCGGGATGCAATCTTTCCGCCCCCTCTCAAGTCCATGCTTTGCAATACTGCAAAGGCCCTTGCTCCGGCTCCCTGTACCGGTCCCGGTCCGGTACTCTGCACCGGGCTCTGTACCGTTTCTGTCTGGTCCTATGTACCGGGCCGCTGCACAAGGCGCTGCACCGGTCCTGTCTGGTCCTTTGTGTCCGGACCTCTGCAACAGGACCCGTTTCCCCCTCTGTGGCCGTCTTCCCACAGGCCTCAAGGCATGAAGAAACGCACGCTGTACCCTGCTCCCCCGCAAATTGCAAGTCCTCCGGGTATTCTGCGTGCGCCCTTGTCTCACATCTCTCATGCAGTCCCGCTAGCGGGCTCATGCAGTCCCGCTATGAAAGCGGGCTAATGCTCCCCTTGTCCGGGGCCCTCCGTTCCCACGCAAGCGTCCGTGTCCAATGGCCGCTTTGCTTGCTTTCCCGAATGCCTTGTGGTATTATGACGGTATGGAAAAGGAAACCTGTGACAGCATAATACGGGAGCTTGAAAGGCTCTACCCTGAAGCCCGCCCGGCACTCCTCTACGACAGCCCGTATGAGCTCCTTGTGGCCGTAATCCTCTCTGCGCAGTGCACGGACGAGAGGGTCAACAAGGTTACCCGCGTGCTCTTTGAAGAGCACAACACCCCTGAGACCATGCTGCTTTTGTCCCAGCCGGAGCTTGAGCAGTACATATACTCCTGCGGCTTCTACCGCAACAAGGCTGCCCACATCCTTTCCATGTCCAAAGACATCCTGGACCGCTACGAAGGCCAGGTGCCCTCCACCTTGGAGGATCTGCAGACCCTCGCAGGCGTTGGCAGAAAGACCGCAAACGTAGTATACTCCGTATCCTTTGGCGGGGACGCCATTGCCGTAGACACCCACGTCTTCCGCGTCTCCAACCGTCTTGGCATAGCCCGGGGCAAGACCCCGCTGCAGGTGGAGGAAGGCCTCCACGCTGCCATCCCGCAGGACCTCTGGTCCAGGGCCCACCACTGGCTCATATATCACGGCCGCCAGGTCTGCCACTCCCAGCACCCATCCTGCGCCTCCTGCACCCTTAACCCCTGGTGCGAGGAATACGCCGCCAGACAGGCCGCAGCGGCCTCTCCTTCAGCTGCAGATACACATGCCCCATCCCCTGAAGCCTCACAAAAGGCCCCGGAGAAGGCACCCAGGAAGACCAGAAGCCCAAAAACACAAGGCCGGTGATCTCCCCGAAGCCCGTACATCCCCTAAAGGGACATACTGCATCCCGCACGCAGAGCTTACCCGCCCTGCGTTTTCTATATGCAAACGCACGCTTTCCCGCATGCTGTCTCATTCAGTCCATGCAGCCCCTGCGGCTGCCATACTCTCCCGCTCTCTGCAACTGCCATGCTCTCCCGCCCTCTGCGGCTGCCATGCACTCCCGCTCTCTGCAGCTGCCATGCTCTCCCGCTCTCTGCGGCTGCCATGCACTCCCGCTCTCTGCAGCTGCATCTGTGTCTGTGCGGGCACAAGCACCGTGTGCCGGTGCTTAGAGCACGATGATGAAGCCGAATGCCACGAGGGCGATGACGCACATAACCATGCAGGAGAACACCAGCCCGATGTATGCGAATACATTGAGGCGGCAATGTTTCCTTAAGGATACTGCGATGCAGCTTACAACGAAGGCTGCTATGCCATATCCCCAGCGCATGTATCCCTGGCATGATGATACAATGCAGAGCGCCAGCCCTAAGATGCCAAGCCAGTTAATCCTGAGGATGTACCGGAGGGCTCTTAAAAGCAAACCGCCGCGCTTTTCCTGAGCCGCCGCAGGTGCGCCTGCGCCCGTCTCATATGTGCCGTATGTGTTTCTTTCCTGATTGCTGTTCCTATTCTTTCCGAACATAATATTATCTCCTTTGCAGGCAACCTGGCATTTTTGCCTTACACTACCTTATATACCCACTTAAAGGAAGTTTTAAAACAAGAATCTTAAACTTTTTTTCCCGGAATCCATTTTACCTGACTAACCCAACACATATATAGGCATTTCCAAAAACAAAAAACGCTGAGCAAATTTAAAGCGGGGCCTGCAAAGGCTCCGCTTCATGCCTTTTCCTATTCCGTTGTCCCTCTCCTGCCGCCTTCCTTCCAGCGGCAACTCATGCTTCCCTCGCCCCCTAGTTCTTATGCTTATGCCTGCCTTGCAATCCGTCTGGCCGGCTGTGGAGGATCATATGATGTTAGTCCAGATATATGTCAAACCTGGCCAGCAAATCTGAGAACTCTCCTGTAATGATTAAGTACAGTATGAAGCCGAATATCAGAAGACCCAGGATGGCGAATACAAGGCCAGCTATGGCTGTGCCGTTGCCCTTGTTGTACTGTTTCCTGACTCCTACTCCCACGCAGCTTACCAGGAAGCCGGGGAATGAGAATATGCCCGCAGAGAACAGAAATGCGAAGAACGAGAACAGGAACCCTACTATTCCGACCGCATTGGTCCTTTTGAGCGGATCCTTGACCTTTGCCTGCGGCACCTGTTCCTGCTGGGGCTGTGCCTGCTGAGGCTACACATACGGCACAACCGGCACTTGAGGCTGGACGTATCCGTACGGATACTGAGGCTGCCCGTACTGCAGAGGCTGGCTCTGAGACGTCTGAGAGGCACTCTTTATAATCTGCCTGCCGCAGTTTGGACATACCGTTGCGTTGTCATCCATTAACTTGCCGCAATAAGCACAGAACATATCTTCCACCTTCTTTTCTTTGCTTGTATCTTCTCTCTGACAGCCCGGACAGGCTTCCAACATTCTGCCGGAATGTGTCAGCTGACCTGCCCCTAGCCAAACAAAGTTTGCAATGCTTTTCATACAAGAACAGCACCCATTAGGGTGCCGTCCGCATGTACATTTCATTGTGCTACGCTCAGCCAGAGACTCTTGCCCGCTAGATGAGTGCCATCATGACGGCGCCTTCCTCAGCGCCTTCCTTCAGGGAGTCAAATATCATCTGAACCCACAGCGTGAAGTCCTCCCACGTTTCCACGTCTGCAAGCATATCTATCCATCCCATATCCTGCGCGTACATGAAGGCCAGAACAATGGCAACTACCCAGATTACAAGGAAGACAATGCTTATGACGAGACCTGCAACCGCCAGACCGTTGCGACGTCCGTAATTTGGCCTCTTTGCAACTCCTATGGCACTGAAGATTATGCCAAGCAGGTTGAATATGATAACCGGCCCTAATACTATGCTGAATATGGAGAGCGTGAACCCGGCTACGCCGAACCCGTTTCTCCTTGTGTTCTCCTGAACAGCTTCCTCTGCTGCGGGCTGTACTTCATCCTGTGCCTGGGGAGCCTGCGCCTGCCATGCCTGGGCCTGCTGTGCCTGAGTCTGCCATGCCTGGGCCTGCTGTGCCTGAGTCTGCTGTGCCTGGGCCTGCTGTGCCTGGGCCTGCTGATATGTGGGATACGGCATCTGTTTCTGTGCCACAGGCCTTACCTTAGGGTTTGCCACATGAGCGCCGCACTTGCTGCACACGGTGGCATAGTCATCTATAATCTTGCCACAATACTGACAGTACATACAACAATATCTCCCTTCAAAGGTTCTTGCTTCATTGCCCCATAAATATACAACATTCACGGGCGAAGTGTCAATAATCCATTCCCATTTTGCCGCCAAAATCCTGCCGCCCCGGCCCGGATTTCTGCCCCTGGCAGAGCCTGTCCGGCGCCTTCCAAAGGCCTCTGCCTTCCCTCTGTGGCCATCCTGCACAGCACAAAAGCGGCCCGCAGGCCGCTTTGATTGAAACTCTGACAGAAGTCTTAAGCTAGCTGCAGGCGCTTATGATGTCCGATCCGAAGCATGCGCCCAGCACAATAAGTATGAGTGCCCAGAAGATGAACGTTATGAGGCTGAAGAACTTCCCTATTACCGCCAGGTTGGTGCACACGGGGTACTTTACCCTCCGTTTCTCGCCTATGAAGCACAGGATGTACGCAACTATGCTTGTTACGCAGAAGAACATGCTTGCCACGGACGAGAGAAGCGCCAGAATGAACCCTATGAGCCCGCACCAGTTCATGCTCTTTCTGAACTGCTTTCTCTTCTGCTTCTTGTACGGGTCATCCGTCTGCTCCGGAATATGCTGCGAGGCAACCTTCCTTCGCCCCGCCTTGCCGCCTGCAGGAACCGGCGTGCCGCATATGGGGCATACCGTCTCGCTGTCATCCAGCATCTTTCCGCAGTTCCTGCAATAGCGCATACTCCGCCTCCACTTGACTTAACGCCCCTAATATACTACACTCCGGGGCAGGGTGTCAACTTTTCCGCCGCCCTGCAATAAGGGCTTCACAGACACTTCACATTGCTCTCCACGCCCCTCCGGCCGTCCTCCCGCGCTCTTCCATGGCCTCCGCAGGAGCCCTTCCAGGCGCTTCCACACACGCGTAGCGCACGCATACGTGCTTACATATTACGAATACAAGCACACAAACAGACACGGCGCTCTAAGGGGCGCCGCATTGACTGTACATGATGTAGTTGCTGCTGTAATGCTATGCCGCAAAGCCTATGAGAGTCAAGATGATTGGGCCAACGGCGATCCATACGATTGCCCAGCCGATGAAGAACAGAAGGTTGATGACAAACCCTGCTACGGCTACACCGTTCCACCTGTTGCAGTTCTTTCTCTGAACCATGCCTGCTATGCTTACTATAAGCCCTATGATAGGGATTACGCAGTAGTATACGCCGAAGTATATTGAAAGGATGCCGAGAATGAGCGCTGCAAGGCCAGCGCCGTTCTTCTTTTCAACATACATCTGGGGCGCATATGAGGGCTGGTACGGCTGCTTTGCCGCAGGCTTTGGATTGGACTGGGGCGTTGCAGGAATGGATGACCCTACGGGTGTTCCGCACCCGGGACAGAACTTCACGCCGTCATTTAGGAACTTCCCGCAGTTTTTGCAGTACATGACTATTCCCTCCTTCCTCATATGCAATACAGATCACATTGCCCGCAAAGAATATACACCACCCGCAGGCGAAAAGTCAACACGCCGCACCTCTTTGCCTCACACCAAACCCACGTCAAACCCACGGGAAACCGGAAATAACGCCCGGGCTCCCTCTGAGACACCCTCAAACCGGCACTTTTGGAAATTGGTGATTTTGTCCCGCAGAAACAAATGTTCATTCTATTAAAAATATGCGTATATATGCGTAAAACGGCACTTTTCCAGGGGTCGAAAAGTCAAAAGTTAAGAAATCGTGCAGACTGGCTCCCCCGGGTGCCCAGGAATGGCCCCATTGAGGCCGTTGCGGGAGTTTTTTTGCAGAGCTGCAAAAAGGCCACGGCTTGAGCCGTGACCTCTTGTTGTCTTTTTGGGGGACTCTAATGGAAATTAGAGAACCTTTACGATTGTGCCGGAGCCTACTGTATGGCCGCCCTCACGGATTGCGAAACGAAGCTTCTCTTCCACTGCAACGGGCTTGATGAGCTCTACGGTGATCTCTACGTTGTCTCCGGGCATTACCATCTCGACGCCTTCAGGAAGGTCGATGGAACCGGTGACGTCTGTCGTTCTGATGAAGAACTGAGGACGATAGTGGTTGAAGAACGGGGTATGACGTCCGCCTTCGTCTGCCTTGAGGACGTATACCTGAGCTGTGAACTTCGTGGATGTCTTGATGGAGCCGGGCTTTGCGATAACCTGTCCCTTCTCAACGCCGCGGCGCTCAATTCCGCGGAGGAGTGCGCCGATGTTGTATCCGGCGATTGCTTCGTCCACGCTCTTGTGGAACATCTCAAGTCCGGTGATGACTGTGCCTACAGGCCTCTCGATGAGTCCTACGATCTCGGCGGGATCACCGACATGAGCCTTGCCTCTCTCTACACGGCCGGTAGCAACTGTTCCGCGTCCGGAGATTGTGAACACGTCTTCGACGGGAAGAAGGAACGGCTTATCGGTATCTCTCTGAGGTGTGGGGATGTATGTGTCTACTGCATCGAGGAGCTCAAGAACGCACTGGCACTCAGGAGCGCTGAGGATCTCTTCGGGAGAGCAGCCGGATGTGGACTTCTCGAGAGCCTTGAGGGCGGAACCCTTGATGATGGGAATGTCATCGCCGGGGAAGCCGTACTCGTTCAGGAGGTCGCGAATCTCCATCTCTACGAGTTCGATGAGCTCAGGGTCATCCATCTGGTCTGTCTTGTTGAGGAAGACAACGATGTAAGGAACGCCTACCTGACGGGCAAGAAGGACGTGCTCTCTTGTCTGAGGCATGGGGCCGTCGGATGCGGCAACCACGAGGATTGCGCCGTCCATCTGAGCTGCGCCGGTGATCATGTTCTTGATGTAATCTGCATGGCCCGGGCAGTCAACGTGAGCATAGTGACGCTTGTCTGTCTCATACTCTACGTGTGCGGTGTTGATTGTGATTCCACGTGCCTTCTCTTCGGGAGCCTTATCGATCTCCTCGTACTTCATCTTCTTAGCCTGCCCCTTGCACGCCAATATCATAGTGATAGCTGCGGTCAGGGTGGTTTTGCCATGGT
>JAJPZC010000126.1:0-14720 GCA_021204585.1 Clostridia bacterium
TCCGCAGCTGATGCACTCGTCTGATATAGCATGTGCCATTGAAGTCATCCTCCGTTCTTAATTGGTCGTTTAAAGAGATTATATCACGGGTTTTTGGTCCTGTAAAGACCGAACCGCCCAATTTTCACTAAATTTGCACCCCCGGGGCGATTTGTTGTTTTCCACCCTCAGGCCTTGCTTTACGCCTCTGCATCCGCAGCTTTGCTGCCGCCTTCCGGCTTAGGCCCGTTCCCTCCGGAATGCTTTTTCTTGTTCCTGGGTTTGCCGCTGCCGGGATTAGAGCCGCTCTGTCCCTGCTGGCCTCCCTGCGGAGCCTGCCCATTCTGCTGACCCTGTGGATTCCTGGAAACGTTGCTGCCGTTGTTCTGTCCCTTGTTCTTCTTGGGCTGACCCTGGCCTCCGTTGTTTGCACCGGGCTGGTCTTCTTTCTGTCCGCCCTGCGCATTCTTCTGGCTGTTCTGCCCTTTCTGCCTGGGCTCCCTCTGGTCTCCCTGCTTGGGGCCGCCCTGCTTCTGCTTAGGTCCGCTCTGTCCCTGCTGCCTGGAACCGTCCTGCTGTCTGGGCTGGTTCTGTCCCTGCTGCTTAGGACCGCTCTGCTGTCTGGGCTGGCCCTGTTTAGGTGCCTGGCCGTCCGCGGAAGCCTCCTGCCTGGATGCTTTCTGACCCTGAGGTCCCTTCTGCTGGTTCTGGCCGCCCTGTCCCTTGTTCTTCTTTTTGTTGTTGTTGGGCTTAACTGTGGGTGCAAGGGGCTCTTCTGCTCCTTCTAATGCGGCTGCCGCTGCATCTGCTGCAGCCTGGGCGGCGGCCTGCTTCTGCTTGGTGTTCATGTGGGCGTACGGAGCGGGAGTCTTGCCCTGGGGCTTCTTCTTTTTCTTCTTCTTGTCCTTCCTGGGAGCGGCCGCAGGCTCTTCTTCCGGCGGGAACTCATCATCTGCAAGAGGCTCTTCCTCCGGAATGTACGGCTCTTCATGCACATGAAGGTCCTCTGTGTGGTCTTCATGGATCTCCGGCTCTTCGTCCAGGGTGTCAAAGTATCCGTCTGCGCCGTCGAACTGTATGTCGCGCACGGAATAGGTCTTGTACGTGCAGATGTCCTTGGCCTTGTCCTCTATCTTCACGGAGACCTCTAATTTAAGCATGTTGAGGCTGTTGACGGTGCCCTCCCCGTCCGGGGTGGTGACAGAAGAGCCCACCTTGGGCATGTGCACGCAGGCCTCGGCGTAGTAGTCGTTCTCGTATGCGAGACAGCACATAAGCCTGCCGCAAAGGCCGGATATCTTGGTGGGATTGAGCGAGAGGCCCTGGTTTTTGGCCATCTTGATGGACACTTTCTTGAGGTCCGGAAGGCAGCTTGCGCAGCAGCACTCACGGCCACAGGGAGCAAGGCCTCCGTACAGCCTTATCTCGTCCCTTATGCCTATCTGCCTCAGCTCTATCCTCATGCGGAATATGCCGGACAGGTTTTTCACGAGGTCTCTGAAGTCCACTCTCTGCGGGGCGGAGTAATAGAACACGACCTTCGTGCCGTCGAAGGCGAACTCGCAGTCCAGAAGCTTCATGTCCAGGCCGAACTTCTCAATCTTCTCCCGCACAATCTGCATGGCCTCATCCTTTCTCGCAAGGTTGGCCCTGTACTTCTCCGTATCCTCCTCCGTGGCAGACCTCATTACGGTCCTCAAGGGCTTGACTATCCTGCTGTCATCCACAAGCGTCCTGGGCATGGTTATTGTGGCATACTCCACCCCTCTTGAGGTCTCTACGATGACGCCGTCTCCTTTCCTGTACTCCACGCCCTCCTCCGGCGCAAAGTAATACACCTTGCCGCCTTCCTTGAAGGACACGCCTATGATCTCCGTCATCAGCTTGCCGTCGTCCTCCGCTACCGCAGGCGCCTTAGCGAGAACTTCTTCCCCGGGCTCTTCCGCAGGTTCTTCCACAGGAGCCTCTTCTGCGGCCGGCTCCTCTGCGGAGGTCTCTTCCGCAGAATCTGCTTCTGCCACGGACTCTTCCACGGGAGTCTCTTCTGCCGCTGTCTCTTCCGCCACGGGCACTTCTGCCGCAACAGTATCCTCTGCCGCCGGCATATCTGTCTCAGGCTCTTCTGTTGTTATTATGGTTTCTTCTGTCTTTGTCTCGTCTTCAGCCATTCCGGCCTCCTTAGAATTCGCACCCGTATGATGCGGAGCCGCTCATCTGTTTCCGTATTCTCTCTGTGCGTGTATGTCCTTGCGGCTTTTTGGGCCGCTTGTGTGCTGATTTAAAAGTTTGCCGCTGCCCTTACAGGGCTTATATAGGCCTTATGCGGCCTTGTGCAGAGCTTACTGCGGCCTCTTCTTGAGCACCCTGCCGGCGTCCCCGCAGCTGGCCACGCCAAGCATGAAGTCATACAGGAGGGTGGGGAAATAGGCGTTGAAGCGGACGTCCGTTGCGGCGTCATCTATGCGTTCAAGTGCATATATGAGGGCTCTTTCGCCCCACACGCCGGCCACGGGGCCTTCGCCCTTCAGGGCCGCAAAGTACAGGCGCTGCATCTCCGAGAGGAGCTCCTTCTTGTACTTGATGTCCCCGTACTTGTTGACCGTGGGCGTTATGTCTCCCACTTTTGTGACCCTGCAGATGGCCAGAGCCGCCTCCGCAACGTCATTGTACCAGTCCCCTTTGAGGATGCTCTGCGCAAGCCCCAAGTTGCCTCCGCAGTGCTTTGCGGCGTAACGGTTGCGGTCATTGTGCCCCTCACGCTCCAGGGTCTCGTATATCTCGGCCTCTGTAAATGGCGGGATGCTTATGAACTTCACGCGGGAGCGCACCGTGGGCAGTATGGAGGCCGTAGAGGTGAGCCCCAGAAGGAAGTATGAGCCTTCCGGGGGTTCTTCCAGGGTCTTTAAAAGCTTGTTCTGCACTATCTGCGAGGCGCTTTCAAAGCCGCATATCGCATACAGTTTCTTTATGCCTTCCACGGGGCGCAGGTAGCTGTCATCTATGATGTCCGTGACCCCGTCCGCAGTGATCTTCTTGCCCTCCTCGGGGTACAGCCTGAAGTCCGGGTAGCTTCCGTTCATTATCCTGTGCGCCACTGTGCTCCCTGCCGGGGCGCCGAAGAACTCAATGCCGAAGAGCTTCAATGCGGCACGGAGGTTGATGTCATCATCAAACTGCAGCATGTACGAATGGGAAAGCCTGTCCGCCTTCCTGTCCCCGGAAAATATCGCATATGCCGTTGTGCTCCGTATAAGCTGCTCCATTGCGCTCCTGTGTCTTGTATGGCGGGCCTTTTGCCCTGCCGTGTGTATCTGTCCGGGCCGCAAATAAGGCCCTGTATGCGGCATATGTGCCGCTGTATGCGCCCCCTGAGGACGGCTTATATGATGCCGCGCTCCCTTAATATGGCGCGGATCTTGTCCTGGGTCTCGTACTTGGTGCCGGAACAGTCCACGGCCACAAAGCGTGCGGGGTATCTGTCCTCCAGGAGCTTGTATCCTTCATACACCTTCTGGTGGAACTCTATGCCCTCCTGCTCTATCCTGTCTCCCTTGTCTGCGCCGTGCTTGCGCTCAAAGGCCTGGACGGGGTTTATGTCCATGAACAGCGTAAGGTCCGGGGCGTATGTCATTGCCGTGGCATTGATCTGCTCTATGTAATCCATCCCAAGGCCCCTGGCATGCCCCTGGTATGCGAATGAGGAGTCCACGTACCTGTCGCAGAGGACCAGCTTGCCCGCCTCCAGGGCAGGAATTATAGTCTGCTTGAGGTGCTGGATCCTTGAGGCTGCATACAGAAGCGCCTCGCACTCCGGGCTCATCTTCTCCGTGTACTGGCCGTTGAGGATAATCTTGCGTATGTCCTCCGAGATGGTGCTTCCGCCCGGCTCACGAGTGAAGAGGAAGTCTGCCCCCTGCTCTTCGAGGTATGCGGAAAGCAGCCTTACCTGCGTGCTCTTGCCGGAGCCCTCGCATCCTTCCAGTGTTACGAACTTCCCTTTCATGTCCCTTTATGCTCCTTGAGTTTGTTCCTGTGTGGTTCCATCTTCCTGCAGAGATATACAACATGGAGTCTATTATCTACAAAGATATACGCCACACGTATCTGCTTTCTTCCGCAGTATATGCTGTTATGCAACAGAACGTCTATTATATCCGGCCTTGGGGCTGCGGCCCGGAGGGCGGGTTACTGGTTCTTTACAACCAGTATGCGGCCGTGCACGAGGCCGAAGGTGCTGTTGGCTTTGGAGAAGATCTTGATGTGCTCTTTGGTGATCTTCTCTCCTGCGATGACCAGAGGGATGCAGGGCGGCATGAGCCCTGCGTTGGTGGCGGCCATGCGGCCCTCTGCCTTGTCCAGGAGGACGTACTCGCAGGGACGCTTTACGGCGTACTGGAAGCTGTATGTGCGGGCTACGGGCGCCATGACGGGCTTTGCCTCGTACGTGCCCTTGAGCTTCTTGTTGGAAAGGATCTTTATAAGCTGCGCCTTGAGCTTTACAAGGTCCTTTGGAAGCACCATGGGGGAGAGATAGAACAGAAGATATCTGCCGTCTGAGAGCTCCGGATAGATGCCTTTCTTCTCCAGGGCCTCTTCCGCTATGTCTGCGGATATGTCTGCCACGGAGCAGTCTACGGCAAGCTTGGTCCAGTCTGCGCTCTCATACGTCTTGACGGTCCCGTCCTGCTTGAATGCCTCCACGGCCGCTCTGGCCTGCTCTGCAAGCTGCGGGTTGGCGGCAAGATACTTTACGCCGAACTCTATGGAGGCCATTATGGGATAGCTGGGTGAGGTTGTGCGGAAGATGCCGAGGGCATCCTCCACTGCCGCGAGGAGCTTGTCCTCGTTGAGGGACAGGACGGCGCCCTGGGTGAGCGTGGGCAGGGTCTTGTGGGCCCCGTCTGTCCAGATGTCCGCATAGTTTCCGGCATAGTCCGGGGACTTGGAAAGGCCCAGGTATGCGCCGTGCGCCTCGTCTACAAGAAGCAGGCGGCCGTACCGGTGCATTATGTCTGCGTACTCCTTAAGGGGAGCTATGTTGCCATAATAATCCGGAGAGACGCACAGCATGCCGGCTATGGTCTCATCCCCTGCCACAAGGGTCTCCAGCTCCGCAGGGTCCGGGGGCATCATGACGCCCTCATTGTCCTTCCCCTGCACCACAACAGGCTCCATGCCGAGTATCTTGCATGCGTTCCAGACGCTCTCATGGCTGTTGCGGGGCATGATGATCTTTCTGCCCTGGCGGGAGGCCACGTACATCATGACCATTATGCCGCACGTGGAACCGTCTGTGAGAAGGTATGAGTACTTCACGCCCAGAAGCTCCGCTATGTCCTTCTCCGCCTCCTCTATGGCTCCGGCGGGGCTTGCGAGGTTGTCCGAGTATGACAGCTCCGTTACATCTATGTCCGCAATGGGGAACTTGCTCCTGAATGTCTTCGCATTCTTGTGCCCGGGCACGTGGAAGCTCTTCACGGACCTGGAGTGACTCTTCAACTCGTTGTATATCTTGCAATCCATCATATAACTTATCTTCTTCCGGCACCCCTTTGGGCGCCGCTTTTATCTCTCTCATGCGGCGGCGCATATGCCGCCTTCATACAGCCCCTAAGGGGCCTTGTTCCGGCCTCCGGGCGGAGACCCTCATATGCATCCAACCCATGGCTGCATGCGCCTCATGCGCGCATACGGGGGCGCATATGCTACTTCTTGGGCTTCATTGTGGGGAACAGGATGACGTCACGGATGGTGGCAGAATCCGTGAGGAGCATTACGAGGCGGTCTACGCCGAAGCCTAAGCCGCCCGTAGGGGGCAGGCCGTACTCGAGGGCCGTTATGAACTCCTCATCCACCTGCGCCTTGGATGCGGGGTCCTGGGCGTGCTTTTCCTCAACCTGCCTGGTGAAACGCTCCTTCTGGTCTATGGGATCATTGAGCTCAGAGAATGCGTTGCCGTACTCATGGCCGCAGATGAAGTATTCAAAGCGTTGCGTAAAGAGCGGGTCATCCGGCTTGCGCTTTGCAAGGGGCGAGTTCTCCACGGGATAGTCATAGATGAAGGTTGGCTGCACGAACCTGTCCTCGCAGCACTCCTCGAAGATGGCGTTTAAAACCTGTCCCTTTGTGGCCTTCTCCCCCTCCGGAACGGGCACGTTCATTGCGGCGGCGCATGCCCTGGCGTCCTCATCTGACGCCCAGGAGTCGTAATCCACGCCGGCGAACTTCAGCACCGCCTCCTTCATGGTGTAGCGGGGCCAGGGAGAGGACATGCAGATCTCGGTGCCCTGGTATGTAATGGTCTCGCTGCCGCAGACGTTCCGGGTTATCTGCGTGTACATCCTTTCCACGAGGTCCATCATGGCGAAGTAGTCGCAGTATGCCTGGTACACCTCCACCGAGGTGAACTCCGGGTTGTGGTATGCGTCCATGCCCTCGTTGCGGAATATGCGCCCTACCTCATACACCTTCTCCATGCCGCCTACTATGAGCCTCTTGAGATACAGCTCCGTCTCTATGCGGAGGTACATGTCTATGGAGAGTGCGTTCAAGCGGGTCTTGAAGGGTCTGGCGGTTGCGCCTATCTCTATGGGCAGAAGGACAGGGGTGTCCACTTCGGTAAAGTCCTCACCGTCCAGGAAGGCGCGGATCTCCTTTATGATGCGGGAGCGCATTATGAAGGTGCGCTTCACGTCCGGGTTGACGATTAAGTCCAGGTCCCTCTGGCGGTACCTTATGTCCGGGTTGGTGAGGCCATGCTGCTTCTCCGGCAAAGGACGGAGACACTTTGTGAGCATCTCTATGTGGGTGCAGTGCACGGACGTTTCGCCCGTCTGGGTCTTGAAGACGTACCCGCGGACTCCTATGATGTCCCCTATGTCATAATCCTTCTTGAAGGCCGCATAGGTGTCATCCCCGACGTCATCCCTGCGGACGTATATCTGGATGAGCCCGTCTCTGTCCTGTATATGAGAAAAGGAGGCCTTGCCCATTATTCTCCTGGACATAAGCCTGCCAGCTATGCTTACCTCTTTGCCTTCAAGCTCCTCAAAGCCGTTCAGTATGTCCTGTGAGCGCATCTGCGCGTCATATGACGTCTTCACGAAGGGGTCATTCCCCTCATCCCTCAGCTTTGCCAGCTTGTCCCGTCTTACCTGCGCCTGCTCTGCGAGGGCTCTTTCTTCCTCTTCCTCCGAGAGGGCGCTGTTCGTTTCCTGCTGCATATGGTCTGTCCTTGTATGGTGTTGCTGCTGTATGTCTTGCCTGCGGCTCCCTGAGGCCGCCGCGCGGCCCGGTGCCGTGCCAAAGGCCCCCAAAAGGGGGCTTGGCGGCGCTGTATGCGGCCAAAGAGGCCGCATGCGGGCCCTTCCTGCTTACTCTATGTTGCGGATCTCCATCTTGTATTCGCCCTCGGGGCATTTGATGGTTACCACGTCCCCTACCCTCTTGTGAAGGAGTGCGGAGCCTACGGGGGACTCTATGGAGATCTTGTTGTTCATGACGTCCACGTCCGTTACGGACGTGACGGTGTACGTGTCCTCTTCGCCAAGCTCAAAGTCAAATACGGTGACCCTGCTGTCCAGATGCACGTAGTTGGTGTCCGTGACCTCGGCGCGGATGTCCGCATTCTTGAGCTTGTACTCTATCTCGGCTATCTTGCCTTCGTTGGTGCGCTGCTCTTCGCGGGCGGCGTCATACTCCGCATTCTCCGAAAGGTCTCCGTGGCTTCTTGCCTCTGCTATGCGCTCTATAATCTCCGGGCGCTTAACCTTGACAAGCTCTTCCAGCTCTTTCTGAAGGTCATCGTAGTTCTTCTGAGTCATTATAATGGCGTCTGACATTATCCTAAACCTCTAATCTGTTATGTATTTCAGAGCGGGCCTCAAGGCCTCCTGCGGCCTTCTTAAGTCCGTGTTGTTCTGTTGCAGCGGGCCAGTTTGAAGCCGCATATGCAGCTCCCAAGGCTCATATGAAGCCCTGGCGGGCTTCTGTATGCGGGGGCTTACAGCTCCCCTAAGAAGGACTCTATGCGGGAGACGGCCTCTGAGAGCTGCTGCATGGATGTTGCATATGAGCAGCGGATGAAGTACTTTCCTGCAGGCCCGAAGGCATCCCCGGGCACAACTGCCACCTTGTACCGCACCAGGAGCTTCTCTGCGAACTCCTCGCCGGTGAGGCCTGTCTTTTCCACGGAGGCGAAGATGTAGAAGGCACCCTTCGGCATGAAGCATGTGAGACCCAGATCGTTGAGGGCGGCAGCTAAGAACTTGCCGCGGCGCTCATACTCTGCACGCATCTCCTCCACAGTTGAGAAACCGTCCTGGAAGCCGTCCTTTAAAGCGCACACTGCGGCCCTCTGGCTCATCTGCGGCGCACAGAGGATGGTGTACTGGTGAATCTTGAACATGGCGTCATCTATGGCGGGAGGGGCGCATACGAAGCCCACGCGCCATCCTGTCATGGCAAACGCCTTGGAGAAGCCGCCTATATAGACCGTACGCTCTTGCATGCCCTCATATGATGCTATGGAGACGTGGCGGCCGGTATAGGTGAGTTCGGAATAGATCTCGTCCGTTATGACCAGCAGGTCATGGGCCTTTATGACGGGTATTATGGCCTCCAGCTGGGGAGCGGTCATGATTGCCCCTGTGGGATTGTTGGGGTACGGAAGAATTAGGGCCTTGGTTTTGGGCGTTATGTGAGCCTCAAGAGCCTCCGGAGTGAGGATGAAGTCATTGTCTGCGCGGCACTTTACGGGCACCGGAACGGCGCCGCAAAGCGTTACAGCAGGGCCGTATGAGACGTATGAGGGCTCCGGAACGAGGATCTCATCGCCGTCATCGCACACGGCGCGGAGCGATAAGTCTATGGCCTCGCTGGCGCCAACCGTTATGATGATGTGCTTCGGATCGTATGAGACGGAGAAGCGTTCATTGAGGTACCGGGATATGAGCGCACGGAGCTCATCCAGGCCGCGGTTGCCCGTGTACTGGGTGTATCCTGCGCGGATGCTCTTGATTGCTGCATCCCTTACGTTCCAGGGTGTGACGAAGTCCGGCTCTCCCACTCCGAGTGAGATTGCTCCCGGCATCTTCTGAACGATGTCAAAGAACTTGCGTATTCCGCTGGGCTGCAGGGAAGCGGCCTTTTTGCTGACAAAATCCTTCATGGTACCTTAGTGTTATGCCTGTATGCTCAAACGGTTCTCGCCGCCCTTCTTCATGAGGGCGCCCTCTACCTTGTACTTCTTGAGAATGAAATGGGTGGCCGTTGAAATGACGCTCTCATACGTGGAGATCTTCTCATACACGAACCTGGAGACGTCTTTGAGGGACTTGCACTCGACCGTTACGGCCAGGTCATATGCGCCGCTCATGAGGTACAGGTTCTTCACTTCGCTGTTCGCAGCTATCTCCTGGGCTATGGCATCAAAGCCGGCACCCCTCTGGGGCGTGACCTTGACCTCTATGAGGGCCTCCACGAGGTCATCATCCGTCAGATCGCTGTTCTCGATGGCCGTGTACTTCACAATGACGCCGTTGTCCTCAAGAGTCCGTATGCGCTCTTCCACAAGCTTTGCGTCCTCCCCTAAAGCGGCCGCAATCTTTCTCGCCGTGAGGCGCGAATCATCCGCAAGAAGGGCTAATATATCCTTGTCCAGCTTCTCCATTAAACTATATCCCCGGGTGCTTGTTATTTGCTCTCATTCTAGCTTTTTTCTATGATAATGTCAATTACAATACCATTTCGATTGCCACCGCCCGGAAATTTTATTATACTGGTGCCATGTTCAAAATCTGGGCAAAAGTCATAACAGACGGCAAAATCGTAAAGCAGACGGTGTACGAAAATCCCGGCAAGTTCACTTACTCCAGCTTCTTCTCATACCTTGCGTCCATCTGCGAGGAGCTGGACATCGCCACGCCCATCCTTCTCAAGAGCCACATCTTCAGCTACGCAAAATTCAACACCGTCCGTTTCATCCCCCGCGACTTTACTGAAGCCCCTGGCTTTGATAAGCTTGTCCTGGAGAACATAGTCATCTAAGCGGCCGCACAAGCTCCAAGCAAAACACCAAATGACCTACACATAAGCACCCGGACGGGTGCTTTTTTGCATGCGCTTAAGGCCAGCAGGCAAACAGAATTGTCCACACAGCGGTTGCCAGACGGTGCAACGGTGCCGTTTTTGGAAACACGTATGAACATTTGTTCGTTCTCAGCCCCAAACCGGCTTCCGAGGTACTTTATCTCTTTAATGTACTAAAGTGCTTTACGCCATTGCAGCCCGGCCGGGCCTGCTTGGGAGCGGTGTCTCTCCCCTCTCCTCTCGTACAGGCAGGATGCATAAAGTTGCCTTTGCTCCGTATAGTCGTTGCTGCCTGTCTGCACGGCGTGCGCAATTGGTCTGTATGCGGCCGTACAGGGCGTATTTGAGGCATATTGCGGCACGAATTAAGGATTGGCCACCTTGGAATATGGGCGCCTGGAGTGGTTTGGAATGAGTCTCGTTAACGGTTTGTGTGAGAATAGTTCACGGGAATTTCACATGTACAAATATTGTCAGAAAGTTGCCTTTTGGTTTGGGCTTGGTATATAATGTTAGTCGTAGAAATTTGGACTTTCATTTAAGGAGACGCATAGATATGAATTTTCTCAACAAGGTAAAGAGCGCGGTTGGCATGGGCGGCACAAGCAACGCCAAGGTCCGCGAGTTTGTGGACGAGAGCGCAGAGCTTGCCCAGCCGGACAGGGTTGTCTGGATCACCGGTGAGAAGGACCAGATAGAAGAGCTCAGGAAGGAAGGCTGCAAGACCGGTGAGCTCATCAAGCTTAACCAGGAGAAACTGCCGGATTGTTATCTCCACCGCACAGCGGTAAACGACGTGGCACGTGTGGAAGACAGAACGTACATCTGCACGAAGGAAAAGGATGCCGCAGGCCCCATCAACAACTGGATGGATCCCAAGATGGCATATGAGCTCTGCCATGAGATTGCAAGGGGCAAGATGAAGGGCAGAACGATGTACGTCATCCCCTATTCAATGGGCGTTGTTGGCAGCGACTTCGCAAAGTACGGCATTGAGGTCACGGACTCCATTTACGTCGTTCTCAACATGTGCATCATGACCCGTGTGGGCGATGACGTGCTCGAGGCCATAGGCGATGAGGGAGACTTCATCAAGGGCTTCCACGCAAAGTGCGACATCGACCCCGAGAAGAGATACATCATGCACTTCCCCGAGGACAACACCATCATTTCAGTGAACTCCGGATACGGCGGAAACGTGCTTCTCGGAAAGAAGTGCTTCGCCCTCAGAATAGCTTCATACCTCGGCAAGAACGAAGGCTGGATGGCTGAGCACATGCTCATCCTCGGCATCACCTGCCCGGACGGCACAAAGAAGTACATCGCAGCCGCATTCCCTTCTGCCTGCGGCAAGACCAACCTCGCAATGCTTATTCCCCCTGAGCACTACCGCAAGCTGGGATACAAGATTGAGTGCGTGGGCGATGACATCGCATGGATCAGAGTCGGCAAAGACGGCAGGCTCTGGGCTGTCAACCCCGAGAACGGCTACTTCGGCGTAGCTCCCGGAACAAACGAACACTCCAACTTCAACGCCCTGGCTTCCACGAAACAGGGAACGATATTCACCAACGTCGCCCTCAACACGGATGACATGACAGTATGGTGGGAAGGCCTCACGCCCAATCTCCCTCCTCACTGCATAGACTGGACCGGAAAGCCCTGGGATCCTTCCAAGTACAACAAGAAGGACAAGAGCACATGCGCAGCCAACCCCAACTCACGTTTCACGGCTCCCGCAAAGAACTGCCCCGTCGTATCTCCTGAGTTTGACTCCAAGACAGGCGTTCCCCTTTCTGCTATAATCTTCGGCGGAAGAAGAGCCTCCACCACTCCCCTCGTATATGAGGCAAGAGACTGGAACCACGGCGTATTCGTAGGATCCGCAATGTCTTCCGAGACAACGGCAGCGGCAGCCGGCGCCGTAGGCGTTCTCCGTCATGACCCTATGGCCATGAAGCCTTTCGCAGGATATCACATGGGAGATTACTTCCAGCACTGGATAGACATGGGAAAGAAGATTTCCAACCCTCCCAAGATCTTCAACGTAAACTGGTTCCGCACGGACGAGGACGGCAACTTCATGTGGCCCGGCTTCGGCGACAACATGCGTGTGCTTGAGTGGATCCTGAAGCGCTGCGAGGCAAAGCCCATCGAGGCAGAAGAGACAGCCATAGGCTTCGTTCCGAAAGCTGACGACATCGACCTCGAGGACATGAACTATGAGATCGCTCCGGGCAGGAAGTTCACAAAGGCTGACCTTGAGACCATCCTCGCAGTAGACAAAGACCGCTGGGCAAAAGAGGCCGACGAGATCGAGAACTACTACAATACCGCCATCCAGTCCCGCATCCCCAAGGAGCTCTGGGACTGCCTCGAGACCCTCAAGAAGAACTGCAAGGACTAATCCCCTGCCCCTTCTTAAGACGGCATACATATTGATCCGCAAGCCAGGCTGCGTAAGCCTGGCTTTGTTGTCCGCAGGAAAGTGCCTCCCGGGCCTACAGCAGGGCCCGGGGCCTGCATTGGTGGAAATTTTATGAAATCTTTGCAATAACGCTTTTAATTTGGCCGCATGTACTGTATAATATTGCTGCAAGGGACCCTTGATCCCCTGTGGAAGACTAACTTTTGTGAGGAGACTGATATGGCAAACTATTGTCCTAACTGTGGCTCATCCGTACAGTCGGATGCTCTTTTCTGCCCCTATTGCGGTGCGTCGCTTACAGATGACGGCACCACTGCAGCCACAACTCCCGTTCAGCAGACAACACAGACGAACTACACTACTACAGACTACAACACAACCACAACGAATAACACAGGCGTAACCGGAGCCGGCGTGGCAGCAGGCGTTTTAGGCACGCTTGTAACAGTTACCCTTGTAAACGGCCTTACAAGGAACCTTTACTATTACGGCGGCAGGTACTTCCTGGATCCGTACTGCAGGAGCCCCTTCATGGGCGGCATCCGCGGGCCTCACAGAATCGTGCGTCCCGCACCCCGTCCCGCTGCACGTCCCATGGGCGGCGGAATGCGCATGGGCGGAGGCCCCCGTCCCGGCGGCGGACTCCGTATGGGTGGTGGCCCTCGCATGGGTGGCGGCGGACCCCGTATGGGCGGCGGCGGCCATGGCGGCAGAAGATAATCCTTGCTGTGCTAAAAGACAAATCTGTAAGACAAAACCCTGCTTGCATAGGCAGGGTTTTAGTATGTCCGGAATTGGAAACGTGCGGGAATATGCGCCGTTTGATGCGTTTTGCCGTGTTTTTTCTGTACGTGCCATGTATGAGCCCTGCACGTGGCTCCAGATGGCCTGGAAACGGCTATATCCGTGGGTGTATGAGATTTCTGCGGATGGAAATGTGGCTCCTTTGAGGGGCTCTGAGAGCGCCTGTGCAAAGAACTGGAACGGGCTTTGGATAAGGCTTCCGCAGGGGAGCCGTCATTGCTCTATGAAGACCCGCACTCCCTTCTTGCGCAGAGTATATATGCCGCTGTACAGAAGGCTGCCCAGGACATATATCCAAACGGCTTCGGTCACCACCATTGATGCGAAGTATATCCAGTATGCTATGGAGACGGAGTCGTAGCCGTCTGCCCCGCCGCAGAGGAAAACTATGACGAGAGGGATTACGAAGGCGTTTATGAGGACCGGAAAGAGGCCTCCTACGGCCACACGGGCAATGTTGTTTCGGATGAGGCGGCCGGCGAGATATGTGAGGGCGGAGGCAACTAAAGTGGCGGCTCCGCCAATGAGGACGTCGTAGAGCATGAAGGGCGAGGTGAGGTTCGCCAGCATGCAGCCTATCCACAGGGCCGGAACGGCTTCCGGATAGAAGAGAGGCAGGATTGTGAGGGCCTCGGCAGGCCGGATCTCAAAGAATCCGCTGTATGACAGAGTGCCGAAGACCATTGTAAGCGCAATGTAGAGGGCGGCTATGACGCCTGCCCGGCAAAGACGCTTTGTGGTGAGCTTGGTTTTGCTTTTCATGGGATGCTCCTTGAAGGCCTCCGGACAGTGTGTAGAGCGGCATCATGGTTGCTGGGTGCCGGGCCGGAGGGCCTTAGGGTTTAGTGCGGTCTCCCTTTCACGAAAAAGCTTTATAGACGCAAGAAAGCGGCCGGCCAAATAACCGTCCGCTTTCAGGTTTCCCCCTTGAATTGCTTTTGTTACTCGGTTTTTTTATAAAGATGTGTTAGGCCGAAAACCATCTTATGTATGTTGTTCCCGGGCCATTTAGGGTCCGGATATGAATTACATGTGAAACATTGCGGCTTAGGAAGCCAGGTCCGGCAGCTGCGGTGAGGGCAGGAATGGGCGGATTACTCGTCCTTCTTGGTGTCGTTGCTGTTGCCGAGGTATGCTCCGAAGTGGATCTCCTTCTTGCGTGGAGGATTGTTGGAGGGACGTGAGCTGCGGTCGTAGGACCTGGAGTCTCTGTTGTCCCTGGAGCCGCGGCTGTCGCGGTCATGGTCACGGTTGTAAGAGCCGCCGGAGCTGCGGTCACGGTTGTAGCCGCCGCGGTTGTCGCGGTCGCGGCTGTTGCGGGGTCCGCGGTCACGGCTGTAAGAGCCGGAACGGTCGCGGCTGTCGCGGTCGCGGTCACGGTTGAAGTTTCCGCGGGAGCCTCCGCGGGGAGCACTGTGTG
>JAJPZC010000126.1:14820-25128 GCA_021204585.1 Clostridia bacterium
CGGTCGCGGTCACGGTTGAAGTTTCCGCGGGAGCCTCCGCGGGGAGCACTGTGTGAAGGGCCGCCGTGTCCGCCATGAGATGAGCCGTTGTGGGCGGAGCTGTATCTAATGCCCTTGTCATAAGGCTTTGCGTTTGAAGGAATTACCACTACGTAGCGGTTAGGCTCTTTGCCCTCGGACATTGTGGTTACGTCCGGAGAGTCGGTGAGAGCGGAATGGATGATTCTGCGCTCATAGGGGTTCATGGGCTCAAGAATTATCTTGCGGCCGGTCTCTGTGGCCTTCTTCTCAAGCTTGTGTGCAAGACGCTCTAAAGACTCCTTGCGGGTCTCGCGGTAGTTCTCGCAGTCCACGACAACCTTCTTGTACTTATCCCTGCCTATGTTGGCGATGGCTCCGGCAATGCACTGGATGGAGTCCAGGACGTCTCCGCGCTTGCCGATGACCTTGTATGTGGCCGTCGTGTTGATGGTGATGGCTATGCTGCCGTCCTCGTTCTCGGGAAGAACCTTCGCTTCTCCCTCTATGTGGAGGAGGGGCAGGAGGCCGTTGATAAACTCTGCGGCCCTGGCTGCATCGGATGCCGATGTGTCTTCGCCTTCTTCTGCTGCGGGAGCCTCAGCTTCAGCTGCTGCAGCGGGTGCTGCTGGCTCCTCTGCGGATGCGACAGCCTTGAATATGGGCTTGTCTTCATCCTCTGTTTTAGAGGAGACCTTCATGACAGGCTCCTCATCGGACTGCTTTACCGTTATCTTTACCTTTGCCTTGACGGACCCAAAAAGCTTCTTCTTGCCTTCCTCCAACACCTCAATCTCTGCGTCCGCCAGCGTGATTCCGAGGGCCTTCAGCCCTGCGTCGACAGCATCGTCCACTGTCTTCCCCGTGAATACGTTCTCTTCCATTATCTTTTCCTAGACCTCTTGCTTCTGCTCTTGGCCAGTATCTGGTCCTTCCTCTTTGCGAACCGAACTGCCACGACTTTATTTATTATAAGTGTTGAGACAAGCGTGTATGTAACGTTGGTAATCATGTACAGAGAGAATGCCGCACTGTAGAAGAACGAGAAAAATGCGTAGATTATTGGCATTATAATCATCATCCACTTGCTCTGTCTCTTACCGGAGTCATCAACCGTGCTTAGTTCGTTGGTGGTCTTCTGCGTCCTCATCATTATGAACTGCTGGAGGAACATTATGCCTATCGCCAACACTATTAATACGAAGTAACCGTTGTAATTGCTCTTTTGGGTGGTCAGCTTTGCCGTGACCTCATCATAGCTCTCCTCGTAGTTTGCAGGAATGGCAGAGCTTGCCCTGGTTATGGATGAGGAGAATTTTGAGAAATTGGGCACCTCGCGGTTGAGCATTGAGTCGGGGTACCACATGTTTTTTATCCACAGGAACTTGGAGGACTTGGTGTTGTCGCTGTATGCGTCCGCCACTGCCTGCTGCGCGTTTTCCTGTACGAACTCTACTACCACTTCGTTCTTGTCATACTCAGAAGCCATTCCTTCAAACGGATCGGCTCCGTTCTGTGTTATGTAGTAGCTTTGGAAATTGTCATAAAGTATTCTGTACTGCCTTGTGCCGCTCATCAGCGACTCGTCGCTGTCAGGGTCCATCAGCCCTCCGTCCACGACCAGAAGGAAATGTTGTGGGTTGGCCTCGTTTTCATCGTCCGTCATGTATACCGCGACGCTCTTGTTGTATTCCACGACGAGGTTGTTGTATGACTCAAGGACGGCGTAGTTGGAATACGTCGAGAATGATGCGAAGACGATCATGAATATGACCAGCGAGACGATCATGGGCAGGCAGGCCGCAAAGGGTGAGTAGCCGTTCGCTTTCTGCAGCTCCTGGTACTTCTGGTTGTACATCTGCTGGTCGTTGGCGTACTGCTTCTTGAGCTTCTCCATCTGAGGCTTCATGTCCTCCATGATGAGGGCCTGCTTCTTTGTTTTGACACGCGAATAGATGTCCAGAGGAAGCACTATTGTCTTCAGAATAAGCGTGAAGCATATTGCGCCGAGAGCCACTGCGCCGTAGATACCGCCCATGGCATCGAAGAGCCATTTGATAAGGTTGCCTATCCAGTTAAGCTTAACCGAATCAATGCCTTCTACACCGATCTGTATGATATCCTGCGATGAGGCCAGCAAACTGAGAATTTCCATTATATCAGATAATCCACTTGTATTTGTGTTTGGATTCGGGAGCCGGGTCGTACCCTCCCCTTGAGAAGGGATTGCACCTCAAGAGTCGCCAAAGGCCTGCAAATATGCCGCAAATAACACCTATGTTGTTTATGGACCTCAGCATGTACTCTGAGCACGTCGGCTCATAAAGGCACGTGTGGCGGGACAAGTGCTTCTGGTAGAATATGAGGATTCTCATGAGAAGCATCTTGAGATAAGGCTTGAAGATGTGCTTGCGGAGCCGCTTTGCCGGCTTTTTTACCCTTTGCATGAGTTCATCTTCTTAAAGCAGGATGCAAGGCTCTTTTTGAAAGTCTTGTAGCTGTACTCATCTGCGGCCTTGGGAAGGATGATTATGGAATAAGGCCGGTTGAGCTGGTCACACGTGTCGGAAAATGCAGCCCGGATGAGTCTTTTGATTCTGTTTCTTACTACGGATTTTCCGTTCTTCTTGGAAACGGTCACTGCCATGGACAGTTTTGCCGAAGGGCGGTACAAAACAGTCAGGGAAGGAGAATACGCTCTTTCCCCTTTCCTGAACAGCCTGTTGATATCCGCGCTCTTCTTTATCCTTAGATATTTCAATGTCCGTTATGCAGAAATGACCTTTCTGCCCTTGTTTCTTCTCCTGGCGAGAGTCCTTCTTCCGCCGGTGGTCTTCATTCTCTTCCTGAAGCCATGAACCTTCTGTCTGTGCTTCTTCTTGGGCTGGTACGTTCTTTTCATAAGTCTGATTCCTTATAACATTATTATAATGACTTTCGCAATTATATAATTTTTGCTTTGAGTGTGTCAAGCGTTATTGGCGGTGCGCACAGGCAAAATAAGGTACAGGGATCTCATATCCACGCAGTTCTGGCAGATGAACGGGTCTATCTGCCTGTTGAATGACATGAGAATGTCATCCTCATCCAGATTGTTCACTGCATCAATTATGAACCTGGAGTTCATGGCAATCCTCAAATCCTTGCCGGTGACCTCAGCCCTCAAAGGCTCCTGCACTCGGGCAATGTCTGACGTCGTGGATACCACAACCTGGTCTCCCGTTATGTCAAAGATAATGAGGCTGTTCTTCTCGCCCTTTACGAACACGGCTGCACGCTCTATGCTTTCCTTGAGGTTCTGCCTGTTGACCTTGACCGTTGTGGCATAGTTTCTGGGGATGATGTTTTCCTTGCGGATGAAGTCTCCGCTGTACAGTCTGGACGTGAGCACAGTATCTTCGGACGCAACAAGCATCATTCCATGCTGCACGTACACGTCTATGAGCTGGTCGCTTGCGGGCAGCATCTTGTCTATTTCATTGAGAGTCCTTGCAGGGCACACGATCTCCATGTTCCCGGTGGAGCCGGCAACGTTGCCGGATATGGTTGCAAGCCTGAAACCGTCCAGGGAGGTCACACAGATCTCGTCTCCCTTTATGACGAACTGGCAGCCCTTCAAAATGGGCCTGGACTCATCGGTGGCGCAGCAGAAAGTCGTGAAGTTTATGTACTTCTTGAGATCGTTTGTGGAAAGGCTGAAGCACATCTCATTGATGTCCGTATTGATCACAGGAAAGTCATCCGCAGACAGGATCTGCATAGAGGTCCTGTTGTCCGCATACATGATGTTCATGCTTATGCCGTCTGTCTCCAGCTGGATCTGGAAGGCCTCAATCTTCTTTACGAATTCAGTAAAGTACTTTCCCTGTACGCAGACATCCCCTTCCTCCATGACTTCGGCCTTGACATTCTTTATAATGGCAATCTCTCCGTCTGTAGCCGACAGAGTGAGCATGTCATTCCTGGCGCTGAGCTTGATGCACTCAAGCACGGGCATAATGTTCTTTGTTGAGCAGGCCTTTACTACCTTCAGTACGGATTCCGCCAGATCCAATCCTTCGCAAACTAATTTCATCGTCCCTCTCCGTGATCATTGATTTTTTCTATATATCATTATAAATCAAACTAGCATTTATAATAGTATTGCCCGTAGAATTGTGAACAACTTTTCCTTTGGAAAAGCCATCTTTGCAATTGGTTACATAATAGCAAAAAACTGGGCAAATTGCAACTGAAAAAAGCCTCTAACTCAGTGTTTAGAACCCGTTAATTGCAATGTGGAGAAAAGGGGGGCAAGTGGACTCTTTTCCAATGTTTCACGTACAAAACCCCTTTTGCGGCTGCATAAATGAAATAAACATATTCTCCCTTCAGATATCCACAAGCCAGTGTGAAATTGTGAGCTTCCTGAAGTTGATATTCTTACCCCCTTCTGTTATACTTGGGCCATGGAACAGCAAAACATCATAGAAGCTGCCCTTTCCAAAATCGAGGGCGCATACAAATACCAGTTCGATTCATACGAAAGCCAGCTACTCGAAGCCAACTTGCGCATGAACCTTACTTCCATAACGAAACATGAGGATATCATCATAAAACACTTTCTGGACTCTCTCCTTGCAGAGCCCTTCATTCCTCATGGCTCCTCTGTCGCAGACGTAGGTTCGGGAGGCGGCTGCCCGGCCATTCCTTTGAAGATTGTCCGTGATGACCTCTCATTCACCCTCATAGAAACCACAGGCAAGAAGTGTGCCTTCCTTGAGTCCGTTGTGGAAAACTTAAGGTTGTCCGGTGTACAAATTTTAAACATGCGTGCCGAGGAGGCCGGAACAGCCGTGAAACATCGCGAAGCGTATGATGTCTGCACTGCCAGAGCCGTAGCTCCTCTTAACATTCTGGCAGAGTACTGCCTGCCTCTGGTCAAGCCCGGCGGGCTCTTCATAGCATACAAGGGAGAGTCACCGGAAGAGACAGAAGCAGCTGAAAAGGCAATTTCAATTCTCGGTGGAACAATTGAGGGTATAAACCATTTCACTCTTCCCGACTCTCAGGGCTACAGAACAATCATTGTAATCAGAAAGACCGGTTTCACTCCGGATAAATATCCGAGAACCGTCAGCAAGATCAAGAAAAAACCGCTCAGCTGAAGCAGCTGATGCAGTTGGAGCTGCAGCGTAAAATGAGGGAGCTAGTAACATTAAAGAAAAAATGGGTGGGCGCAGAGCAGCAAAGCATCTGCGCTCTTTTCATTGTCAACAAATCCACAACGGAAGACGCATAAATTGGTTCTGCCCAGTCTTTCTTCTAGTCTGGTTTTGAAAAAGCTTTCCACAACTTATTCACAATTATACACAGCATTTAAGCATGTGTTGAGTACCTGGAGGACCCTGGTCAGGTTCAGTTTTATCGGATATATGGTCCTAACCGGCTGTTTTTTTGTCCAATTCAGGCAACAATAAAGCCTGTTTCATTGAAGAAAATCTCATGAAACAAATTAATTTTTTCCACAAAACAGTCTTTTTATCCACAAGAGCATCAAATTAGGGCGTTTTAGGTTTCACGTGAAACATTTCATATATCAAAAAATTTGGATGAAAGTTATGTTTAACGTGAAACATTGGGCAAAATTAGGGCGTTTTAAGTATATGCGCCCCTGGTAAAACAGGGCAGATTGGCCGTATGTCAAAACCGCAAGGTGAAGGTAAAAAGTAAATGAAATTTTAGTGAAAGACGCAAAGTTTCGGCAGATTCGCTTGAATTTATAAATATGGTATGCTAAAATGGCCATTAGACGGCTTTTCCGTCTTACTATTCTGTACAAAACTCTAGGAGATCTGACTTGAATAAAAAATCCAAAATCATCTTATGGGTTGTCATCCTGGTCCTGATAGTCGCCATCATTGTAATCTTTGTGGCTTTCAGTCTCAGCGGAGGCGCAACCCAGATAGGAATATCAGACTTCCAGCAGTACGTGGAGAACGCCCAATACTACGATCTGGATGGTACCACTCAAACAGCGAAAGACTTTACTTTGCAAAAGGATGAAGAGACTGGTGAGGATGTCTACAAGTCTTCGGACGGAACAGTTCTTCTGGACGGTTATACCCCTTCTACCAGTTCCGACGGCAGGGCGATTATAGTCTATAAGGATACGGAAACTGAGATCAACGTCATCTGGGAAGTTGACATCAGTGCGTACGAGTTCAATGGCTATACGGCTTCCGGCACAAATGCTTGGTATGCCTATGGCCCCTCCCTCTTCAGCACGGACGGCATGGATATCATCTCAACCTGGAATGCCTATGGCGTGACTGTTGTAATGTCCAACCCAAATTCCGGGAACTGGTGGTCGATAGCTGTAACCGTAATATCGCTGATCTTGATTATTGTCATCTTTGTAATACTGATAAGGTCTTCGATGGGCGGCGGCAGGGTCATGAACTTCGCAAAGTCCAAAGCTAAGGCCACAACCAATGTGAAGGTCAGGTTTACGGATGTTGCGGGCGCTGAGGAAGAGAAAGTTGAACTGGCTGAGATCGTTGAGTTCCTGCGCTCACCCAAGAAGTTCTCAGACCTTGGCGCAAGGGTTCCGAAGGGCGTGCTGCTTGTAGGGCCTCCGGGAACAGGAAAGACGCTCTTTGCAAAGGCGGTAGCCGGTGAGGCGAATGTTCCTTTCTTCTCCGTCAGCGGATCAGACTTCGTTGAGATGTACGTAGGCGTCGGTGCCTCACGTGTGCGCGACCTCTTTGATATGGCAAAGAAGAACCAGCCCTGCATCATCTTCGTGGACGAGATAGACGCAGTCGGCAGACACCGTGGCGCAGGCCTCGGCGGCGGCAACGATGAGCGTGAGCAGACACTGAACCAGATTCTTGTCCAGATGGACGGCTTTGAGCAGAACGACGGCATCATAGTCATGGCAGCAACGAACCGTGCGGACATCCTGGACCCTGCGCTTTTGAGACCCGGCAGATTCGACAGACAGATCTATGTAAACCTTCCGGATGTCAAGGGACGTGAGGCGATACTGAAAGTTCATGCCAGGAACAAGCCGATGGCTCCGGACGTCAACTTCAAGATCGTTGCAAGGATTACAAGCGGCTTCTCCGGAGCAGACCTTGCAAACCTTCTCAACGAGGCGGCGATACTGGCAGCAAGAGCCAACAAGAAGTTCATAGGCAACCCTGAGCTGTATGAAGCAGTCAACAAGGTTCTGATGGGACCTGCCAAGAAGAGCCGTGTGGTAACCGAGAGTGACAAGAGAATCACCGCTTACCACGAGGCCGGACATGCAATTATTGCTAGACTGTGCCCGGACTGCGATCCTGTTCAGGAAGTGTCAATTATCCCCCGTGGCAATGCTGCAGGGTATACTATGACCAGGCCGGACAATGATGATAACCATATGACCAAGAACAAGCTGCTTGATTTCATCTGCATGGCGTTAGGCGGACGAATCGCAGAAGAGCTTGTCATCAAGGATATCACAACAGGTGCATCCAACGACTTGGAGCGTATCACTGATATAGCCAAGAAGATGGTCACTGAGTGGGGCATGACGGATTCTCTGGGCCTTGTGACTTACGGATCCAACTCCCAGACAGTGTTCTTAGGAAAGGATATGGAGACCCATAACACCTATTCCGAAGAGACTGCCAGGCTCATAGACGAAGAGATGCACAACATCATAAACGGCCAGCATGAGAGAGGCACGAAGCTGCTCAGCGAGAACCGCTCCATCCTCGACAACATGGCCAGAGTGCTTATTGAGAAAGAAACAATTTATACCGAGGAAGTGGACCTCCTCATGGAAGGCAAGAGCTACGCAGAGGTTATTCAGTACATGGATGAACAGGATGCCAAGCGTGCGGACAATCCTTTCAAGAGATACGAGAACTGATTGAGTCTTGTGAGGTCTGACTATGGGAAAAGTTATTTCGCTCACCAACAAGAAGGGCGGGGTCGGCAAAACGACCACCGCCATCAATCTGGCAGCATACTGCGCTGACTACGGCAAGAAGGTTCTCCTGATTGACTTGGACTCTCAGGGGAACGCAACTACCGGTTTGGGGTTCTCCAAGAGCAACCTCAAGCGCTCCATCTACAATGTGCTCATTGATGATGAGCCCTGCTCCAGCAATATACTGCCAACAGAGGTCAGAGGCCTGGACATTCTCCCCGCCAACGTGGACTTGTCCGGGGCCGAGATCGACCTTGTATACAAAAGAAACCGCGAGAAGATTTTAAAGGACGCCATAGACAAGATCAGGGACAAGTATGACTACATCTTCATAGACTGTCCCCCGTCATTAGGGCTCCTTACGATCAACGCGTGGGTTGCATCTGATTCCATAATCATACCCCTCCAGGTGGAATATTTCGCTATGGAGGGCGTAAGCCAGCTCATGAACACTATTTCCCTGGTCAAGCAGCATCTTAATCCCGGCCTTAATATTGAGGGCGTCATCATAACAATGTATGACGGCCGTTCAACCATCTCCAAGCAGATTGCAGCCGAGATCAAGAAGTTCTTCAAGGGAAGGCTCTATGAGATAGTAATCCCTCGTAATGTCAAGCTTGTTGAGGCTCCCAGCCACGGGAAGCCCATACTGCTGTACGACCCCAAGTGCATAGGAGCCAAAGCATACAAGGCTCTTGCGGAAGAGTTCCTGTCCAAACAGGGCCAGAACTGAACCGCTGCATAATGTGAGAGACGATAAGGAAACATACAGGAGAGAAGATGGCAAAAGGATTAGGAAAAGGATTGGATGCACTGTTTGAAGAGACCGGCGAAGCATATGACAACATGATGCATACCGGCAGGGGACATGAGTTCACCGAGGAAGAGCTCAAGAGCACGGAAGAGATTCCTCTTTCCCAGATTGAGATCAACCCGAACCAGCCCAGAAAGCAGTTTGATGAACAGGGGATAAAGGAACTCGGTGAGTCCATTCAGCGGCACGGCGTAATAATGCCCATAGTTGTCAATGACGACGGCAAGGGCGGAAAATACATGATTATAGCCGGTGAGAGAAGGTACAGGGCGTGCCTCGCCATCGGCAAGAAGACTATTCCGGCGGTTATCAGGAAGTATTCTCCCAGAGAGATTGAGGAAATCTCCCTCATAGAGAACCTCCAGCGAGAAGATCTTAACCCCATAGATGCTGCAACCGCCATGAAGCAGCTCATGACCGACTACAAGCTCACTCAGGATGAACTGGCTGAAAGGATAGGCAAGTCCAGGCCGGCCATCACCAACACTATAAGGCTCCTCAAGCTGAGCCCGGACGTAATGGCTCTCGTAAAGGAAGGAAAGCTCACGGCAGGACATGCAAGGGTTCTTGTTCCCCTTGCCGCAGCAGACCAGCTCTCTTTTGCCCAGGAGACCATTAAGCACCAGTACTCCGTCAGAGATCTTGAGAAGAGGGTAAAGGCCTTCACCGTAGACCCGGAGGCACTCAGAGCCGGGAGAGCCAGGAAGAAGCAGATAACGTCCGCAGAGCTCAACACCCTTGTGGAAAGAATGAGATACACCTTCCGCACGAAGGTAACCCTCATTGGTTCAGACAAAAAGGGCAGGATCTATCTGGACTATTATTCAAAGGATGACCTGGACAGAATTTCAGAGATTCTGGACATCATAGAACGCCAGTAAAAGCCCAATGTTTCATATGAAACATTTCACTTACAGCAACATAAAAGGGAGTGAGCGCAATGCTCATTCCCTTAAATTTTATCAAGACGCAACACAACAGGCAAGAACGCATTCCTGTCACTTTTGAGACTCTTTTTGCAGCGTTCAAGGGGTGTTCAACCGGACGCAGGAAGCCCGTAAAGACTCGCATCATAGTGCTGCCGGCTAGAAGGAACAAGCGCAACAGAAAATCAGATGCACTAAAGGCAGCGCCCTGGCCGGCAGCCGGATCTGGAAGATGCCAGGGCAGCCGCGGTGTCCTGCACTGTAAGAAAATCGCTCCGGTATGAGTGGTTTTCAGGGGTGCTACAAAAATTCCTATTTCTCTAAAATTTTAAGCAAAATCGCTTGATTTTTATAAAGTTCTTTGCTATATTAAATAAGCATTTGGCGAAGGTACTTGGGAGTATAGCTCAGATGGGAGAGCAACTGCCCTACAAGCAGTGGGTCACAGGTTCGATCCCTGTTACTCCCACCAAGTTAAAAAGAGACAGATAAACACTGCAAAGTGTTTATTTGTTTTAAAAGATAGTGTGGTCATATGCGGGAGTGGCTCAGTGGTAGAGCGTCACGTTGCCAACGTGAATGTCGCGGGT
>JAJPZC010000008.1 GCA_021204585.1 Clostridia bacterium
GATGCCATAACCCGTGAGGTTAAAAAGCTCATATTCCGCCATGAACACGTCTTCGGCAAGGCAAAGGCTTCCAATGACACAGAGGCTCTGGGCGTCTGGGACAAGAGAAAGACCGTGGAAAAGGGCCAGCAGACCTTCGGGGACACGGTTCTTGCGGTTCCCCGCAACTTCCCTGCATGCACAAGGGCCCAGAAGGTCCAGAAGCGTGCCGCAAAGAGCGGCATGGACTTCCTGTCATCCGTATCCGCTGCGGAGGAGATGGTGGAGGAGGTCAATGAGCTGCTGGACGTGCTCATAAAGGGCGAGACGGGCCGTGTGGAGGATGAAGCAGGAGACGTGCTGTTCTCAGCCGTCAACGTGTGCCGCCTGGCTGGTGTGGACTGCGAGGAGGTCCTCCGGAAGGCCGTGGACAAGTTTACGGACAGGTTTGTGGAGTGCGAGAAGCTCATCATAGCGGACGGCAAGGACATAACCCAGCTGGATGAGCTCATGCTCAACGTATACTGGATAAAAGCCAAGGATGAACTTAACAAGTCTTGACATAGCCGGCCTGAAGACCGCCGGCAACATCTTCCTGGCGCCGCTTGCAGGGTACACCAATGCCGTGTTCCGCAAGCTGTGTGCAGAAATGGGGGCTTCCGTGACGTACACCGAGATGGTGAGCGCCAAGGGGCTCTTTTATGACAGCAAAAAAACAAGGGAGCTGCTCCGCATAGCGGACGGGTGCCCAGGGCTTCACGGATGCCAGATCTTCGGGTCCGACCCGGACTGCATGCGCGAGGCCGCATGCTCTGAAGACCTCGCTCCCTTTGACATCATAGACATCAACATGGGTTGCCCCGTGCCAAAGATATACCGCAACGGGGACGGCTGCGCCCTCATGAACGATCTTCCACTGGCCTCTAAAATAATCTCTGAGGTCAAGCGAAGCGGCAAGGCCGTCTCGGTCAAGTTCCGCACCGGCCCCAGCCCGCACAACATCAACTGCGCAGACTTCGCCCGCATGTGCGAGGACTCCGGCGCAGACTTAATCACCATCCACGGCCGTGTCCGGGATGCCATGTACTCCGGCCCTGTGGACTATGAAGCCATCGCTTCAGCCAAGTCCAGAGTGCACATCCCCGTAATAGCCAACGGCGGCGTCTTCACGGATGAAGATGCCACCAATCTCATGAACCAAACCGGTGCAGACGGCGTAATGGTAGCCCGCGGAGCAATGTTTAATCCGTGGATATTTGCCACTCTTTCCGGAAAAGAAGACCCGGACGCCGCTTCCAGGCAGGCCTTCGTTCTGCGCCAGCTGGACGAGACGGAGGCCATGTACGGAGAGCGCTTCACATGCGTCTATATGCGCAAGATGGTGTCATTCTACATAAAGGGAAAGCCCAATGCCGCCAAAATACGGCCTGTGCTGTTGCAGACGCCCACATGCGAAGAGCTGAGGGAAATGATCCGGGAGATGGAATTTTAAAAGAGCCGGAAAGTGTATTGATTTTTATAGACGGATTGCATATAATTGCAGGTGAAAGATATCCGTGTGAGCTATGAGCAGATTGCTTAGGAGACTGTATGCCTGAGAATACTACTGACATGACAACTGAAGAAAAGAAGACATTGCCATTATCCAACGGTGACTATTTGAGGGCTTTATCTGATAATCAGTATATCATAGATAAAAGCCTTTTAATCAAAACGGTTATAGACAAGAAATACATTGTTACATTGTTTACAAGGCCGAGAAGGTTTGGCAAATCTTTCAACCTTTCAATGTTGCGCACCTTCTTTGAGAAAACGGATGATGATACCTCAGTGTACTTTTGTGACAAGAAGATTTGGCAGTGCGGGGAGAAGTATACGAAGGAACAGGGCAAGTATCCCGTTATATACCTGGATTTCAAGGACATAGAAGCAAAGTCCTGGAAAGAGACATTTTCCGACTTGAAAGATCAAATAGAAGACGCATATCTTGCCCATCCAGAGCTTCTCACAAGTGACAAGGTTGATCCAATAAAAGATTTGCCGTTCTATAAAAGCATAATTTACCACACCGCTAAAGCCGACGCATATAAGAGGTCTCTTTACAGGCTTTCCCGTATGTTAAAAGCTCATTATAAGGTACCGCCTGTGATAATCATTGACGAGTATGATACCCCCATACAGGCAGGATACGATAACGGGTATTATGACAAAATTATTAGTTTTATGACGACTTTTTTGTCAAAAACTCTTAAGGGGAATGAGTCTAATCTGAAATATGCTTTCATAACTGGCGTAATGCGTGTAGCGCAAGAAAGTATATTCAGCGGGCTGAACAGTATATATTCTTCCAATGTATTGAAAGCCAATGACGACTATGGTGAATTCTTCGGCTTTACACCAGATGAAACGAATGACATTCTGAAATACTATGGATTAGGGGACAATTATCCTGAAGTGTGTGAGTGGTATGACGGATACAGGTTTGGCAATGCAGAGATTTTTAATCCCTGGTCTGTCTTAATGTATATAGATTCAAAGGGTGATGCAGAGAAGTATTGGGTTGGTACGTCCTCAAATCACATTATTCATGATTTGATGCAGAATATTTCTTCGGATGTTGCAATTAACCTCAAGACATTGATGACGGGTGAGGAGATAACAGTAGCAGCCAACGATAACATAGTCTATAACAAGCTTCAGTATGATGAATCATACATCTATACAGTATTGGTGCATAGCGGTTATTTGAAGCCTGAAAAGAAAATAGAATCCGGTGTTTGGTCTCTTAAGATTCCTAACAAAGAAGTCTATAAGCTTTATTCCAGTGAGATTTTGAGTACAATGAATGTACCTGGGAGTACAGCAAATGACATTCAGGATGCGCTCATATCCGGCGATGCGGCTAAACTGAAAAAAGCCCTTCAGATCTTCATGGGCCGAACAATAAGCTATACAGAGTATAAAAAAGAATACTTCCATCATGTATTGCTCACGGGCATCTTGTCTGTTATGGATGGCAATTATAATCTGTTCCAAGACATAGAGGCGGGAACTGGTAAAGCCGATATATTGCTTGAGCCCAAGAGTAACAAGCTTCTTCCAGGGATTATAATCGAAGTTGAAAAAGCGAGAAGCGTAGCCAGCCTTTCCAGCAGAGCGAAGGCGGCTATAACTCAAATTAATGAGAAACAGTATGACATGCCTCTTAAATCAGTTGGATGTAGCAAGATATACAAGGTTGGAGCGGCCTTCATTGGAAAGGATGTTGAGGTTATAATAGAATAAGGCCTCACTTGAACAACTTCACAGCATACAAAAAAGAGCCGGCGCTATGCTGGCTCTTGTCACACTATGTTATATCTACGTGGCATGGCTACTTCTTGTCCGTGCCGTCATCATCCGGGCCGTCAGACTTGTCTGCATCCTGGTCAGATCCGGAGCCTGTGTCAACGGCCTTGTACTTGCGGCCTGTGGCAAAGAACACTATAAGCCCTACGATGGCAAGGATTATAACCACAAGCAGGAGGGAGAGGACAACCTTTACTATGATGTTGTCTTCCGTCTGGTCAGGGTCCTGTGTGGTTACAGGGTTTTCACGGGTGTAGGAGTACTCGGAAAGGGCTCCCTGGGGCACGAAGGCGTAGGTGGTAGTCTCTGCGCCCGTTGTGTCATCCGTTGTGGTCTTTTCTATGACATAGAAGTCATTCTCAAGGAAGCCGTATGTGGCCTGCGTGATCATGTAATCTATGTTGTAGCTGGCGCCTGTCTCAAGCTCAAGAACCTTGGTTCCGTCTGTCATGAACGGCGCATAGTATGCGTCGTATTCCTCTACGGCCGTCGCAGATTCGTACTCGCAGTCCTCAAGGTCTATATCCGTTGCCGTGCCGCCGGTCTTAGCCATTATGTAGGCCTGCGTGTCATATGAGACAACGTATGCATTGCCAACCTCGCACAGCAGGAGAAGCTCATCCCCGGCAACTATCTCGCTGGGCTCATCTGCATCCTTGGCTGTAACCGCAAACGTTCCGCTGCTGGTGAAGTACGTGTCTTCCTTTACGTCTGCAGCCGTTATGGCCAGGCTTATCTTGGTCATGTAGACGGGGTCGCCGTCGTCGGTCTCAGACTTCACTGTAACCTTCTGGAGCTTGTCATACTCTGTGGCCGCTATGTAGTCCAGCGTGTTGCCCACAAGGATCTCATCGTCTATGGCGTAATCTATATACGTGAGTGATATTACGGTCGGCTCTGCAACGTCAAATGAGTATATCTGATTATTGCTAACAGCGTATATGGTATCGTTGTAATATCTCAGAAGGGTGTAATCCAATGTGGCCAGTACACCGCCATCTGTGTCCTGCTGGGTTTGATCTATTATAGTGAGTCCGGCTGTTCCGGTGTAGTAGATGTAAGAGCCAACTATGTAGGTTGTATAAGCGCTTGAATTAGCGGGAGTGTACACATGCGCTGCATCTGCGTCCTCTGCAACCCAGTCGCCGTCCGTGTAGGCGTAGGATACGGTATCGGAGTCAGCGGAAAGCTGCATGTAAAAGACGCCGTCCTCAACGTCTACATTAAGGACTGCGCTCTCCTGGGTATCTCTGGTCATGGTCTCATCCTGCAGCAAAACAACATCGTTGCCGTCCGCAAAGATGCTGTTGGTGCCTTCCATGGCATAATCCGTCAGATCGGTGAAGCTGGCGTTCAGGTCATAGGAAAAGTCCACAGGATAGTATGTGGCATCTTTCGTTTCGTCGGCAAAAGCTGCGATGCCGGGCATCACAGAAGCCGCCAGAACGGCAGAAACCAATAAAGTTGTGACCAGAGCATATTTTTTCACAATGTGCATTATAACACAAGATGTCGGCCTTGTAAACTGTTTTGGAAAATTTGAGGAGGGAGTTTAGGGGCAGCTTCAAGACCCGGGAAAACGCACAAAACAGGGCACCCGTATGCATTTTAAGCGGTTTTGGACGGAGCTTGAACAAATGTTCGTAATCAAAATCAGGGTGGTTGGCAGTTGTTTATTCACCGCCCGGAGGGCGGCACAGGGGCGGCACGGGACAGGACGGGATGCGGCGTTTTACTTTACATTCTCCCTTGGGTTTGGTATACTCTGTGGCATGAAACTGGCTTTGGATTGGGAAGATTACAAGATAATTGGCACCTCAGACGGCATGAAGCTGGAGAACTGGAAGGGGATCATACTGCTGCGCCCGGACCCGCAGGTCATCTGGACGGGCCAGGACCTATACAGGTACCCCGGCATAGACGCCGTGTACCACCGCAGCGAGAGCGGCGGCGGAAGGTGGGAGGTCAAAAGGAGCTTCCCACAGGAGTGGCAGGTGTCATACAAGGACCTTAGCTTCCTTGTAAAGCCAATGGGCTTCAAGCACACGGGGCTGTTCCCGGAGCAGGCCGTGAACTGGGACTGTATGCGGGCCTTAATCGCGGCAGCGAAGGAAAGGGAGCCCGGAAGGCAGATAAAGGTTCTCAACCTGTTCGCATACACCGGAGGCGCAAGCGTTGCATGCGCAAAAGAGGGGGCTCTTGTTACGCACGTGGACGCCGCGAAAGGAATGGTGGAGAGGGCAAGCCAGAATGCGAGGCTCTCAGGGATAAATGAGGGCATCCGGTACATCGTGGATGACTGCTCCAAGTTCGTGGCCAGGGAGATAAGACGCGGCAATCATTATGACGCCATCATAATGGATCCGCCCAGCTACGGCAGAGGCCCCGGCGGGGAGATGTGGAAGATAGAGCAGGACCTCTTTCCCTTCGTGGAGGAGTGCGCAAGGCTCCTTTCGGAGGAGCCGCTGTTCGTGCTTATAAACAGCTATACAACCGGTCTGCAGCCCGGAGTGCTGGACAACATACTGCAGCTTACTTTGACCAAAAAAGGCGTTAAAGGCAGCATATGTGCCTATGAAGTTGGATTGCCCACGGAGGAAGGGATATGTCTTCCGTGCGGGGCAAGCGGGCTGTTTGTTGGAGAGAATTATGTCAGATGAATTGCAGATCCTGTATGAGGACAACCAGATAATAGTAGTCATGAAGCCGCAGAACCTCGCATGCTGCCCGGATGAGAGCGGGGATGACAACCTTCTGGACATGGTCAAAAGGTACGTCAAGGAGACGTACGGGAAGCCCGGCAACGCATACATAGGCCTCGTGCACAGGCTGGACAGGCCCACGGGCGGCGTCATGGTCTTTGCCAAGACGTCCAAGGCGGCGGCAAGGCTGTCCGCCCAGATGCCCTCCAGCGAGTTTGAGAAGCGTTACCTTGCGGTTCTTTGCGGCGTGCCCAAGATGAAGACGGGCAAGATAGAGAGCTACCTTAAAAAGAACAGCATAAACAACATGGTGTACGTCTGCACGCAGGCGGAGGAAGGGGCAAAGTATGCCGCCCTGGAGTACAGCATCCTGGAGGAGGAGCGCGGCTTAGCCCTTGCCGAGATACGCCTCATGACGGGCCGCACGCACCAGATACGCGTCCAGACGGCCTCCATAAACTGCCCCGTGTACGGAGACATGAGATACGGCGGCGAGAAGGCCGTGAAGGGCAACCTTGCCCTGTGGGCATATTCCCTCAGGTTCTCACATCCCGTGACCCATGAGAAGCTGCGCTTCATATGCATGCCCCCGGAGGACAAGTCCCCGTGGAGCCTCTTTGACTGTGAGGT
>JAJPZC010000102.1 GCA_021204585.1 Clostridia bacterium
GACGCTGCGAAGCGTATTGCCCACGAGGCCGGGGACATGTCCGGATGGGCCTCCAGGAACATATTGCGGATCTCCTTGGGAGGGTTGGCCAGCTTGCCGCCCTTTACGGGCTCCATTATGATTACGGACTTGCCGTGAGCGCGTGCGACGTCATAATTGGCATGGGAGGCCACCTTTTTGTCTTCCCAGTCCGCATAGTTTATCTGCAGCTGCACGAACTCCACTTCAGGATGCTTGTTAAGTATCTGGTCTAAAAGCTCCGGCCCGGCGTGGTATGAGAAGCCCACGTGCTTTATGAGCCCCTTGGCCTTCTGTTCCTGCACGAAGTCCCATATATGGAACTTGTCATAGCTGGTGTAGTTGCCTGCCATGAGGGCATGCAGGAGATAATAATCGAAGTATCCGGCCCCTGTGCGCTCCAGGCTGGTGTAGAACTGCTGCTTTGCAGCTTTCTCCGTTGGTGCAAACTGCCACGCACAGAGCTTTGTGGCAAGCGTATAGCGCTCCCTCGGATACCTTTCCACGAGGGCCTTGGCTATTGCCTTCTCTGACCCCGGGTACACGTGAGCGGTGTCAAAATACGTAAAGCCCGCCTCCAAAAACAGGTCCACCATCTTCTTTGTCTGCTCCACGTCTGTTACCACTCCCCGCTTAGGGAGCCTCATAAGCCCGAACCCCAGCTTGGGCGTGTCTTTTCCGAACCAGTCTGCCATCCTGTGCCTCCTTCCTGTGCCTTGCATATATTGTACAACCTGAAGCCGGGTTGAGGTCAATACCCTGTGGCAAATTTTATGCCGCCGGATTACTGCTCTAAGGTCTGTTCCTGGCCCTCTGCAGGCTTGTTCTTAGTGTGATGCTCTTCCCAGTACCTGTTCAGGTCTCCGACGGGATCCCCGAGGTCGATGAAGTCCATAATGTTCTTTGGCAGAAGGAACATTATCATATAAAGAGGCAGGTATATGATGCGTTCATCGTGCTTGTCCCGGCTTATGTTGCCGTTACAGAACACCAGGGCCTGCTTGAGGCCGTATGCCTTTGTGTTCATAAGCCTGTTTAGTGCCTTGTGCTCCGTGTAATCCTTGCCGGATATTACCATTACGGGTATGATCCCGTCCGGCTGGGATATGACGAAGGTTATCTCGCCAACATCTTTCACTGTGTGGTATATCAGTCCGTAAAATCCGCCGAAATCGTTGCAGGCAAGATGCTGCGCAATGACATTCTCCAGAATGCCGCCTTCATTTGCCCCTATGTCTCCGTTCATTATGTTGAACTGAAGCAGCCTGTTGCGGTCCATGGCCACAAGGAGCCCTGTGTCCGTCATGTACATCTTGAACAGATCCCTTTGCGGGAACAGGGACAGGGGGTCCTTCTTGTGCTTCTGCAGCATGCTGGAGCAGGGAATAGCGATGCAGGCATCATCAAGCCACTGATACGGCACCCTGTAATAATCACGCATGCGTTCCTTGCATGTGTTATTGAGGTCTGCCGGAATGGCATCCACCGCCTTCAGAATGCAATCCACGTCTTCAGCATCCGCATACCTATCCACGTCCTCACGCATCCGGCGCAGCCACAAGGAGCCCTGTGTCCGTCATGTACATCTTGAACAGATCCCTTTGCGGGAACAGGGACAGGGGGTCCTTCTTGTGCTTCTGCAGCATGCTGGAGCAGGGAATAGCGATGCAGGCATCATCAAGCCACTGATACGGCACCCTGTAATAATCACGCATGCGTTCCTTGCATGTGTTATTGAGGTCTGCCGGAATGGCATCCACCGCCTTCAGAATGCAATCCACGTCTTCAGCATCCGCATACCTATCCACGTCCTCACGCATCCGGCGCAGAATGCTCCGCTGCTTTCTCTTGACAGCCGCCATGTCCTTTGTGGCCAGAAAGGTCTTGACAACAGAAGGCATTCCGCCCACGCACATGTACTGGGCGAAACGCTCCAGCATGATGTCATTGATTATCTCGTCCACAGGAGTGAGGCTTTCATATTTGTCCTTGAGCGAATCTATAAGATCCTGCGACATGCCCCACGCAAGCATGAACTCCCCAAAGTCCATGGGATACAGGATTTCCACATACTCATACCCTACCGCATATGACTCCACCTTGCCATACATGACCCCTGAGCATGTCCCTGCCTCTATGTAATCATATCTGCCGTCATCCGCAAGGAACTTGATGGCCGTCCGTACTGCGGGGCACTCCTGTACCTCATCAAAGAATATGAGGGTCTTGTTCTTCGGGAAAGACCTTCCGGTGTACGAAGTGATTTCCCTTGTAATCGTGTCTGCATCCAAATCTCCGCCGAATATGCGCTTTGCCTCCGGGTGCTTGAAGAAGTTGATCTCCACAAAGTTACGGCCGTAATACTTTCTGCCGAACTCCCTTATGACTGTTGTCTTTCCAACCTGTCTCGCCCCTTCCACCAGCAGGGCCATATGGCGGTCACTCTCCCGCCAGTCCTCAAGCACCTTCATGAACTTTCTGTACATCATTATCCATCCATCTTTGCCTTGCTTCTGTTTGTCTCTGCCATTATCTCAAGGCACGTGATATAGTTCTGTCTTATCTCATAATTGGGTATGCGTACCGAACCTCTGTCATATGTGAGATATCCGAGATGAACCAGTGCTGTGAGCACCTGGTCCTTTGTGGTGAGTGCTGTGAGGTCATAGCCGGTTTCCGTAATGCTGACGGGCACGGGCTTGCCAGCAAGCAAACTCTGTACTGCATCCTCAACGCCCTCTATGCCTGAACCGATATAGTCCACGAGACTGTCCACCGACGCTGTGCTGACCCATACAGGCCCCGCACCTTCTTCCACAGCCACAACAACAGACAGGGGATTGTATATAGTGACGCCGTTCACCGTATAGCCGTCATACCATGCCCTGATGTCATCAAACGGCTTGCCGAACCTGCTGCACAGAGCCTTGACCTCGCCTTCAGTGAATCCCGTAAACCGTTCAGCCGGACTGGCATCCACCATCGAGATATTATCAAACCTGCCCAAAGCCATATAGCGGCCATCTGACTTTTTGACCGGAAGTATGCCCGTCATGTAAACCAGTGAAACCAACTCCCCGGTGACAGTGAACAGTCTGTTCAGAAAAGCAAGATAGGCCTCCTTTTCATGCTCCGGCCTGTCATCCCTGAGAACGCAGTCCCACTCATCCACTACAATAATGAACGTTTTCTTTTCTCTGCCGCTTACTTCCAGCAGCATTCCTGTAAGATGATCTGTGTATGAGTCGGCATACGGATATTCGTACAGCAGCTCTGCCTTCAGTTGCCGTTCTATTTTCCTGATCATTGATAGAACCGTTGTACCGGTCATGCAGTACCGGATCATGTTGAGATATATCACTATATGCCCGTTGAGATGTTCTTCATAGCTTGGATCTGACGCAATCTTGAGACCAGAAAAGATGTCCCTGGAATCGCATCCGGAGCTGTAATACGCATTCAGCATGCCGGCGGCCACAGACTTGCCGGACCGTCTGGGCCTGGAAACGCAGATAAACCTGCGGTCCGTGCCTATCCTGCTGTTCGTGAATGCCAGCAGCATGCTCTTGTCCACATAATGATTATCATGTGCGCTTATCTCAAACAGCCCGCTGCCCGGATTGATATACTGTCCCATACTGCCCTCCCTGGCACTTGTCCAAAACTTCAATGATAGAGAATACAATATACAACTTCAAGGCCTGCACAGTCAATAGCTCCGGACGAAATTACAAAAATATATACGTGATTTATGCATTTACTACACATTTTGCACGGCTGCATAATTTATATATTCCCACATGAAAAGGCCGGGCGCTCAGGTCCGGTCTTGCACTCATATGCGGTTGTATTGGATCCCTAGATCCTATCCAGGAAGCCTGCAATCTGTTGCATCACGGCAATGTCTTCCTCTGTGGCGGCAGTGAAGTCAAAGGCCCTGCAGAAGGCCTCCTTTGCATCGCCCTTCAGAGAGGATGCCTTGCTCAACTCATGGAGCTTTGTCTCTGCAGGCACGGTGTTGTACGGGTTATGGTACTTGCCTGCGGCAAGGTATTTTGCGGCTCTGGTGTCCGGGATGGCATTGTATGCAGAGTTCTTCAGGGGCACGGCCTTGTCCAGCTCCCCGTGGATAAGAAGCATGGGGACTTTTGTCTCAGAGGCGGCCCTGTGGCACTTCGTTGTGCCCTTGGAGCCGAAGGCACACAGGTCTATAAGCTTGAACACAGGCACCATGGCGTACGCTATGCACTTGGGCATGTATGAAGAAGCGGTTACAGCCAGTATGGACGGAGAATCAGGCGCAGATATGGATACAACTCCGTCTCCCTGCGCACAGAGGGCAGAGTATGCGCCCCAGCTGTGGCCAACCAGAAGGACCTTACGGCCGGTGAAGCGTGAGTCCTTGCGGATGTATTGGATGGTGTCACGGACGGCTATGACGCCGGAATAGAAGCCCCGGGCCTTCCTGCCGGGAGTCTCTCCGCATCCGCAGTAGTCTGTTGCCGCTACGGTGTAGCCGAGACGGCACAGGTATGAGATCTCGGTCATGTAGGCGCAGTGGCCAGGGCCGAGGCCGTGGCAGAAGATTATAATCTTGTCTGCGTGGGTATCCTCTCCGTATGAGTATATATAGCCGTGCAGCGTGGTGCGCTTGGAAGGCACCAGGGTAGGCTCCGCAGAGAGGCCGAAGTCCTCTGCGGAGAAGTACGTGTAGAGAGGGTTCCTGTCATACCGGCGGCCGAAGGCGATGTGGTGCACAGTACAGGCCAGGATGACGAGGAACAGGATTATGAAGGTCAGAACGGCCGCTATTGTGATTACGGCAATCTCCCATGCGGGAAGTGTTGCGGAAAGGATTACGGACATGCTTTGCCTGCTAAAAGGGCGCAGCGGACGGCTGCGCTCTTGTAATTGTTGAATTGATGATATTCCCGTCCGTTTGCTGTTTTGGAGGGCGGAATCTGAGGCCTCTAGGGGCCTTAGACAATGTACTGCTTCTTGGGTGCGGGAGCGGCTTCCATCTCGGCCTTCTGAGCCTCGTATCCGGCCTTGCCGAGGAGAGCGAAGGTGGCCTTCTTGCCGTTTTCGACGCCGGGCTGGTTGAAGGTGTTGATGTTGAGCATTGCGCCTGCATATGCGGTCTGGAGCTCAAACATGAACAGGAGTTCGCCAAGGGTAAAGGCGTTTATCTCGGGCACGGAGATGGTGTAGTTCATGCGGCCCTTTCTGGAAAGGGCGTATGCTGTGGCCTTGTTCTCGGCCTGAATGAGCTCTTCCATGGTGTGTCCGCCGAGGAAGCCTACATCCGGGATGTCCTCGCATCCGTGAGGGATGGGGCTCTCGCAGGCGTATTTGTCCACGGAGATGAAGGTGATGACTTTGTCATACGGGCCCTCTATGTAGAGCTGGACCTGTGAGTGCTGGTCTGTGACGCCCAGGGACTTGACGGGGGTCATGCCTGCGTTGACGGTTACGCCCTCTAAGTCTTCGGCCTTGCCAAGGGACTCTGCCCACAGCTGGCAGTACCAGTCTGAAAGGAGCTTGAGGTTGTCTGAGTAAGGCATTAGGACGTGTATGTTCCTGCCCTTCTTCATGGCAACGTACAGGAGGGCTGCCTGTGCGAGTGCCGGGTTGTCATGGATGGTCATGCCGCAGCAGAGGCTGTCCATGTAAGCGGCTCCTGCAAGCATTCCCTTGATGTCAATCCCTAATACTGCGGCGGGAAGAAGGCCCACGGGGCAGAGCTCAGAAAATCTCCCGCCAACGCCGTCCGGAAGGATGTACTTCTTGAATGTGCCGCCAAGGGACTCATCTATCTTGTTGAGGTTTCCGCGGGAAGCATCCGTTGTGAAAATCATGTTCTCGGAAAGGTTGACGCCGGCCTTTGTGAGGATGTCTGAGATTATAAGGTACTGCGTCATGGTCTCGCTTGTCGCGCCGGACTTGGAGATGACGTTGAAGCATGTCTCCTTGGGGTCTATGACGTCCAAAAGAGCCGCCATGCGGACGGGATCCACGTTGTCTTCCACATAGAACTTGGGGCCGCCTCTCTTGGACCTCGGGAGCTCATTGTAATGCAGGTGCTTCAATGCCGCAAAGGCCATGGAAGGGCCGAGGGCGCTGCCGCCGATGCCGAGGACCACGAAGTTCTTGAACTTCTTTCTCACGGCCTTGGCCGTCTCAAGGATGTCCTCCACTATCTCTCCCTGGTTGTACGGAAGCTCCGTCCAGCCCATGTACAGCTCATCCTTGCCGCTGTTGGCCGCAACCCACTCATATGCTTCCGTTGCAATTTCCGCAACGCTTTCAAGCTCTTTGTCCGTTATGCCCTTCTCGCCAATGGAGGAGGCCATCATGTAGTTGTAATCCACGCGGACGCGCATAGACTTGCGCCATTCCTTAGACTTGTAACCCATTATGTTTGCCGTCCCGAATTTATTTTGTGCCCGTATTATACCGCAAAAGCCAAACGCAAGTCAATAAGCGCAAGGGTTTATGCGGCACATTTCCAGGGCAATCGCAAAGTCAATTCTCTGTGTCATGGGGCTGGATTGTGTCAAACA
>JAJPZC010000097.1:0-1842 GCA_021204585.1 Clostridia bacterium
AGACGTGTGGTACGGCTTCAGAAAGACGGAGTTCACGGGCTCAGACCAGAGCAGGCTTAACGGCTACGTAAGCTCTGCGCAGGAAGCGCTGGAGATTTTAAAGCACGCATATGACTCCGTGGCCGTCCTCGGCGCAGACCAGATGGGGCGCATCATATCGGATCTCAAGGCGCTGCCCATATCCTCCGTCCAGGCCGTTTCGGACAGAATGCTCACAGGGGATTTGGAAGCCCTCTTCAACGGCAATCTCAAGCAGCAGATAAAGGTCATAACCGCAGAAAAGGAGCGCTCCAAAAATTATGCCCTCGCGGCGGAGCGGTACTTTGCCATTACGGAAGACCTTCCGGATGTGGACACAAGAAAGATCCGCGCAAAGCTTTCCAATGCAGGGGATTATGCAGACAGGCGCCTCTCCGGGATAAACGAGGAGCTGGACAGGGTGCGCGTCGTATCGGACACCCTGGGGCATATCACGGGAAAGCAGAGCGAGAGGATAGACAAGCTGTCCATAAAGGAGCTCCATGAGCTCATAGAGAGCATAGAGACCATAACGGAGAATGACGCCCGCGCGGAGAAGCTGGAGAAGGAAATCGGCCGCTGCTACGACGACTCCGTCTTCGACTATGATTACACCAAGCTCCTCACAAAGCTCCGCACCAAGTGGAGGCTCAACGTGGAGCGCCGCAGGGAGCCCATAGGCTTCAAGGGCGCCGTCAAGGAGCTCATGAAGAGGTGCAGGGACACCTCCATAGACTTCACCATAAACTACGTATACGATCTCGTAAGCAAGCTGGACGCCATAAAGCAGATAGATGAAAGCGCAAAGGTTATCCGCACCAGGCTTGCAGACTACGGCCTGGACGGGGATGACATAACCGTACACGTCCTTTCCTTCTTCAACGAGTTCCTCAAGCAGTTCCTGGCTCTCCGTGAGGACTTTGCCGTGCAGAACCTTCTGGGCGGCGCAAAGAACGGCTTCCGCAGGTTCATCTCGGACCGCATGACGGACCTCAAGAACATAGCAGACGCCGTGGAGGCCTTCGGAATTGCTAAGGACATAACCGTGGCCGAGTTCATAAAGCTCCCGGATGATTATGACACCGTCTCGCTAGAAACCAAGCGTCTGGACGGAGACAAGAACATCCGTGCCATCCTGCCCTCGCTGTACAACGGCTGCCGCACTTCATGGGACGAAATCCTCGGCATTCTCAACATAGTGCAGGACGTGCTGTCCGTTCTCGGCGCCGGAAAGGATACAAAAGCGCAGAGGGAGCTCTTCACGAAGATCGCCTCCTGCCTTGCGGATGCGGGCTTTGCAGCAAAAGCAGACCGGCTCCTCTCCGTATATTCCAAGTTCTACGGAGACACCATATGGTTCGCCCCGGGAGACACGGATACGGAGCGCAATCCGTCCGCCCTTACGTATGACGCCTGCGCGGAGTGGCTCAACCAGATAAAGGACACGGATCATATAGAGCAGTACGTCTCATACCGCAACCTTACAAAGGAGATGGAGGGCAAGACGGAGGGCGCCTTCTATACGGAGTACATGAAGCGCTCCCGCAAGGATTATCCCATAGACCGCATAGCGGCAGGGTACCGCATCTCCGTGCTGTGGGCATACTATGAGCTCCTCGCAGGCGAGGGGCGCATGGTCTCAAAGCTTGCGCAGGGCACCGCTTTGGAGGACATGATACAGTCCTTCTCGGAAGCAGACAAGGACATGCATGACTTTAGCCGCAAAGCGGTGGACATGCAGCTGGCCGCAGGAATTTCGCACAACTCCACGCTGCACAGCTATCTGGAGACGCAGACGCAGGACAAGAACTACTCCGTGCGCAA
>JAJPZC010000097.1:1942-6491 GCA_021204585.1 Clostridia bacterium
AAGACCCATTACCGCTCCAACCATGAGAGCCTCATAAAGTACTCCAACGAGAACCCCAACCTCTATGGCGGAAAGCTTGTAACCTTCCCCTCGCCCAAAGCCCGTGAAGAGGACTTCGGCCTGTGGAATTACAGCATGTCAGACGAGGTGCCCTCAATTTCCGGCGGCGAGGGCCAGAACGAGACGGAGGCCAGAAAGGTGCTGGAGCTCATACGGGCGCACTTTAAAAAGTGGCCTCTTCCGGAGCGCACGGACAAGGACATAGAAAAGTACAACTCGGAGCACTCCCTCGGCATCATAGTCTTCGGCATCCGCCAGAAGGGCAAAATACTGGACATGATGGCCCAGGACAAGGAGCTTAAAAAGGTTGCCCAGTACGGGGACAACAGAGTGTTCTCCGTAACCCCCGTGGACGAGATACAGGGAGACGAGATGAGCGAGATGATCCTCTCTCTCACGTACGGCCGCACGCCAGAAGGCGGCATCTCCACCTCCTGGGGCCACATGAACCAGCTTCCCGTAGCCCTGTACAAGTTCAACGTTGCCGTAACCCGCGCCAAGGACAACCTCAAGTTCGTGCACAGCGTCAAGGCTGCGGACATAGACCGCTCCGGCTCCAGGAGCCTTTCATATGTGGCAGATTATCTGCGCCAGTTTGAAGAAAACTCCTCCTCGCAGTTCGCATCCAATACAGACCTCAACACAGACTTCACGGAAGCCATAGGGTCCGTCTGTGAGAGCATAGTGGGCAAGAGCCGTGTCGTGTACAACTACGGCTTCAGCCCGAGATCTTACAGGGTGCCCGTCTCCATCCTTTCAGAGGACAGAAGCCACGTAATCCTCGGCATCATGTGCGAGACGGACAGAGGCTCACAGGGCTTCTCCATAAGAGAGGCATACCGCTCCTGTGACTCCATCATGGAATCCCACGGCTGGACAAACATGTACAAGACGTACGCAATCCGCTGGCTCAAAAATTACCGCACGGAGCGGGACACCCTCACCCAGCGCATCCAGGCCGCCTGCAAGGCAGACGCCGCAGCCGCCGCTAAGAAGAAGTAATCCGCCCACACACAGGCATACAGTCCGCCGGAGCTTTCCCGCACGCAGGCATGCGCCCGGCGCTTCGCAGCCCTTCCGCAGAGGCACGCATGCAATCGCCCTTCAGAGGGCGCGCATACAGCCCCGTACAGGCTCTAAGAGGCCTTCCAAACCCGGAAAGACAACCGCACGGCAAGCCGCAAAGCGGCGTAAGGGGCGTGAATATAGCGCAAATACACACATTACACGTACATATACAAAGGACAGAAGGAGACAGGAAGATATATGGCTCTTGCTATGCAGGAAAAGAAGAAGATGCAGAATGAGCTCAATGAGCGCAAGAAGGCGGCGCAGGTCCAGGAGATGCACGAAAGCGCCGAAGAGACCCTCAATGAGGCGGACAAGCAGAAGGAGTATCATTATGCCGAGATGATGAAGTGCGTCCAGAAGAAGGATTACAGGACCGCCAAGATGCATGCGAGGATGTACAACTTCATGGACAAGCTCTCCAAGGTCATGAACCAGTACAAGTCATACTTAGAGGACATGGAGGTCATAAACCAGACGTTCAGGGTGCTCAACAAGATGAACTCCGGCTTCTCAACTCTTTTAGGGAGCATCGGCAACACCTCGGACGTCTCCGCAAGCATGGTCTCCAACATGCAGAAGTTCTCAAAGCAGCTTGCAAAGTATGACAAGAGCATGAACCAGATGATGGACGCCATGGACATGGCTTTGGACGGCGGCACCACAAGCAAGCGCGGCAGGAAGGGCGCAGAGACTGCTCCCGTCCAGACGGATGAGGAGGCCTTCATGGCCATCTTAGGGCAGGACAAAGACCTTGCAGACAGGTTCAAGGCGTCCGGCGGCCCGGCATCCGCTGCAGAGCCTGCGGACGCTCCGGCGGCTCCGGCAGAGTCCCTTGGAGACGTTGGCTCACGCGGGGGCGTGGACAATCCCTTCGGCATGTAACGGCATGCGCCTGCGCCTTATATGGGGGCGCAGACAGAGAAAACCACACAGGACACAATCTTCAAGACACATAGATTTCAGGACAGGGGAACTTAAGATATGCTAAGCATGAAAGAAAAGGCAGAGATGAAGGCATCTTTGGATGAGCGCAAGCGCAACCAGGCCGTGGACGAGATGCTTTCCGGCATGAACGAGGCATCGGACGCTGCGGAGCAGCAGATGGAGACGCATTACCAGAAGATGCTTATGTTTGCGGAGAAGAAGGATTTCAAGCAGGCCAAGTGGCATGCAAGGATGTACCAGTTCATGGACAGGCTCTCCCAGATATGCAGAAGGTACGCGGGGCTCATACAGGACCAGGCCGCCATGGCGCAGATGTTCGGGGCCCTCAGGAAGATGAACAAGAACTTCTCGTCCTTCATGAAGATAACAAGCGCGGGCGCTGCCAGGAGCGCTGTGCGCAATCTCAAGAAGTTCGGCAAACGCATGGCCCGCTTTGACAATGACATAGACAGGATGATGGCAGGCATAGACTCCATCTTTGATGACCCCAAGGCCAAAAAGAAGAAGAACGCACAGCCGGAGGTGGATGATGAGCAGTCCTTCCTGGATCTCGTAGGCAAAAACAAGGACCTTGCAGACCGCTTTGCGGGGGAGCCCGGCGGCGAGGCTGTGCTCTCTCATGAGCCCGGCGCAGGCGGCGAGACAGGCGGCACGCCGGGAGTAGTTCCTCCCGTATCCGGCAGGGGCGGCATAGACAACCCGTTCAACGTATAACCCGGCCCCTTGCGGGACTGTTTCATGCCCGTACGCAAGCCGCAGGCGGATGCATATCCGTCCCGGGCAGTGTGGGTGAAGAGATCTTCCCGGCTCACTTTGGTGAGCTGCGGGAAGCAGGAGTGACGTATGGCAGAGAAGAAAGAAGAAAAGAAGCCCATCCCGGAGGCGCTGGACATAGAGAAGGCCTCAGCGGCCGAGATGGGGAAGGCATATCTGGCACTTGCGGACATATTCAACAGCAAGCATGATGACAAGGATGAGGACGTCAAGAGTGAACTTAGAAAGATCGCCCAGAGGATGTTCACGTATGCAAACTGCATAAGGCAGCATTACCAGGCCATACTGGACGCAAACATCATTCCCACGGCGGAGGACGTCAGGGACGCAGAGGGCGAGGTCAAGTACTGGACAAACCAGATAACCTTCCTCACGGCCTGGCTGAAGCGGTGCGGCTCTCCCATGAGCGGCATTCCAAAGACAACCTTCGCAGACGTTGCGGGCCTTGAGGAAGTGAAGACCAAGATACAGGACTATCTCTTCATGATAAACAACCCTGCCGTGGCCAAGGCATACAGGATAGACACCAACATAGGAATCCTCCTGTACGGCCCTCCGGGAACGGGCAAGACCCTCATTGCGGAGGCCATAGCAAACGCCCTCAACGTCCGTTACTTCGTTATAACCCCTACGGACATCTTCTCAAAGTACGTAGGAGAGTCGGAGAAGAACGTCAAGGACATCTTTGCGGAGATGAATGAGTGCCTGGACGGCTGTGTCCTTTTAATAGATGAGTGCGAGAGCATCTTCGCCCGCAGGACGGGAGAGGGAGACAGAGCCAGCACGGGCGTTGCAAACCAGCTCCTGCAGGAGATGAACGGCCAGGGAGACAAGTTCTCCAGGCGTGTCATCATAGGCGCCACCAACAGGCCGGAGCTCATGGATGAGGCATACTTGAGGTACAAGAGATTCTCTTTGCAGTTCTACATAGGCATGCCCAACAATGAAGCCAAGGAGGCCGCTGTAGAGCTCAACCTCAAGGGCAGGCCGTATGAAGACTCCTTCAAGGAAGCGTTCCTTCTAACCCTGTACGGAGAGTCCCTGTACACCTGCGCAGACATAGCGGGCATCATAGAGCAGTGCGCATACCTTGCCATGCAGGAGTGCAGAAGGATGCATGAAGACAACCCCATGCTCCGTTTCGGAGACAATGAGCCCTTCGTAAAGATGAACACATCACACCTCGAATCCGTCCTTGCAACATACCCTCATTCCGTCACACAGGAAATGCTGGACCAGTATGAGTCCTTCAGGGACGGCCGCATAAACGGCAAATAACGCCTCTCAGGCTTCCCCTCGGAAACCGAACCATATCCGGGCACGTTTTCCCCTTGCGGCGCAAAGGGCGGCACATATGCTTCAGACAGCGGCAATAAATCAGAAGATACATCATAGAGACATAAAGAAGAACACATGGCAAAAGGCAACACAGGACGCACACTCTTTACAAGAGATGAAGACCAGCCCCTGGCAGCGAGGATACGCCCCAGGGATCTGGATGAATACGTGGGGCAAAAGCATTTGCTTGGCCCCGGCAAGGTGCTGCGCAGGCTAATTGAAGAGGACAGGATATCCTCCATGATATTCTGGGGCCCTCCGGGAGTGGGCAAGACTACGCTTGCGCGCATCATTGCCAACAGGACCAAGGCCAAGTTCATAGACTTCTCTGCCGTAACGGCCGGCATAAAAGAGATAAAGC
>JAJPZC010000199.1 GCA_021204585.1 Clostridia bacterium
CAACTTCATCCCCTAGCCGAATATGAGCCTGGTTAAGATGAGTAGCCCGGTGACGAAGAGCAGCCCGGCGACGAAGATCAGCCCGGCGAGGAAGAACAGCCCGGTGAAGAAGAGAAGCCTTCAGATGGCACAGAAGAGCAGGAACCCAGTGAGCAGGAGCCCAATGAGCAGCCCGGAGAATCCGGATCTGGGCAGGAAGGCCCTGCAGAAGGCGAAGAGAACCAGCCTTCAGACAGCGATGGACAGCCCGAGGAAGGAGACCAGGGCACAGAGCAGGGCCCCACGGATGAGGACATTCCTCCCGTAACAGACAATCCGGATGAACAGCCCGGAGACCAGACACAGGAGCCGGAAGAGGGTGGCACAACCCAGCAGCCGGAAGAGGGCGGCTCTACAGAAGAGCCTGAGAACCCTGAACAGGGAGGCACAACGGTAGAACCTCAGGAGCCTGAACAGCCTTCAGAAGGCACACAGGATCCGGATGCCCCTGCAACCGGTGAAGGCGAGACAACAGAGCCCGGCGGCGAAGCAGGCGGTGAGACCACACAGCCCGGCGGAGAAACCGGCAGCGAGACAGAGCCCGGAGAAGAGGGCTCACAGGGCGGCACAGGGTCCGGTGAAGAAGGACCTCAGGAAGGCACGCCTGAAGAAGGCACCCCTGGAGAGGGCACAGAAGAGCAGCCTCAGCTTCCCTCAGATGGAGAAGAATCAGAGCTTCCTTCCGGCGGGGCTGAATCACAGCTTCCCTCCGGTGGAGATGAGTCTGTAACAGATCCGGAAGAAGGCAAAGACCAGACAACGGATGAAGAGAACCCCGGCAGCGGTACAGTAACAGACCCTGAACAGGGTACAGAGCCTCCCGCAACGGAAGAGACCCCTGAAGGCGGCACAGAAGAACTGCCTCCTGCAGAGGAAGAAGAGGAAGAGGCCGGTGCCGGTGCAGGCACAGAAGAGCCTCAGGAGCCCGGTTCAGGCGAGTCCCAGACAGAGGAACCCTCTGAGAATGACCAGCAGTCCAGTGAAACGGAAGGCCAGGAAGCTGCAGGCGGAGAAGGCCAGCAGGAAGGCGCTGCAGGCGGGGTAGATGGCTCCGTGGATGAGACCGCAGGTGCAGGCGAAAGTGAAGGCGCAGAAGCAGGACAGGAATCTGCAGAAGAGCAGGAGTAATCATTAACTTTGAATGAAACAGGGTTGCACGTCTTCCACCTTCCCTGCTTCAGATACGGGAACTGTCCTTTTGGGACGGTTCCCTGTTTTAAAGATACGCAACACAAATTACAGGCGTGTTGTCCAATAGAATTCACAATATGAGCGGAAGCGGAAAATATTGTGAAATGTAATATTAGCCCCTTTATATGCTTGTTTTATGACGGCATTGCAGGTACTATGAAGATGCTTTCAGCAAAGTAGGCCAAGGGCAGACAAGGAGACAGCCATGATAGTATACTTTGGAGGGAGCAATGATGAGAAAGAGAGCTTGTTTCATGGCTACATAGAAAGGTTCACACGGGAAGGCGGCATGCCGCTGGAGTACCGTCGCTTCACAAAGGGAGCGGACCTTTTGGCCCAGGACCTCGCTGTTCCCGATGTGATATTCCTGGACACGGACCTTGCGGACCTTACAGGTATAAAGACAGCGAGAAGGATAAGGGAAGACAACAGCAAAGTTACCATAGTCTTCTTTACAGAGAACCCCGGGAGTGCGGTTGAGGGATATTCTGTCTGCGCCGCAGATTACATCCTCACCCCCATAGAGTACGAACGCTTTGCGGGACGGCTGAGACGTATAGTGCATATCTTCAAAGTCCAGCGGAGCAAGAGCGTTCCCCTAAAGCTCATAGGCGGCGGCACGCTGCTTGTGAATATGACAAAAGTTGAGTACATAGAGGTTATACAGCACAACCTCGTATACCATGCGGGCAAGGACAGCTATGTCACCCGCGGTTCCATGCAGACGGTGGAAGAGGACTTCAGGCAGTCCGGCTTCTGCAGGTGCGGCAAGAGCTACCTCGTTAACATGAGGCACGTGGACCGCATCTACCGCTCACACGTATACATAGGAGACACGGCCCTGTCGCTTGGGCGCAGCTACAGGAAAGAGTTCGTCTCCAGGTTCAATGAGTGCATCAAGGCGAGATCCTGATGCCTCACCGGGCCTTCCCCCGGATTATACATTTCCTCCATAAGATATATTGTCAGACATCATTTTCCCCCTTTGATGTGACAAAGTAAAAGACAGGATACGCTCCTGTCTTTTATCTTGGCCTTGAAATGTTGTGATCCTCACCCGTTGACTCTTTTTCTTGAAGACCCAATTTTTAATATATTACGCCATTTTTTCAGACCCAAACCGTACCATAAATGGCATTTCTGCGGTCCTCGAGGAAAAAAAATAGCGGCATATGTTGTCGCTTTGGACTTCATATGCCGCTGATTGGTGATCCCGCCGGGAATCGAACCCAGGACTTCACCGTGAAAGGGTGATGTCTTAACCTCTTGACCACGGGACCATGGATGGCGAGGCTTTTGCTTGATGGTAGCGATGGGTGGAGTCGAACCGCCGACCTGCCGGGTATGAACCGGCTGCTCTAACCAACTAAGCTACATCGCCATAAGTGTATCCCGTCTGCAGGGATACGGAAAGTATGGTTGCGGGGGCAGGATTCGAACCTTGCGACCTTTGGGTTATGAGCCCAACGAGCTACCTGACTGCTCCACCCCGCGATAATGTGTACTTTTAGAAACATTCTCCTGCTTCTGCAAATATTTCATTTGCTCAAGCAAACGGATGTCCCTGCAACGCTATGTCATTATATAAAATCCCCTGTTCTTTGTCAATCGCTTTTGCAATCAAATAATAAATTTTTGAAGGGCCGTATTGTTGCAACAAGGGGGCCGTTATGATATAATCTTGGCATGAAAGTTGAGTTGAGCGCGTATGCTGGAATGAGGGTCTGTGTTGCTGTGTCCGGTGGAAAGGATTCCATCGCCCTGCTGCACTATATGGTCCACAACGGACCCGGATACGGCATAAAAGTCTCAGCCATAAACTGCGACCACGGCATCAGAGGAGAGGCGTCAAGGCAGGACAGCGAATTCGTAAGAAGCTTCTGCCAGGCGGCGCATGTGCCTCTGCTTTTTTTTGCGCATGACGGTACGTTTGCCTCGGAGGAAGAGGCCCGGCTCTGGCGCAGGGACTGCTATCTGGAGGCAGCCAGGGAGCATACCCTGGAAGACGGCACCAGGTGGGTGCCTGCGGATGCCATAGCAACCGGGCATCATATGAGCGACAACGCCGAAACGGTCATATTCAATATAGCCAGGGGGTCAGGGCTTTCCGGCGCCTGCGGCATCACGGACGGCGAGATAACGGGGCCGGACAGAACATCCATAAAGCTTATACGGCCGCTTATAGAGGCCACAAGGCGTGAGATAGACGAGTACATCCGTCAGTTCGGCCTGCCGTATGTTACGGATAACACCAACCTCATGGATTACTACACCCGCAACAAGATACGCCTGTATGTCATCCCGGAGCTGGAGCGCGCCGTGCCCAACGCACAGCGCAGCCTGTTCCGCTTCTCGCGCATAGTGAAGGAGACGGAGGATTACTTCGAGAACATAATCCGCCGGGACGGCCTCGTGTCCAAAGTATACGGCGGGCTCCTCATAAAGCCCGTGGAGGAAGAGGCCATATTCTCACGCTGCTGCCTCAAGGTCTTCTCATATTACAAGATAAAGGACTACACGTCCCTTCATATAAAGTCCCTCTTCAAGCTCATGCACGGCGCAAACGGCAAGCGCTTCCGCTTCCTGCGCCTCGTGGCCTTCAAGGAGGAGCGCGGCATCGCCGTCTGCGAAGCCGGCCGCATCTCCCCGTACGGGGAGGCTCCTCTTGCAGAGGTAACGGACGGGGTGTTCGTAGGAGAACCCTTCTCATTGAATCCTGTTCCGCAGGACGCCGTACAGACAATATGCGCCGGGGATATGTCCTTAGGGGCATCCTTCTGCCCCGGTAAGAAGACACTCTTCCTGGATGCAGACAAGATTCCCGCAGGAGCCGTTGTGCGCTTCAAGAAGGACGGGGACGTCTTTGAACGCTTCGGCGGCAACACCAAAAAGCTTGGGGATTACTTCACGGACATAAAGCTCCCGCAGCGCCTCAGAGAGCGTGTTCCCATGCTCTGCTCCGGCTCAAAGGTGCTGGCCGTGGGGGGCATAGAGATAGCGGAGAGCCTCAAAATCACCCCGGACAGCAGGAATGTTCTTGCCATATCCTGCGTGGATTATCTGCAAAGCTAGCATACAGCCGCCTATATGCGCCCGTATGGCCACCAGAGAGCCGCAGGAAACGCAAACGGACGGAGATATATCCAAACTATCATGGAAACAAAAAGCCCGGCAGAGGGCAAAGGAGAGCGCATATGCCGTTTATAGACTGCAAGCTGTCCAAGAAGATCACGGACGCACAAAAGGAAGACCTCAAGAAGAAGTTCGGCTCCAAGATATCCATCCTGCACAAGACGGAGAGCTATCTCATGGTTGGCATCCAGGACGGGTATGACCTGTGGTTTGCAGGGGACAAGCTGGAGGACGGCGCCTATGTGGGCATAAAGGTGTACGGACGCCTTTCCTCTGCAGACTGCAACCGCATGACGGGCGCCGTCTGTGACATCCTTTCAGAGACCCTCGGAATAGACGGTCAGAACATATACGTCACGTACCAGGGCATCGCAGACTGGGGCTGGGACGGCTCCAACTTCTAAGGCGCCCACAGGGTGCCTTTGCCGCAAACGGCATACACGTACATCACTTAAAACGCAACCGGGGCGTCCAAGGGGCGCTTCAAATACAGCGGCCACAAGGGGCCGCAGCCTAAGGAGAACTGAAGATGGAAATGCATCCGGACTGTGAGCGTATAATGTTTACGGAAGAGCAGCTGCGCAAGCGCGTCAAGGAGCTTGCGGAGCAGGTGGACAGGGACTACCAGGGCAAGACGCCTCTTGTCGTGGGCATCCTCAAGGGCAGCATAATAATGTACGCAGACTTCATACGGCACCTTACAATGCCTGTGGAGCTGGACTTCATGGCGGTGTCCTCATACGGCTCCGGCGCCGTTTCCTCCGGTAAGCTCAACATAAAGAAGGACCTGGACAAGGACGTGACAGGCCGTGACGTCATCATAGTGGAGGACATCATAGACAGCGGCTTCACCCTCGCAAACCTCAAGGCGCTTTTAGTGGAGCGCAATGCTGCGTCCGTCAAGATAGTGACACTCTTCGACAAAGTGGAGCGCCGTGAGTACGACATAGCCTCCGACTACAACGGCTTCATAATAGAGAACGAGTTCATCGTAGGCTACGGCCTGGACTACAACGAGAAGTACCGCAACCTGCCCTACGTGGGCATCTTAAAGCGCAGCGTGTACGAGTGACCCCGCGCTGGCCGCAGACCGCAGGCCACAGGCCACAGCGGGCTTCATATGGCCCTTGGAGCGCACATATGCGCACTTAAACTGCTAATCCCAGTCTTGTTTGAATATCATAAAGAAGGGACATGCCGCAAAATGGCATGCCCTTTCTTTATGGATAACCCTTCACTCGGAGGTATATTCTGTTGTTGTGTGCGAAACAGCTGCAGGCGCTAATCTTCCTGCGGCAGGTCTGCGGCGAGGATGTCCTTTACGACCTCAGAGGCTATTACATAGCCCATTACGGGCGGTATGAAGCTTATGGAGCCTACGGCCTTCTGGCCGGGAGCCATCTGCTGGGGCTCCTCCGTGGAGTATACTACCTTGAGGCTCTCTATTCCGGCCTCTTTGTACTCCTTGCGCATTACCTTCGCAAGGGGGCAGATCCTGGTCTCGTATATGTCCGCCACACGGAACTTGGTGGGGTCCAGCTTGTTGCCGGCGCCCATGGCGGCTATCTCACGGCAGCCCTTTTCCTTGCAGCACTTGGCTATGTACACCTTGGCCTTGACGTCATCCACGGCATCCACAACGTATACGGAGGAGTCAAAGGGGAACTCGTCCCCGGGACGGAAGAAGGTGTTCATGTTTATGACCCTGCACCAGGGGTTGACAGCCTGTATGTGATCCACGGCGGCCTCTGCCTTGTAGCGGCCTACGTCTTCCATGGAGTACAGTATCTGGCGGTTCATGTTGGATGCGGTGACCTTGTCCCCGTCCATTATTATGATGGTGCCAACTCCTGCCCTGGCAAGGCCTCCTATGACGGCGCTTCCGACGCCGCCTGCGCCGAACACCGCAACGCGCGCAAACGCCAGCTTGTACAGGCCCTCATCCCCGACCAGCATCCTGGTCCTGGAGGTGAACTCCTCCATGTATTTAGCGCTGTCTGTCTTGTTCATACCCATTCCCCACGGTGCATACTGCATCATTGCTCTTGTACACACTAAAGTGTACGCCCCCGGAGGAGAAAAGTCAAGGCCTTTTGGAAATTAGTACAAACA
>JAJPZC010000119.1:0-2355 GCA_021204585.1 Clostridia bacterium
CCGTGGAATCTTTAACAGCTGTAGCTGAAGCCGCAGGGGCTGTAGGTGCCGCAGAGGATGCTGCTGCAGCAGCAGCAGAGGTTGCCGCAGGGGCTGCAGCCGGAGATGCCGCGGGAACTTGTGCGGGCACCGCAGGGGCCGGCGAAGGGGCGGACTGCGGAAGAGGCAGAAGGATGTCTGTCTCGAAGCCTTCATCCTCTTCGGAGGTGAATGTGCAGGTGCCGCCGAGGTATATGGCATACTCACGTATGCCCCTGAGGCCGTACCCCTCCTGGATGGAGCCCTCCGGGATGCCGGAGCCGTTGTCCGAGATGAGAAGATGGAGGCTGTTTCCCTCCTGCTTCAACTCAACGTAGAAAGCTGTTGCCCCACCGTGGCGGAGGCCGTTCGTGAGGCACTCCTTGACGGTGTTGGATACGTAGCGGAATATGTTGTCCGGGACTTCGACGTCATCCAGATCTGAGCGGATCTTGATGTCCGTGCTGCCCTCCGTATCCACTATTATATGCTCTATGTCTGTCTTGAGCGAGATAAGCTCATCGCGCCCGGCAAGGAGATGGACGCTGGCACGCATCTGGTCCAGGGCGTTCTTGGCCTGGATGTTGGCCGCTATTATGCTGCGCTTTGCAAGCTCCGGGTCCGTGTCCATGTTGACCTTGGCCGCCTCCGTCTGCATTATGACGGCCGTGATGGAATGGCCGGCATTGTCATGGATGTCGCGGGCTATGCGGTTGCGCTCCTCGTACACCGATGACTCCGCAAGCTTCGCATATGCCGTGCGGAGCTCTGCCTTGGAGTCCTCCGCCTCCTTTAAGGCGCGGCGGAGCTCTATGTTCCTCTTGTTCATGTACATGAGGAAGTCTACGATGAGGTAGTCCAGAAGGAGGGCTATGAGGCCGTACAGGCATCCGGAGAGGATTATGAGGACGCTGTCCGATGTGGGCGTGCCCCTGTTCACGATGACCCAGCCTATGACGTATGAGATTATGTAGAATGCGATGGAGCAGATGAAGCAGATGAACTTGTCCACCTGCTTTTCAAGGGTCATGTAGCACTCCGTGAGCACTATGCAAAAGAGCACGACTCCTAAAACGCTGCCCGTAAGGATGCCAAGGACCACCATTATGAGGCACTCGAAGGCGAAGAAGACCATCTTGAACTTGAAGTCCTTCACGAGGTACATGCTTATGCACTCAAGGATGATGAGGGCGATGCAGGCCAGGGCCACGGAGACCAGGATGGCCACTTTCGGCGCAAGGTCAAAGTCGATGTACGTGTTCACGGCGGATGCCATGACCAGCATGATCGTGACGGCCAGGAGCCCTATGAGCACCCACTTCACGTATTTGATGACCTTTCCGACCACCTTTTCATAGTCTACATGCTTTCTTGCCGGCATTTCTTTTCACCAAAATAGTCTCTGAAAACAATTGTAACATACTTTTGATTCGTTGTATAATGTTTTTGGAAAAAATTCAGAGGAGCGGTATATGAAATCTTCGCTTGAGGCCATAATTCATGACATATCCGAGATAGTGAAGCATGACTCCTCACTCTCCGCCCCGGACATGGGAAGGGACGCCCCCTTCGGCATAGGCGCCAGGGAGTCCCTGGACTTCTACCTTGGCAGAGCAAAGGAGTTCGGCTTTTCCACGTGGGACCTGGACGGCTATGCCGGCGAGGTTTCATGGGGCACCGGAGAGGACTTTGCGATCCTCGTTCACATGGACGAGGTTCCTGCAGGCGTAGGCTGGACGCATGACCCCTTCGGGGGAGAGATAGACGAGGCCGCAGAAAGAATCTGGGGCAGGGGCACCATGGATGACAAAGGCCCCGCCGTCATAGTCCTCCACGCCATGAAGGCCTTAAAGGATGAAGGCTTTGTTCCGAGGCGCAGGATAAAGCTCATAGCAGGCTGCAATGAGGAGACGGGCTGGAAGTGCATAGAGTACTACACGGACCACGCCCACATGCCGGATGAGGGCATCTCCCCGGATGCAGACTTCCCCGTAATATACGCAGAAAAGGGCATCCTGCAGATACAGGCCTCTTTTGCCGTTCCCGGCGCAACGGAGCGCTTCAGAGCGTTCTTCGGCGGCACGGCCGCCAATATGGTGTGCGCAAGATGCGAGGCGTACGCCCCTCTGGATGAAGAAAAGCTGCAGGCCTTGGGGCTTGAGTACAATGCGGCCACCGGTGCCGTTATCTCCACAGGAAAGGCTGCGCACGGCTCCACCCCGGAAAAAGGCGTGAACGCCATCCCGGCAATGCTAAAATACCTGGGCCTGGATGACATATACGAGGCTCTGTTTGAGACATATCTGGGGCTAAAAGGGCTGGAGGATGAAACAGGCC
>JAJPZC010000119.1:2455-6416 GCA_021204585.1 Clostridia bacterium
CCCCGGCCCTGCGGGCAGGCTGCAACGAACCATATGGAAGACGAAGACTACAACAATCTGGAAGACCCGGAGCCGGAAGACGGCTCTGAGGCTGTTAAGGCAAGACGGCGCAAGATCACGAAAGGAGTCATTGCGCTTATTGTCGTGGGCTGCTTCATCTTCTTGATCCTTGCATTCCTCTTCGTTGGCTGGATTACCTTCATGCACGTGGACAACACCGCCTGCGTGTGGCACCCGGACTATGATGAGGTGGACATAGGTGCCATCATGGACAAGTACCTCAAGGACGGCGAGGAGCTCACGGACGAAGACTACGAGACCCTGTATGAGCAGACAGGCGTGGCAAAGATCGGAGTGGACAGGGCCCTCGCGCACGGCTCCTCCGGAAAGGACAAGATGCTTGCCATCCAGAAGGACTACTTCACGGCGTTTGAAGTGGAGCATGACAAGTTCGACATCCCCCTCGTCTGCACGGACTTTTTAGCCAACAACAACTACATGACCAACATATACCTGGAGGCCGGGGACATTCTGGTCTCCTCCTCCACTCACATCATGGGCTGGAAGATGGGCCACTGCGGCATAGTTACAGCCAGCGGCAAAGCCATGCAGGCCATGGCGTACGGCACTCCCACCTACGCAGGCTCCATAACATACTTCACAAGCCGCATAAACTTCATGGTCCTGCGCCCCAAGGCAGATGACTCCGTCTGCGCAGCCGCCGCAACCCTTGCGGAGTCCCTTGCCGGCACAGAGTACAATGCCCTTGTGGGCATTTTCTCCAAGAAGAACAGCATGGAGCACGGCACCCAGTGCGCCCACCTCGTATGGTACTCATACATGCAGCAGGGCATAAACTTAGACCCCAACGGCGGCTGCCTGGTCCTTCCCAAGGACATAGCAAGCTCCCCCGAACTGGAGCTTGTGCAGGTCTTCGGCTTCAACCCCACCACCCTCAAGTGGTAACCGCATACGGCCACAGAGCAAACTGCATATGATATTACAGAGGCCCTGCGCTGCAGGGTCTTTTATTGTGCCGTTATAGTGCGCAATAGCAAAGTTCAGACCATATCTAAACCGGCGCAATAGCAAATTTAGCTGCTTTTTTATCTTGCGTTTTAGAAAAAACAGTGATATACTTAAGTAAATTTACAGGCGGTAATATAAGGCTATCACTATGATCCTCAAAAGAAAGATATACGACAAGCTGCTTGCGTGGAAACAGAACAGCAACGGAAAGAGTGCTTTGCTTATCGAAGGCGCAAGACGTGTTGGGAAAACCACTGTTGTTACTGAGTTTGCTAAGAATGAATACAAGTCTTGCATTATTATTGACTTTGCACATGTAGAGTCACGAATAATACAAGTCTTTGAAAATCATAGGGCAAATCTCAATGATTTTTTCATGCTGCTGTCTATTGAATGCAACACCAGACTGTATGTAAGAGACTCTGTCATAGTTTTTGATGAGGTCCAGGAATATCCTGTTGCAAGGGAACTTATTAAGTATCTGGTGGCGGATGGCAGGTATGATTACATTGAAACAGGATCTCTTATCTCTATACAAGAGAATGTCAAGAACATTGTCATACCTTCTGAAGAGCATGACGTCAAAATGTATCCCCTGGATTTCGAGGAATTTTGCCTTGCATGCAATTCGGATATGCTTGTGGAATACATTCACACCTGTTTTGAACAGCGCATCCCGCTGGAACGGGGGCTGCATAATAAGGCCATACACTTGTTCAAGCAGTATTTGCTGACAGGGGGGATGCCTCAAGCTGTAGTGGCATTTCTTGATGGCAATCTTGACTATGAGGCTGCGGACGAGGCTAAAAGAGGTATTATCAGCTTATACCGCAAGGATATTTTTACAATCAATCAACGCTACAAATCAAAAGTTGCATCCATCTTCGATCAAATCCCAGGGTTTCTGTCTAAACACGAGAAGAGAGTCGTTTTAAGCGATATTAGTCAAGGAACAGGAATTGACCAGTATGCAGATACATTCTTTTGGCTTGGGAATTCCATGATATGCAATGAATGCTTCCGCGCTGAAAATCCTCGGTTCGGTTTGGCAATAAATGAAACCAGAAGCTCTATTAAATGCTATATGGGAGATACCGGGCTGCTGGTCACACGTGCAATTGATGAAAATGTCATCGCAAGTAACGAGTTGTATCAAAAGATTTACAGGGGAACACTCTCCATGAACGAGGGCATGTTCTTTGAAAACGTTGCAGCGCAGATGCTTGTCGCAAAAGGCTATAAGCTGTTTTTCTACACCGAATATAATGAAAAGAAACATAAAAACGATACAGAGATTGATTTCCTTATACCGGATCGCAACAATCCTGGAAAAATCTCCCCTCTAGAGGTAAAGTCCGGCAAAAAATACACAACCGTATCGTTTGATCGTTTCCGGGAAAAGTTCAAGGATTCAATTGGGACCAGCTATGTCATTAGTTCAAAAAACCTGTCAGTTACAGAGGACGGCATCATACATATACCCATCTACATGACCATGTGCTTATAAGTTACCCATGCAACACTAATATTGTCCAACATCATTTCCCAGCCCTTACAGAGGCCCTGCACTGCAGGGTCTTTTCTTACACCATTATAGTGCGCAATAGCAAAGTTCAGCCCATATCTAAATCTGCGCAATACCAAAAGTGTTCATATATACAGCCATTTTTGCAAACTGACATTTCCCTGCTAAATAGGCCTTTTGCGGGGTGTTCCGGGCACAGACGGTGCCTGTTCTGTGGACAGCAAAAAAGGGCTCCGGGATAGGCTGAGAGTCCGTTTAAACCGTTATATGCGGGGCGTTTTGAGGGGTTACTGCTCATCCTCGGCGGCGAGGAGGGCCTCGCGCTCTGCGACGGTGAGAGCCTCTATCATCTCATCCATGTCGCCCATCATGAAGGAGTCCAGAGTGTAGAGGGACAGGCCTATGCGGTGGTCCGTGACGCGCCCCTGGGGAAAGTTGTACGTGCGGATGCGCTCACTGCGGTCTCCGCGCCCCACAAGGCTCTTGCGGTTGGCGGCGTACTCGCTCTGGCTCTTGGTGCTGTAGTAATCGTAGAGACGGGAACGGAGCACCTTGAAGGCCTTGTCCTTGTTCTTGAGCTGGGAGCGCTCATCCTGGCAGGAGACCACTATGCCTGTGGGGAAGTGTGTTATGCGGATGGCGGTCTCGGTCTTGTTGACCTTCTGCCCGCCGGCTCCGGATGAACGGAACACGTCCACACGGATGTCCTCGTCCTTTATCTCCACGTCCACGTCCTCCGCCTCCGGCAGGACGGCTACGGTTACCGTTGAGGTGTGTATGCGGCCCTGGGACTCGGTCTCGGGGACACGCTGCACGCGGTGCACGCCGGACTCGAACTTTAAAAGCTTGTATGCGCCCTTGCCGCTAATGGAAAGCACCAGCTCCTTTATGCCGCCAAGCTCCGTCTCGTTTATATCCACGACCTCGTACTTCAGTCTGTGGCGCTCACAGTAGTACATGTACATCTTGTAGAGGTCGGCTGCGAACAGTGCCGCCTCATCCCCGCCGGCTCCGCCGCGGATTTCAAGGATGCAGTTCCTTTCATCGTTCTTGTCCTTGGGAAGAAGCAGGATCTTTATGTCCTCGCGGATCTTCTCCAGGTTCTTCCTGCAGGCGAAGGCCTCATCCTCGAACATGGCCTTCATCTCGGGGTCCTCTTCCCCCTGCGCCTCCGCTGCGGCCTCGTTCATCTGCCGCTCCATGTCCATGTACTCTTCGTACTTCCCTGCGGCCTCCTCGCAGTCCGAGGCCTCCTTCGCAGTCTTTGCAAACAGGGCGGAGTCTGCCACCACATCCGGCTGCGTAAGCTTTGCGGACAGGTCATGGTATCTGTCATAGATGGTCTTGAGTTTTGAAATCATGCTGTCCTGCATATATCCTCTGCATGCGCCGTTTGCGCATATATGT
>JAJPZC010000043.1 GCA_021204585.1 Clostridia bacterium
TGTCACGGTAGCCGTAGTCCACGGGAAGGGGAGGGAAGTCCTTGGCCTGCACGCCGTCTATTATGGCCTGGGCATATTTGTGCTTCATGAGGATGCGGTCTATGCGCAGAATGAAGTGGGCGCCGAACTCAGACGTAATGCCGTTGAAGTCGTGGTAGGGAGGCTGGTAGCCGGATATGTCTTCGGAGTTGTCCAGCTCATCAATGGGCTTGTCGCCTGCGGCTCCGTCAAGCTCACGCATCCAGGTGCACTCTATGACCTCGATGGCGTCAGCAAGCACCATGGGTCGCTTCTCGCCGGTCTCTTCCTCAATCTGGCTGGTCTCCAGGCGGAACTTGCACTGGGGCATCTTGTCCTCAGGCTTGTCTCCGGGCCAGGAGAGCTTCACGCACTCCTTGAATGTTTTGGGGTTGTCATCCACAAAGTTTAATGCGCACTTGCCGGAGCGCAAAATGTTTTGCGCAGTGTTGGAAGAGTTGCGGCACTGCAGAAGCATTGCGTAGTATCCCTTGCCGGCCACGTAGTACGGCTGTACGAGGGAGTACGGGCCGAGGGATGTGGAGCCGTCCTTCGTGAGGGTGCTTATAACCACTGTGGGCATGGGGAAGTAAAGGGACGTCTGGTAGAAGTTGTCTACTATCCTTAAGTTGTCAAAGCTGGACATGCATTTTCCTCCGTATCATTGTCTTTGTCTATACAACAGCGCCGTCCAAGTCTTTCATGAAGCGGCGCCGTGCGGGTCTTATTCTTGCCGGGGCCGTTCCGGACTGTTCCGGGCCGTTATGCGGCCTGTTACTTTACGGCCAGCAGGCGGGCCATGAGCTCATATCCGTTGGGGAGGTAGAGCCCTGTCTTCTGTGCGTCATCTTCCGTGTAGCGGGAGGCGCCGTTGCCGAGGTCTTTAACGTTGGTGTAAATGAGGTAGGGGATGGGGTCTGCCACGTGCGTCTTGCAGGCGCAGGGAGTGGGATGGTCCGGGCATACGAGGATGGCGAAGTCTTCGCCGGCGGCAGAGAGGCGGTCCACGAGGGTCTTAACCACTTTCCCGTCTATTTCCTCTATAGAGAACACCTTGTGGGAGGGGTCTCCGTGGTGGCCGCACTCATCCGGGCCTTCCATGTGGATGTATACGAAGTCCAGGCCGCCAAGGAGAGCGTCTACGGCATAGTCTGCCTTGCCCTGGAAGTTGGTGTCATAGTTGCCTGTGATGCCCGGGACGTCTATAAGCTCCATGCCGGCTAAGAGGCCTATGCCCTTTACAAGATCCACGGCGGAAATGACGCCGCCCTTGAGTCCGTGCAGCTTTTCAAATGACTCCATGCCGGGCTTTGTGCCCTCGCCCCAGAACCAGATGGAGTTGGCAGGGTTCTTGCCCTCTGCAATGCGCTTCTTGTTGATAGGGTGGTCTTTTAAGAGCTCATAGCTGCGCTTCATCATGGCCAGGTACACGTCTGCATTGGGCCCCTTGGGAAGATACTCCGTTATCTTTCTGTCCGAGATGTCATGAGGGGGAGTGAGGTCACAGCCCTTAGGCCCGTTGTTCACTACCATGCAGTGCCTGTATGAGACGCCGGGGTAGAGGGTAAAGGTGTCATCATCGAAGAAGGTCTTGAGGTATGCAATGAGCTCTCCGGCCTCTTCCGTGGATATCTCTCCGGAGGAATAGTCCACCATGGTCTTACTTTCATACGGCTCATCATCCGAAAGGGTAACCACGTTGGTGCGTATGGTAACGTCCGTGTCCTTGAGCTTTATGCCCATGGACACAGCCTCCAGGGGTGAGCGGCCAGTGTAGAACAGTGTGGGGTTGAAACCCATGACGGACATGTTTGCAACGTCTGAGCCGGGCTTCATGCCGTCCGGCACCGTCTTGCAAAGGCCTATCTCCGCATGCGGAGCAAGCCCGTCCATGCAGGGGGTCTTTGCTGCCTCAAGGCAAGTCTTGTCCCCCAGCTCCTTTATCTTCCAGTCTGCCATCCCGTCTCCGAGTACAACAGCGTATTTCATAATGCCAATACCTTCTGTCTATAAGAGTTTGTATCTAAAGCCGCCACAGACGGGCGGCAGTTGGTTTTCTTTGGTTGGATTAGTCTAGTCATTCAGGTCCCAGTCTATAGGCCTCTTGCCGTGCTGCAAGAGGTATGCGTTGGTCTTGGAGAAGTGTTTGCATCCGAAGAACCCGTTGTACGCGGACAGGGGAGAGGGATGCACAGTCTGCAGTATGAGATGCTTTGAGGCATCTATGAGCGGCGCCTTGGACCTTGCGTTGCCGCCCCAGAGAAGGAACACGGTGTTCTCTGTGTTCTCCGAGATGAGCTTTATGACGCTGTCCGTAAACCAGCTCCAGCCGCACTTGGAGTGGGAGTTGGCCTGGTGCTCACGGACCGTCAAGGTTGTGTTGAGGAGGAGCACGCCCTGCTTTGCCCACTTCGTGAGGTCTCCGCAGTCCGGCTCCGTGATGCCGAGGTCATCATGGATCTCCTTGAAGATGTTCTGCAAAGAGGGAGGCAGCTTCACGCCGGGCAGAACGGAAAAGCACAGGCCGTGCGCCTGTCCCGGCTCATGGTACGGGTCCTGCCCTAAAAGGACCATCTTGAGGTCCTTTACAGGCGTATAGCGGAAACAGTTGTAGAGGTCATATGCGTTCGGGTATATGACCTTCGTCCTGTACTCCGTGAGGAGGAAGTTATGTATCTTTGTATATCTCTCATCCTGGAAGAGGGGTGAAAGGAGCTCATCCCATCCGCCGCCCAGAGGCTTCATGTCCGTCCCCCTGCAATTCTGCATTCATATGCGCATATGCTTGAAATACGCCCCTTTTGGCGGGCTTTCTGCGCCATCCTTATCTGCAGGCCGCAACGATGTTCCGTATCTCTCTGCGCTCTGTGTCAAAGCACAGCGCCTGGTTTCTCATATACTGGTCCGGAGTGCTCTCTTCTCCCCCGGCAACGTCTGAAATGACCTTGAAGGAGTAGCATGAAACTCCGCAGTGCATGCACACCTGCTTCACCGCCGCAAGCTCCATGTCCCTGATGCCAGCCCCCAGGGTCTGCGTCAGCAGACGGAAGTCTGCGGGGTCATCATTGAACCTGTCCCCGGAGCCTACAATCTCTAAGGGGTACAGCTCCGTTGTGTCCAGCGGGAGGAGGGGCTCTTCGCACTCATTGAGAGTGCCCATTGGCGTATGGTTTATCTGTACGAGGTCAAAGTCATACTGCACCGCAGCGGAGACTCCGTAAATCTCTGCCACGTGCATGCCGGCCTTCAGACCGCCTGCAACGCCTATATTAATAATGGCAGTGGCGCCAAGGACGGAGACGGCATACTGCGTGGCCCTGCCGGCGTTCACTTTGCCTATGCCGGACACCAGCACATACAGCTTCTCGCCTGCAATCTCACCCTGCACCAGATGGAATCCCAGCAGGCTTTCATCCCGCTGTATGTTCTCCATGGCCTCTATGACGGGCACAGCCTCGCACTCCATGGCAATTACAAAGCACTTCATATCATAATCCCCTTCAAAGGCCCCTGTACGGCATGTAGATGGTCAGGACGCCGTGCTCCGTTGTCTGCTGGTATCTCTGCCCGCCTACGGCTTCGCCCTTGTAATAAAGGACGCCGCCCACGTACTCCAGGTCCTTGTACATGGCAGCAAGCGTTGAGCCCATCATCTTGATGTACGCCTCCTTCACCGTCCAGTGGGTGTAGAAACCGCGCTCCGACTGTATCTCGGCCCTCTCGCGCTCCGTCAGGTGCCTCAAGGTGTGCGTGTATGGCTTCCCGGTGGGAAAGATCTCCATGTCTATTCCCACGGGGGCATCGGATATGGCCAGGACGGTCTTGTTCTGGCTGTGGGATACGGAGAAGTACAGGGGATTGTCCGGAATGTACGGCTTGCCGTTCTCTGTCAAGCGTATATCCGGCTCATACCCAAGCTTTCTGGCAAGGGTTTTTCTTATCTCCCTGTGGGCTTCTTCCCTGCTTAAATTTTCATATAACGTAACTTGAAGGTGGTCCAGATTGGTGATCATAACATCAATGACTCTATGTACTCTATCTGTGCTTTCGTAGCGAGGTTCTTTGTGAAGGCGCAGGCGCTTCCTGCGGCCGTGGCGTAGTTGAGGGAGGAGAAGTAGTTCCCGGACCTCAGATACTCATGTATGAAGCCGGCTATCATTGAGTCCCCGGCCCCTACGGAGTTTACAAGCTGCCCTTTGGCGGCCCGGATGTAGAGGGACTGCATGGTCTCCGTGACCATGATGGCTCCGCCGGAGCCCATTGATACGATTACGTTCCTTGCCCCCTCTTTCTGCAGCTTCCTTGCGCACGCAAACAGCTCCTCCAGGTCCGAGGGTATGTACTTGTATCCGAAGATCTCGCACAGCTCATATATGTTGGGCTTGATTAAGAACGGATGGTACGGCAAAGTGTTGGTAAGGAGCTTTCCGCAGGCGTCTATGACAATTTTTACGTCCTTCACGCCCTTAAGCCTTCTGAAGAGGTCTGCGTATGCGGTGTCCGAAAGGGAAGGGGGCACGCTCCCCGAGACCACAAGCCAGTCTCCCGGCTGGATCTCTTTCTTGAGCTTCCGCGCCATCTTGGCGACGTCTTCATCCGTAACATGCGCACCGGTGCCGTTTATGTCCGTCTCGTTGTTGCTTCTGATCTTTACATTTATACGGGTTAATCCCTGGACCTCAATGAAATCACAGTCCAGGCCAAGCTCTTTGATCTTGTCCTTGATGTAATTTCCGGTAAAGCCGGCAACGAACCCCAAAGCCTTCGTATCTTCATCCAGCTCTCTTAGAGCGAGGGAAATGTTGATGCCCTTTCCGCCCACTTCCAGGCGCTCTCCAATGGTTCTGTTGACCATGCCCACACGGACATTGTTCACATTGACGTAATAATCCAGGGAAGGATTAAAAGTAACCGTATATATCACGCCTAAACTTTAAGACTTTTCCTCAGAAAAGTCAATGAAATTGCTTTTGCCTGCTTGCTTTTTGACAGTTTTGCCTGTATACTGTATGAGCTTGAAGCGACCCCCGGGTCCCGCCCAAAAGGCGGCCTCATAAGCCCGTCCAGGCGGCCCCAAGGGCCCGTACCCTGAGACCGGATGCCCACAGCAAGGCAGCAGGGAATGAGAGGGGCGGCGCAAGAGCCATTCTTCATATGGGCGAGTTACAGATTCGATTGCGTGCGGAGAATGGGAAAAGCATACCAAGTGTCCGGCCTTGTAAAAACGGAACCCTAAATTTAAACGCAGATTCTACTGAATCCAAGACGGTGGCTTTCCCTTCCTTCAGAACGGCAAGCCTCGCCTGCGCAGCCTGACGGCTGTCCGTCGCACCCCGTATCCCGCTTGCGGGGATGTGGCGTCATCTAAACGGGTAACTTTCCCCGGCGCGCTGCCCAACGCCCGGGAATAGTATCAAGAGGCATGCTCCCAAACGGGCCCGTTCGCCGGCTCCAAGGGCTAAGACCATAGGCGGAATAAGTATGTAGAAAGCCCAGACAAACCATGTAAGACCAGGGTGCAAGTCCCTGCCCGTCCACCAGCAAAAAAGACCGTAAAATACTACGGTCTTAATTTTTTTGCTTTTTTTACAAAATGCCAGTATATATGCGTAAAACAGAACTTTTGCATGTTTTGGGATGTAAAATGATTCTAACAATAGCGCCTTGTACAGCAAGCGCCTTTTGGCGTATAATGTCAGCATGGGAATCCACGGAGCTTTTGCAAAAGCTACCCTGGTCAATGCAGTTCCGGCCACCGGAGCAAAGGGGGACAGTTAGAATGGACGAGAAAAAGATATCCAATGCTGTGGATGCGCTCATGAAGGATGCGCACTGGAAGGCAGAGGCCGCTGCAGCGCCCTCACAGGCATCTCTCCGCCACATGCACCTTGAGATGTATTACGCATGCCACAACGGCTTTTCCGCACCCCGTCTTCCCGTGCGGGAGATAAAGGAGCTTCATGCCGCCATGTATGCCCTGGAGGATGTCTTCACCCCGGAGGACTGGGATTCGCTGCAAAAGCGCAGCAAGGGAACCTTTGCACGCATCTGTTTGTACCGCCGTGAGTATGCCATGCGGGACGCCTTAAGCTACCCCAAGTGGCGCTGCATCTATACGTACATCTCCAAGAACAACCCCTTCCGGGCAGTGGCAAAAGAGCATATGGACTCATTTCTGCAGCCTGCGTCCGACCTGGACGCCGAAGCGGAGGAGCGGCGCATGAAGACTGCCATAATGCGTGCGTCCTGGAACACACGCTGGCGCAAGGCGTA